>NZNM01000158.1 GCA_002694885.1 Opitutaceae bacterium | reverse complement strand
CTTGTCTAGTTAGTGTAGATGATAACGGGCGAGGGATTCATCCAGATGTGATCGATGAACTATTTAACGAAGGCTCCGTTTACTCGACGAAAGGTTCTGCGGGGGAGAAGGGATCTGGCATGGGTCTGTCTTTGTGCAGGCCTGCTGCTAAGCGTTTAGGTGGCGATCTATCGATCGAATCGACCCTTGGTGAAGGCTGTCGAGCAACGCTGAAAGTGCCCCTGGCCTCCGAGGTGGAGGTTTGATTTAGATCAACCGGGATCTCGCGGCTCACGTATAGGTGGTAATCTATCGAAGCCCTTCTCGTTTCGCTACCGTAAGGTCGGTCCCAGACTACCATTTGATTCCGATGATCAGGTTTCGAATTTGCTACGTTATGCTACCGCTGGTTTGACACATCAGGTTTTAGGATAAACATTTTGGTGTTCTGAGGGTTTCCCTAAAATCCTTAGGGAACTTCGTTTCCTTTTTGTTTATAGATGGTTCTTAATTGCCTCAGGTATTGCTTGTTAGTTTGCCTTCCCCTCTCCGCCATGGCGGTCACGCGGACGGTTCCGGATAATCCGGAGATTCCGGAGTACCGCCTCGAGAAAGGCTATAAGCCGAAACTCGACGCTGTTCGAGCGGAAACAAAGCCGAAGATCGATGCTTATTTCGATGACGAGGTCTGGCAAAAGGCACCCGTAGGTGGTCCTATTATTCAGAATGTTCCTAGCCCGGGAAAAGCGATGGATCAGCAGACTGAATTTCGGGTAGCCTACGACAGTCGCAATGTGTACGTCGCGATTTGGTGTTGGGATACAGATCCGGATAAAATCGTGGCTCGCTACATGCGGCGGGATGATACCTTGCGACCCGATGATTACGTTATTCTCGTCTTCGATACTTTCAATGATGAGCGTAACGGCTACTGGTTTCGATTCAACCCGAACGGAACGCGTCAAGATGGAGTCGTCAGCAACAATATTAATCTGAATACACAGTGGGATGGCATATGGGAGGTAAAAACGCGTGTTACCGAAGATGGTTGGTTTGCAGAGGCAGCCTTTCCGTTGACTACCTTCAGTTTTGATCCGGAAACAAGCATATGGGGGCTGAATGTTAGCCGAAGCTTGAAAAGGAAGAACCAACGTGGCATCTGGGCGTCGCCGCGTTCATCGATGCGCTCTTATTATGTGGCCGAAGCCGGAAAATTGCATGGGCTAAGCGACTTGAAGCAAGGATTGGGATTAGAATTCAATCCTTACATCTTGGGAACGCAATCCGAGGACAGGGTTGCCGGCACAGATGATTTCGATTTCGAGCTGGGCGGCGATATTCGCTATCGGATCTCTCCTAAAATGGGCGCTACTTTGAGCTACAACACGGATTTCGCTGCCGCGGAAACGGATGCTCGGCAGGTGAATCTGACCCGTTTCTCGCTGTTCTTTCCTGAAAAGCGACGCTTTTTTTTGGAGGATGCGGGGGTATTCAATTTTGGAGGATTGGAAGGGCGATTTCGACGGGGACAGCGAACAACGCCTTCCTTTTTGCCCTATTTTAGTCGGCGCATTGGACTGAACACCAACGGGCAAGTTGTACCTCTTGTAGGTGCCTTGAAGGTATCCGGAAGAGTGGGTGAATACGATATTGGAGTGATAGATGCGTTTATCGGTGATTCGGATACTTTGGATAGTCAGAACGTTTTTATTGGGCGCGTTTCCAAACAAGTGCTCGAGCAATCGACCGTTGGGGTCTTGTTAACTCACGGAGATCCCAATTCGGAATTCGACAATCTGGTTTTCGGATCCGACTTTAGGTACCTTACCAGCGACTTCCTGGGAAAATACCGCTTGGAGGCCAATGCGTATGCTATCGGATCCCATTCGGACGATCCCCGTTTCGACGATGGACTAGCGCCGAGCTTTGGGGGGAACTTCGTATTTCCAGCTGACGAATTCGAGATCGACGGAGCCTTTATGCAGTTGGACGACAAATTCAATCCGGCTCTAGGCTTTGCTCCTCGCAAGGGTATCCGCCGCTATTCGACTACTTGGACTTATCAACCAAGACCTCAAGAGATTCAATGGCTCCGACAGTATATTCTGTCCTACGAAGGTGAGTACATAACTAATCTAGACGATCAGTTGGAATCCTCTCGGCACCTATTCACACCGCTGAGTCTGGAGTTCGAATCTTCTGATGAAATTTATTTCCAGTTTGAAAATAGTTTCGATGCTCCGCTTGAGGATTTCACTGTGCTCAGAAGTGGGATTGTTCCTGTAGGCGATTATGAATGGAACCGAGGAATACTCGGTTTATCGACTGCGACGCAGCGTATGCTGAGTATGGAATACGAGTACTCTTTCGGCAGTTTCTACGACGGTGAACGTAAGGAGCATGCTGTAGAGTTCAGCATCGTCCCGTCAAAGCATTTTGGGCTAGAAGTTGCCTACACTTACCAGGATGTGCAATTGCCCAATGCGGCGTTCGATGTTGAGCTGACATCATTGACTGCCCTTGTAAATGTGACGCCGGATCTTACATGGTCAAATCTTGCTCAATACGATACGATTTCCGATACAATGGGAATCAATAGCCGCTTGATATGGGAATATCGGCCCGGCAAAAAGCTTTTTCTAGTTGTAAATCAAACCTATTTGGATGAGCGAACAGGCTTTGTACGCCAGCAAATGGATACAACGTTTAAACTGAGTTCTATCTTTAGGTTCTAAAAAAGTTTTAGGTTTTCTTTCCAAACGGAACTGCCGAGATGGCAGAAATCTTGGTCCTGAATAGCTTCGATGATCTTTTGCGTAAGTAAATCTTTGGTGTTGTCATCGTGCTCTGCTAGCCCGAAGCGAACAATCACTTGATTGAAAACTATAGTATTTAAAACTGAGATACCACTCTCTTCCACCAAGAAACAACAGTCCCGAGCATATGAAAGAAGTCTGCGCGAAAACGGCTTTTGGGTGAGCGTTTTGAGTACCTAAATACGAAACGATATCGAGTTCGATGCTGTCCATAAATGGGAAGCCCGAACAGGCGTTTTCACTGTGGACATGATCCAGGCAGCCGCTATTAAATACTTCGACGGCACCAACTATTTTGAGATAAAGCTATTCCCGGAAGAAGCAGAGAAATAAACTGGGACCGCTTGGAGAGTGACTATTGCAGTGCGGAGCTACTTGATGAAAACGTAGCGTTCGAGACGGGAGACTTCCTTATCATCGACGTATTTGCCGATTTCGCGACGAAACTGCTGCATGGAAGTGTAAGGACGATATTCCTCAAATTCGTGAACCATCTTGCGGCTCATGCCGGGAATACTTCTAAAGGCATCCGATGAAGCCGAGTTCAAGTCCATGGGGACGAATACGTATTGTTCGAACCGGGCGACTTCCTTGTCGTCGACGTACTTCCCGATTTCTCGTTGAAACTGCTTGATAGAAGTGTAGGGCCGGTATTCCTCAAACTCGTGTTTCATTTTGCGGCTAATTCCTGGAACGAGTCCCAACTCTTCATCGGATACCGTATTGAGATTGATGGGGAGAAACAGTTTGGCCAGTAGAGTCGCTTTGTCTTTGCCGGAAAGATTATCGCCTATGATCTTGTCGATTTGCAGGTTCGATGAGATCGGGCGGGCTTTAATGATCTTGTCGGCAATCGCTGTCGTTACCCCTGGTAGAGCGGTTAGTTCGCCTTTCTTGGCGAGATTTGGATTGATTGCGTTCGCGTTAGCCCCGACTTGGGCGGAGCCAGCGTGGGAAAAACTCAAACAAACAAGCGTTGTGATTATCTTTGCAATGTGCATGGTTGTCGCCTAATAATGATTACAAGCTGTTTTTGTAAATGTTGAAGCTGTCAATTTTATTGGGTTCCCGTCATTTTGTTTGGGCGATTTTATTCGGTCCCGTCTTTTGGATCAGTTGGCGCTACCTTTCGGGAGCCCTGTACTATGGCGAGTTCATTCATCTAACGGGCGAACTATCGGCCCGGTTACTTATTATTACTCTGGCAGTAACCCCTTTGCGTCGATTATTCCCGAGAAAGCTGTGGACGGCTTGGTTGTTGAGGCAACAGCGATATCTTGGATTGGCTGCCTTTGCTTACGCCGTGCCCCACATGATCGCTTATTTGTTCAAGCTGAGCGATGGCTCACGAGTTTTAAAAGAGGCTGGTGAGATCGGGATGCTGACCGGCTGGCTCGCAATGCTCATATTTGTCGCTTTGGCGATCACGAGCAACGACGCTTCGATTCGGGCCTTGGGCAAGCGTTGGAAAAGTCTGCACCGCTTTGTCTATGCTGCCGCCATCTTGACCTTATTGCATTGGATCTTAACATCCTTCGACCCAACTGAGGGCTATATTCACGCGGCGGTTCTGCTTGGTATCCAGTCCCTTCGCTTTTTGCCCAAGCGCTAGTTGTTCCATTCCTGTTAAGGTATCGGACGCTATCCTCTCTTGCCCAGCTACAGCGGCACAAGCCTAGTGCCCACAAAAGGCATAATAGGCTTCCAGCCTAACGATTTATACAAATGGTTCGATTGGCACTTGGGCTCTGGGAATATTTAGCCAAAGCGTGAAGTTAGGGTTATCAGATTGTAACCCCCAGTGATGGGATCAAACTCAATCGTCAACGGATTGGAGGACCAGACGTCGAAACTTAGCTTTGGTCGAATCTGGTTTATTGGTCTGTCTAGTCTGCTTGAGAATTATGCCGAGGATTTCCTCTTTTGGATCCGCGAAATATTGAGAGTTGAAATAGCCGCCCCAGCTAAAGCTTCCCGCACTGCCTAGGCCACCCACTGCCACACTATCTTCGTTTGTAACACCGAAGGCTAACCCATGGGCCAATGCACCCTGGCCCATTTCGATCTGCGCAGCACTCATTGTAGCGACGGTAGTCCTGCTAAGAAAACGCGTGCCATTCAACTCTCCCCTGTTTAGAATCATCTGCATGAATTTCGCGTAATCAAGCGCAGTACTCGATAATCCCGCGCCGCCACTAAAATATGTTTTCGCGCCTTTAACTGGGAAGTCAGCGTCATAGTAACCAGGATAGCCCTTATATTTTAGCCATTCGCCACTTTTATTTGTATATGGAGTCACGAGTCGCTTCGCTTTTCCTTTAGGTAAATAGAAAAAAGTATCCTTCATCCCGAGTGGCCCAAAAAGTCTCTCTTGCATAAATGAGTCCAGCCTCATCCCCGAAACGATTTCGATCAAGTATCCAATTACATCTATTCCTAAAGAGTAGCGGTATTTTTCACCAGGTT
Organism: Opitutaceae bacterium; assembly: GCA_002694885.1. Taxonomy (GTDB): domain Bacteria; phylum Verrucomicrobiota; class Verrucomicrobiia; order Opitutales; family Opitutaceae; genus Pelagisphaera. Next base: position 16,019 of record NZNM01000158.1, on the reverse strand, counting down.
CGAATACTAGAGGAAGTTCTGATAGACGCTTAATATTTTCCGAAAGCCTATCGGGTTCTGTTGACCAAGCATCAATGATGCCTGCTTGCTTATAAATCATCCTGATCCCCTTGTTTGGGTCTATTAGCCCGTAGCCTATGCCAGAGCTATGTGTAAGTAGCTGCCGGATTGTAATTTCTTTCTCAGCAGGAATTGAAGTATATGTCCCAGTGCTCTCATCAAAAGTATCCAAAATTTCAGGATTTTTAAATGTGGATATATATTTAGAAATTGGCTCATCGAGTTCGAAATGCCCCTCTTCCCAAAGCATCATCGCAGCGACAGAGGTAATAGCTTTTGTTTGGGATGCTATCCTAAATATGTGATCCGTGCGCATGGGTACATTTGACTCAATGTCTGCGAAGCCATAGGCTTTATTATAGACAATTTTGCCCTGCCTGGCTACCAAAGCTACAAGTCCAGGTATTTCGTTGTTCGCGATGGCCTTCAATGCCATTTGGTCAATCCTTTCGAGGCGAGCAGGCGATATTCCCACTGATTGGGGTCGACCTACGGTTAATGGGGTTGATCGCTGGGACGAGGGTGTTTGAGCCCGTAGGGCAACACAAAGGAGAAGCAAGAGTGAACAGAAAATCCTCAATTTCATTTTGCCCTCTTCCTTAAACGGCATCGACTTTGCAAGAGAAAACCTAGCTGAACCTTACTGTATTGAATTGCTGAGTTCTATCTCAGTTCAAAGGTAAGGAAGACGAGTCCTAGAAGAACCTCGATACAGGCTCCACAGCAGCCCTTCCTGGAGTTGGGTTGGTCGCTCTAGCCTTTGCTAGGCGGAGGCTGGGATAGGGTACTTCTCAAAAAACTCTAACACCGTTCCAGTCACCAATTTTATGGGCTCTTTGCTTTAGAAAAGGCTCCATTGGGGGAGAGAAATAATATATGCTGTCAAGTAATTTTAACCTTGCCAAAACGGTTCAGGATATCACACAATTTTTGTAATGATCAAAATCTCACGCCATTCTATAACTTCGTTCGCTATCATATCTATTTCGGTAGTACTAGGACAGAAATCTTTCGCTGATGAATTTAGTGGAACTTGGGAGACTAATTATGGTGATTTGCGTCTTCTCGAAACAGATGGCGTTGTCATTGGTGACTACGGAGTCGAGGGAGTCATTCTTGGAGAAGTCATGGCAGATGGTTGTGCCTCCGGTTATTTCACAAACGGTAAACAATATGGACAATTTAGTTTTAGGCTAATCGAAAATGGCGAGTTTATAGGCCGCTGGCGATGGGGGAGCAACGGACCAGGTCAAAGTGAAATGTGGCGAGGCAACAAGGTATCTAATTCAATACCAGACTTCTCAAACTTTTTTCGTTCTGATAAAAAAAGTGTCCACATAGAAAACGATATGACGGTTTTGAATGGACTGTGGTCTACAAGCTATGGTGAATTGAGGCTAAGAGAATCAGATTTGTTTCTTTACGGAGACTACGGGGACAGGGGCATCATAGCTGCTCGCTGGGATGGAAATAAGTACGAGGGCTTTTTTATAAATGAAAAAAAATCTGGAACTAAGGTGGGCTGGCTACAATGGGAAGCAGATATTATAGCTGGTAGAATCATCGGTGGCTCTTGGGGCATAATTGGAGAAAGTTTAGGCGGGAACTGGACTTTTCAAGGGCTTGCAGATGAGAGCGATGCTGAGCAGTTCAAAAATATTTCAATACCGGGATCTTGCTCACCGATGTGGGCATTTTGACCTCGTGAAAAAAGAGACGCCCTCGCCAAAGAAACGACCTCCGATCAAATCGACGAAGCACGGAAATTGGGACGAGAGATAGGCGAGACCAACACAAAGATCATGGGTGAGTAGAGAATGTTTCCGTAACCGTGTTCTCAAAAATTGGGCGAAAACTAGGGTTTATCTACGTTTTTGGCGGCTCGTTTATCGTTCCTTATGGTTTTTGTAACCATACGGAACAGAGCGAATTAGGGCAAAATAAAACGTATTAGAACATCAAATGCATACACTCGTAATGAATAGGTCGTCGGTACGACTCCGATGGACGGCTCCATTTTCGCCACATCCAAGATCCTAAAGGAATATCATTGTCTCGAGTCCGAGGTGGATCTATTCTGCCCGCAATGAATCGTTTTTTCGCGATACCGCTTGCCCTGCTATCCTTGTGCTTTCAGTCGTGTGAGACGACCGACATCAGTTATGGTTACGTGGCTGACGCTTTGGACGAAGTTTCTATCATGGAGCTTATAGAGCTTTCGGACCAGTCGATCAACAATCGTGAATTCGAATTCTACGAAGGTCTTTTCGCTCCGGGCTTCTACATCATAGACAAGTCGGAGCCCTATGGGATGAGCCAGAGCAATCGACTGAATCGATCTGATTACATGGATGTGGCCGAGGAGATTCTCAGATCTGCCCGCGAAATCAACGTCTACACGATGGTTACTGACATCCAAATCGAAGAGCCCGGAACGCGAGCGGTCGTCAAAGTTCAGGAGGATGGGCTGCTAGACTTTCGGGGAGACAGAAGCCGTATCATCGCCATTGAGGAAATCGAAGTCGGGTTCGAGGATGGGTACATTTATTTCCTGAGCTCGACGACTATAGCCAAGAACGAGATCGACGAAGACGAATAGGCGGCATCACGTGATTGTAGAATAGAGTGAGGCGCATCAGTTTTTATGGGAGTGATCCGGAATAGGGAGGACCGGTCTTTTGAGCTCGATAAGCCGGGGCTCGGTCCTCTAGATCACCTAACTAATACTTATTCTGATTTCTGATGCAGGGCTTCAACAGGAGCTGCGTTTTCGTGGGCGATCGCAGGCAGCAGGAGTATTGATGATGCGATTGCAAAAAAGATCGAGACGTTTGGCACAATGCTTGTTGGGAGAATTTAAGGAAAGAACCGGGAGGCTGTTGAGCTTTGTGAGAAGAAGGGTGAAGGCGACAATTATGTCTAATGGATTACCGGACGCATTCGATTTGGACTGCGAGAATGTTGTTAGGGGCGAATTGACTGGACAAGTTTCCGACAAGAAATAGATCCGGGGATAGGAAAATTAACGCCAGCTGGGGATTGGATGGCGCTTAACCCTTTTCGAAACTGCCCATGAGGAATGCCAAACTCGTTTTACTAGCCCTTTTAAGCCTGAGCTTCGTAGCTGGATTATCAGGGAGGGAAATGCCGAATTTCAACCTGATCGATATGCACGATCGCAACTACGAGCTTTATCGAGCCAAGGGCAAAGTGGTGGTGCTCTTTTTCACGGGAACGGGCTGCCCCATCGCCCGCAAGAGTAGCGGCAAACTGAAGAAGCTAGCGAATCGCTACGAGTCGAAAGGTGTGGATGTGTGGATCGTGAATTCCTACCCGAATGAAAGCAGGAAGGACATCAGTAAGGAAATCCGGGAGCTGGGTTTGCAGAACTCTATCTATTTGCGAGATCGCAAGCAGGCGGTCGCCCTCGCGTATGGAGTGAATCGTACAGCTGAAGTGATAGCGATCGAAACGAACACGTGGGAAACCATTTATCGAGGCGCCATTGACGATCAATTGAGCGAGGGGGCGGAAAAACCAAAGGCGAGTAAGCATTACCTGGCTAACGCCCTGGATCAATATCTGGCTGGCGAGCCTGTAGCTGTGAAGCGGACACGAGCAACCGGTTGCCGGATTTCTTTCGCCCGCGTATCTGGAAACGCCGAATATCCTGATTACACAACCCAAGTCGCTCCGATACTCCGGGAGAATTGTGTGGATTGCCATCAGTCTGGTGGAATTGGCCCTTGGAGCATGAGCGAGTACCGCCGGGTTTCGAATTATTCCGATATGATCGAAGAGGCCCTATTGACACGACGAATGCCTCCTTGGGACCCGCATCCAGACTACGGAGACTTTCATGACGCCCACTCACTGACGCGCGAGGAAACGCAAACGATCATTCAATGGATTAGAGCCGGTTCGCCCCGCGGCGATGGCGACGATCCGCTGAAAGAGCCCTTGCCGATAGCTAGCAAGTGGCGGCTCGGCGAGCCGGATGAGGTGCTGAAGTTGCCGTCTGTCCAAAAAATTAAAGCCACTGGTGTTGAGCCTTATCGTCATTTAGTTGTGGAGAATCCCTTCGACAAGGATGTTTGGATACGGGCTATGGATGTGAATCCGGGTAATCGCAAAGTTGTCCATCATGTTATTCTTTACGCCAAGTGGCCGGGTGGCCCTCGTTTGGACAATAAGGGGGCCTTTTTCGTTGGTTGGGCACCAGGGGCGAGCCCGCTGGAATACCCGGATGGAGTGGCTAAGAGGCTGCCAGCGAAAGCGAAGCTGACCATCGAGATGCATTATACCACTAACGGGTCGGAGCAAACGGATGAATCCGAGATCGCCATTTATTTATCGGATAAGCCAGCTACACGAAGCGCGGAAACCCGGCAGGCGATTAATGCGAACCTAGACATACCTCCCGGGGAAGATGACGCTCAGCATATGGCGACTTATGCCTTTAAGAAGCCGGCCACGATTTACGGCTTGTTTCCGCACATGCACTTCCGGGGAAAATGGATGCGCTACGAGCTCCTGTTGCCTAATGGCAAGCGGGAAACGCTTCTGCATGTTCCCCGCTATGATTTTCAATGGCAGTTGAGTTACTACTTAAAGGAACCTCGAACCGTACCTGCTGGTAGTTGGCTTGTGGTTACGGGAAGTTTTGATAACTCCTACGTCAATCCGAATAATCCGGACGCCAGCAAGCGCGTATTTTTCGGTCAGCAATCCTGGGATGAGATGTTCATTGGCTTCTTCGAAGCTGCCGATGAACCTGAAAGTCCGATCGCGTCGGTCGATAGATAAACGCGGAACGATGGCGGTTCTTATTCCTCCAATGGTGGTTAGCGAATTCACCATTTACGTGATCGTGTTGAGCTAAGGACGAGCCTATTTGCCGCCCCAAAGACGCATCAGTGGTCCTTTGGCTCCATAAACAGGATCTGTTTCTGGCATGGGTGTACTGGCGATATTTGCAATCGCTGCACTAAGTTCCATTGAACCTGCTCGATGGGTGTCGTATTGGCCTTGCCCGTACGGATATGCTCCCACAGCGAGAAGATCAGTGGAAGCCTGGAGGTTCTTGTGGCCTGTGCCAGCGGGCAGGACGATCAAAGTGCCGGCAAATACATCGAAGATTTCGCCTTGGCTCCCTCCAAGTTTAAGTCGAGCAGAGCCATCCGCGATTCCGAGCGCTTCGTGAGCATCGCTATGGTAGTGGTGGTAGGGGTAAACGCTCCATCGCCAGCACCCCATCCAAGCGTTGTCGCGAAAAGCGTTTTCAAAATTGTCGGCGATAGGGACTCTGCCTTTCTCAAAAACCCCTGGGTAAATCAGTACTGGTAGCTCGGCATTATTAGGGCAGCCCGATCCATCGGGCTTAAAATAGAATGCCTCAGGCTCAACGAATTGCCGCTCGCTAGTCACTTTTGACGATCATTGCGCATCTGTTCGATCACAGGTATCGCCCGATCTCGAATTTTATTCAACGCGGTTTGGATGACCTCGCTTTGCTCGAAGCGCGAGATCATGCCCAAGGTTTCAAAATAGCTCACGGTTTTCGGATTCTCGGCAGCTTCTTTTAGGACAATTTTCAGAGTATCCAGAATATCAGGATGCGTGCCTTTGGGCGCTATCCAGAGGTATTGAGTCCGATACTGGAAATCGATTCCTTTTTCAAGGGCTGTTGGCGTATCGGGAAACAGATCTATCCGCGCTTCTGTAAAGAAGAGGATGGGGCGAATTCCAGCATCTTTGAAATTGCTGAAATCGAGCGAGGAAAAGACCCCCAATTCCGTGTGTCCTCCTATTACGGATGCCAAGCGCTGAGATCCGCCTCCCGCCTGTATAAATCGAAAGGATACGCCAGATTCTTCGGCGAAGATCATGGGAGCGACGTGAACAGGCAAGCCAATGTTCGTCGAAAATTTGATCGGAGATCGCTTTGATTCGGGCAGCAAGTCGTCGTATGATTTGATTCTCGATTTCGGCCCGGTGCCGATACCGACTTCGGAGTAGCCCGATGAGCAGAGAATCTCGAATGCCGTGTGATCGTAATCGACTATCCCCATGGCTTTTGAAGTAACGAGACCCTGATGCCAAAGTCCAATCGTGTAACCGTCGTTTGGAGAATCTTTGATACGTCGGGTAGCGATTGTGCCTCCTGCTCCAGGCTGGTTGACAATCACCATCTTTTTGGAAAGCAAGTCGTTTTCCTCGATAACACGGGCCAATGTTCGCGCTACAGTATCTATGCTTCCGCCTGGATCGGTGGGCACGATCACCTTTATGGGTCGTTCGGGGTAGTTGCCGAAAGCCGTCGCTATAAGGGCAAAAATTCCGGCGATTGTACGGATCGCTCGATTGAGCGTGAAGCAGGGAGTCGTCATAGGGATAGCTTTGAAAATAGCTTCGAGTTACTCGCGAAATAGCGTGATTGCGAGTTCCGCGGCGCGGATACGGTCTGTCTCAGACAGGGACAAAACGCAGGTTGTTCGTATGTTTGCCATTCTTTTTCGAGGTCTCTCTTGATTTGGCGTGAGCTTTGTCGCAGGTTTCTCGAGTGATCTTCCCAAATTTTTTAATCTAACCACTAAACATTATGGAAGAAGAAAGATCATCCCAAGCCCCCTCATTGATCTGGAGGCATTATGGCAAACCCTCACTGGGCAGGCCATTCTATTTGGACCTCAAATCCTGTTCGCAATCCTGATTCTGGTTATCGGTAACTGGGTTGCTCGTTTGTTGACGAATTTTACTCGTCGGACTCTGGAAAACCGAAAATTAGAGCCCTCATTGGTCGGGTTTCTCACAGCGATTATCCACGCTGCATTGGTTACTTTCGTCGTAATTGCCGCTTTGAACAAAGTTGGGATTCAAACAACGTCATTCGTCGCCATTATCGGTGCCGCGGGATTGGCTATTGGCTTGGCTCTTCAGGGCTCCTTGTCGAATTTCGCCGCGGGTGTTCTCATCATTATCTTCAAACCTTATCGTGTGGGCGATTACGTTGTGGCCGGCGGAGCGGAAGGGATTATCGAGGATATTGGCATTTTCACGACAACGATGATCACTTTGGACAACCGCACGCAGATTGTTCCTAACGCCGTTGCAACTAGCGGAGTGATTGAGAATTACACTCGAAAAGGGACGCGCCGCTTAGATCTCGTCGCCGGCGTTAGCTATGGGGACGATATAAAGAAAGTTAAAGACATCCTTCAGGACATTCTCGATAAGGAGCCACGTATTCTTAAAGACCCTACGCCTACTATCGGCTTAATGGAAATGGCGGATAGCAGCATCAATTTCGCTTTTAGGCCGTGGGTGAAAGTCGAGGACTACTGGGACCTGTTTTTTGAATTACAGGAGCAGATCAAGATCCGTTTCGACGAGGCAGGCGTCACCATACCGTTTCCTCAACGCGATGTGCATCTTTTCGAAGAAAGCTCGGGCGCTGCGAATTGAACTAGATTTGGAATATCCATTTAGAAAGAATAGGGGGCCGGATAAATCCGGCCCCTTATTAATTTCTTACCCATGTATACGAGACCCAGAGAGTCTCAGAACTGGTAGGAGAAGCCCAGGCTCCACAGGAGTGGATCGAGTTGAGCATTGGTCAGCTTGGCCCCACCAGCGAGAACGTCCGATTCGAGATCGATCCATTTGACGCTGGCGTTGAAGAGCCAATTCTCGCTTACGCGGGAAACGAATCCCGCGCCCAGAGCCAGTCCGAGACTGTAGTCCTCTAAATCCAGTGGAATACCCGCGACCTCTAGCCGCTTGTTGGTAATCCACGTAAAATTCAATCCCCCGGAAACATAGGGTACGATGGGCCCGTCATTTGCGAATTCGTAAACAAGGCTCAAGGTTGGGGGTAGGTGTTCCAGATGACCTAGCTTGCCAACTCCCGCCAGATAGACGTCGTGCTTTTGTGGAATCGTGAGCACGAGCTCAGCGAGAAGATTCTTGGTGAACGCGTATTGTACATCGATTTCCGGTATCCATTTATCCTCTACCGAGACCGCTCCTGAGGCGCAATCGATATCCAGGGCTGAGAAGGCATCGGAATCATCTGCCGTTTTCAGGTAAGCCGCTCGAAGTTTGATGGTTCAGGTATTTGGATCAGCTGCCTGGAAGCTAGCCGTAATTAACGATGATCTCGCTAGAGCGAGAGCGATGAGGAGGGTGTTTTTCGTTCTCATAACAACGTGAGATTAAAATACCTTACAGCAATATTGCGCAGTATTAGAAAGTAAAATTAACTAATGCTGAGAAAACAAAATATAAGAATATGTTATCGTAAAAATTACGAATACCCGTCACTTTGGATGTAAGCGGGTGGGGTTCATCCTTGCGGGAAGTCTCCAAGTGTTATAGCACTAAGGCGCTTAGAATTGGTGCCTAAGAGATAGGGATCCGAACTGGGGGCCGTTGAGCTGCTCGTCGAACTCGCGGCTGCGGAAGGTATGAACGTAGCTGATTTCCCAGTTCCGCCAGCGAATTGCGCCACCGAGATAAGTCTCGCCGGTAAACGGACGTTTATCGATGCCCATGTCGAAACCTCGAAATACGGGGCCATCCAGACTAATCTCGTGGGAGCTTGCTGTAGCCTTGGCTCCGACAACGCCATAGACTGAGCAGTCGCGGACCCGATCTTTTTCGCGATCGAATATATTGTGTGAATAGGAGGTAGGACCCAGGCGGGGATCAGATACATCCGTTGGCAGATTGATGCCAGCTCGGGCGATGAACCCGAAATCGAACGCGGTCTTGTAGTTGCCTAGGGCCAAGCCCCATTGGCTGAAACCATCTATACTAAAAAGGGTATCAGATGGAGCGTCGCGAAAAAGTCTTCGCTTTTGAGTGAAGAAGAGGTTCAGCGTTAATTCGCTGGGTACTTGACTGTCCCAGCCGTTGAATTTGGGAATGTCGCGAACGCTGTGCACGAAGTCCTGAGTCGTCTCGGCGAAAGCGTTTTTACCAGTCAAGCCAAGGGATAGTTCCACAGAATTGATGGCATTGCTATCTTTCGCATGCAGCGAAAATCCAAGAGCTAGCCAGCCAACGTAGGGATGTTCGCCCGGTGGCGGCTCAAAGGCATTGAAGTCATTTGGGGTAAACATCAATTGCGTCAACGAAACCCCGTAATTGTACACTGGTTCTTCAGGAGAATAGAATCCGGTTATCACATCTGGAGCCCGTCGTTGTACGCCGGCGAGCCAGGCTTCCATATCCGTAAAATCGGACCGTTTTCGATCGTCGGTAATGTAGGAAAGTCGTGCCCCATTAGTGTAGTCCTTGTCGGTGTTAGCGAAAAGGTCGTTATCTAGCTGAAAAGTGTAGGAGCCGCGGTTTTCCGACAAGAGGGTTCCGACGTTGGCTAGAAAGGCCATGGATAGAAGGGCTATTCTCATAGCGGCGTGGCAGTTATCGGTTCTGTCGAAGCATCTGTAAAGCCGTTCCGGAATTGCAATGGCCGTGGAAAGGGAAACGATTTTGGTATCATTATCAATTTTCGGAAATCGTAACGGATTTAAACTCGTTTTATGCGACGAAGGCTTTTAAGGTCTTTTGCTTTTTAAAATATACCACCCTCCATTCCCATTATGTCTACGTCATCTTCCCGCGCAACTCAAGGCCTGGGCCGCTTGTATGATAGCGTTGTCGACACGATCGGCAACACCCCGAGCATTCGGGTTAACAATCTCGCTCCAGAGCATGTCGAATTATATGTAAAAGCTGAATACTTTAATCCTGCGGCGTCAGTAAAAGACCGGCTGGCGATTAGCATTATTGAGGAGGCAGAGCGAAGTGGCGCCTTAAAACCGGGGCAGACGGTGGTTGAAGCGACGAGTGGCAACACGGGAATTGGACTGGCTATGGTCTGCGCCGCCAAGGGGTACCCGCTCGTTATTACGATGGCGGATAGCTTTTCAATCGAGCGACGAAAGTTGATGCGGTTTTTAGGCGCTAAGCTGGTGCTCACGCCTCGAGCGGAAAAAGGATTTGGCATGTATCAGAAAGCCAAGGAGCTGGCGGAGGCGAACGGCTGGTTTCTCGCTCGCCAGTTCGAGACTGATGCGAATGCTTTAGTGCACGAGAATACGACGGGCAGGGAAATTCTCGGCGATTTCGAAGGAAAGCGTCTGGACTATTGGATAACTGGATATGGTACGGGTGGGACGATCTCTGGCGTTACTCGTTTGCTGCGCAAAGAACGCCCGGATACGAAGGTTGTATTGAGCGAGCCAGCGAATGCCCAGCTTCTTGGAAGCGGAGTCGCTCAGGAGCGCGATGAGAATAATGCGCCAGCAGCTAGCCACTCGGCTTTTGAGCCGCATCCAATTCAAGGATGGACGCCCGATTTTATACCGTACGTACTTCAAGAAGCTGTGGATAAAGGCAATTATGATGAACTCATTCCCGTCCCCGGACCGGAAGGGATTGCTTGGTCCCAAAAATTGGCAGCTCAAGAGGGGATTATCACCGGCATTTCTGGGGGTTCGACGTTTGCCGTGGCTATGCAGATCGCAGAAAAGGCCGAGCCGGGATCGGTTATCCTTTGCATGCTGCCCGATACGGGCGAACGCTATCTGTCTACGCCCCTCTTCGCGGATATCGAGGAATACATGACCGAAGAAGAGATCACCCTGTCAAAGTCGACTCCCGGTTTCCAGATGGAGTAGTACTCGGCGATGGCGTTCACCATTTCGTAACAATGTGAAAGGCGTTTTGCCTTGAGCTTGGTCGGGCGCTGTTCAGTTCTGGAAAGCCTATGTTCGACACGAATGGAGCGCCATCGTCTCAGGTCGAATCGCCGGAACAGCCGAGCGATCATTCGTTCCTGACTTGGCTCCAGGTCGCTGCCTTCATTTATCTTCTCCTCGCAGGCGTTAGTACGATTGGAGCGGGTTTCAAGTGGGCCTCCGGTGGAGCGGAGGGGGCCGAGAAGATTTTCGCATTTGCTACCAATCCTGTTGTCGGCGTCATCTTAGGGACGCTTTCTACGGCGCTGGTCCAATCCTCTAGCACGGTGACATCCGTCATTGTAGGTCTCGTCGCGGGCGGTGTTCCGGTATCGATCGCCGTACCCATGATTATGGGAGCCAATATGGGGACGACGATTACCAACACCATCGTAGCCCTAGGCGATGTGAAGGATGGAAAGACGTTTAACAAAGCGTTTCGAGCTTCGACGGTGCATGATTTCTTCAATCTCTACAGCATAGTAATCTTCCTCCCGATCGAAGCGATTTTCCATCCGTTAGAGCGAATGGGGGGAGCTCTGTCTAATATGCTGGTGGGCGATTTCAATGCTTCCATGAAAGGAATCAATTTCATAGGGGCGCTTACGAAACCTCCAGCTGAATGGATTCAGGGGCGGTTGGCTGGAATGTCGGATACGCTTGGCGGAATCGTAATGGCGGCAATCGGTATTGGCTTTATTTTCATGTCGGTTGCCCGACTGGGTAAAGTATTGGGGGCCGTGATGCGCGGACCGGCCAAGCAGATCGTTGACAAGTCGTTCGCCGCTGGACCGGTGGTGGGGATATTGGCGGGAACCATGATAACGGTTTTGGTTCAATCGTCGTCGACAACGACTAGCTTGGTGGTTCCCCTGGCGGCAGCGGGCGTCTTGTCTTTGAGGCAAGTCTATCCCTTTACCCTGGGAGCCAACATAGGTACTTGCATTACGGCAGTTTTAGCAGCGACGGCGGTTTCAGGTGTCGGGGCGGGAGTCGCCATGCAGATTGCGATGGTGCATTTGCTTTACAACGTGTTCGGCGTGATCGTTTTCGCGGTGGTACCCTTTTTGTATGATCTACCGGTGAGATCGGCCGAGTGGCTGGGAAATAAGACGGAAAAGCATCGAGGCTGGGCGTTTGGTTATATCGGTTTGGTTTTTTTCCTTCTACCCGGGAGCGTGTTGGCGGTTCAGGCACAGTTAGATGGCGATGAGACTCCTCAGGAATCCCCCGAGTTTGATCCGGCTGCCAAGATGGAAGTGGAAGAGGAAATGCAAAAGTCGGGTACGGTCATCGAATAGATCTCCCGCTTCATTGCGACATAATGCTTTTCAAGGAGAACCGTCAGGTATTAGTCTGACAATATGCGTTCTCAAAAAGTTTTCTCCATTCTATTGGTAGCCCTTCTTGCCGCTCTGCATTCGCAAGCTGAGCTCGCTTTGGTCGTAGGTCCGGATTCTGGCTTGTTCAATCCCTTCGGAGTGGCCTTCAGTGATAAGGAGGAAATGTATATAGCCGAATACGAGGGCGATCGGCTTTGGAAATTTACGGAAGCCCGAGGGTTAGAGCGATTGGGAGAAGATATACCATTCAATGGTATGCACAATTTATGCCGCACTAAAGATGGTCGCATCTATATTTCTGATACACGGGCGAATCTGATTCGCATGCTTGATGAAAGAACAGGCAAAATATCTATTGTAGGCGGTACGGGGAAGGAGGGCTACAATGGAGAGGGCGTTAAGGCCGAGGATGCATTGCTTGCGGACCCCATTTCCATAAGCCTTAGCCCGGATGATTCCCGGCTTTATATCGCGGATATTCGCAATCGCCGCGTTCGATATATCGATTTGAATACTAATCGGGTCTATACGCTAGCTGGCAATGGAGTAATGGGGGTCCCCGATGATGGCGCTCAAGCGAATCGAAGCCCGTTGCTGGATCCAAGGGGAGTCGCGGAAGATTCGAAAGGGAATGTGTATATCCTTTCGCGACGAGGCCACGCCTTGCGAGTGGTTAAGCCAGATGGGAAGATATTTACGGTTGCAGGAACAGGATCGCCTCACAAAGCTGACGGGCCGGCTTTGATGGCGGGCCTGAATGGACCTAAACACATCTGTATCGACTTGGATGATAGCGTTATCATAGCGGATGCGGAGAATCATCTCATCAAGCGCTATGATCCTGACCGGAAAACAATTGAAACGCTTTTCGATCGAGGTCCCGGCAATTCTCCTTTGAGACGTCCGCATGGCGTTTGGGTGCGGGAAGATGGAACGCTGTATGTATGCGATAGCTACAATGACCGCATCCTAAAACTGGAACTTTAGGCATTATCCCGGGCTGAAAGATATTTTAGGTAGGGAGCACAAGCAGCCCTACCGATTTTGCCGATAATCTTCTCGCCGTTGCCTGGTGGGAGAAACTCCCCTTAATCCATCTCCTGGACCGCTCTTTCCTTCAACAGGTGCAGGTATTTCCGTTTCAGCAATCGCCAGGCAACTACGAAAAAGGCGGTTAGCGGAATGGCTAGAATCATTCCCAGGATTCCATCTAGGGCGGCCCCCCAGAAGAAAATGGCAATGATGATCACCATTGGATGCAGACCTGTAGACTTGCCCATAATCCTGGGTGTCAAGAGGTAGCCCTCGATCATGTGTACAGCGGTGAATATGGCTAGGGCGAAGATCACCAACTGCAAACTTCCCCCGTCGCTCTGAAAGTAAGCTAAGGGCAATACTGTCCCTATACCAATGATGCTCCCCAAATAAGGAATGATATTGAGGAAGCCGATTCCCAATCCAAGGATGATTCCGAAGTTCAGCCCGATTAAGGTGAATCCGGTTGCCAGTAATACGCCCATAATCAGAGCAATCACAACTTGTCCTCGGAAAAACAATACGATACTGCCTACGAATTCGTTGATGAGAAATACCGCATCATCTCTCCAATCGTCCTTGAGAAACGACAGTTGCTCGTGGATGTCTTTGCTGAGGTCCCGATTGGACTCGAGCATGAAAAATAGATAGATGGGTATGATGGCCAATCCAGTGCCGATGGCCAGGGCTTTGCCGATAAGCTTGCCAATGCTCGTGATGGCCGACTCAGATGAGTGGACGATGGACTCGATACTGCTTGAAAGCGATTCTCGAATACGGGCAAATGTATCGGTGCCTAGTTTCTCTTCGATAAACGCTACGATTGCCGGATAGCTTTCGATGGCTAGCTCGCGAATCTTTTCAATGAAAGTGGGGAGATAGTTGAAGAACTTTATGGATTGCTCGACTAGCGTGGGTAATAGAAGGCCTAGAGTCGCCAGCATTGCTCCAACTGCTAGGGCATATAGGGTAATTATAGCCCAGGTTTGGCTGAGCTTCAGTCGATCTTGGAAGATCTGGACAATCGGCCGTAACATGAGCGCCAATACGCCTGAGACGGCTAGAGGCCAAAGGACCTGGGCGAAGGTGGTGACGAATTCCCGGAATAAAACGAAAAGGCCGAAGCAAAAGGCGACGATGATGGTCAGGCTTATAAGAGCCAAGGCTGTGCCAATCAGCCGCCATTGATTGGGAGTCAAGCGTCGCGAAGAATCCTCTGAGGGCATGGTTTTGCGTAATACTTATCGGTCTTGAATTGCAACGAGAAATGTCGGTTGCCATGCGTGAATTCTCCCTCTCCTCTAAATCCATCGTGAGTGTTCATGGAGACTCTACTCATTTGCAATCGACAATATAACGTTTCCCAAACGTTGTTCGCTCTCTACGCGATGGTGGGCTTCGCTCGCTTTCTCCAAAGGATAAACTCTGTCGATTACCGGTCCGATTCTTCCATGCTCGAACATCTCTGCAAGAGCTTTAAGCTCTTCAACGGTCTCTCCAGCAAATGCGAAACTAGCGGATTTGCTGGTGAAGGCGCTGGTCATAAGGGAGCGAACCATTACTGATACGCGAGGATTCGCCGTAAAGTAGCGACCTCCCTCGATTAGAGAATTGATGCACTCCGAATAGGAACTCTTCGCCACCATATCCAGAATAACATCGTAGCGTTCTCCATTCTTCCAAAAAGGCTGCCGCGTATAGTCTATGAAGTGATCAACGCCGAGGTCGCGAAGCATGCCTTCTTTGTGGCCGGCGTCTACTGCAGTAACTCGCGCTCCCTTGGATTGGGCTATTTGAACCGCATAAATGCCAATGCTTCCCCGGCCCCGTTGACGAGAAGCCGGTCCCCGGATTGGATTTTCGCTCGGCGCATGAAATGCAGGGCGTTCAAGCCTCCAAGCGGTATCGCGGCTGCCTCATTGGAGCTAAGGTTTTCAGGTATGGGCACAACTGTGTAGGTCTCGGGCAAAGACAGGTATTCGCCATAGGCTCCGAGCTTGAGTTGGCTCGAACCGAATACTCTTTCTCCAATTTTGAATTTCTTTACTAGGGACCCAAGAGAGACTATCTCCCCTGCAAAATAGCCAGCGAGAATGGGCCTTTTTGGCCGGAGTATCCCCATAGCGATGCGATGAGGTAGCCAGAACCATTTCGCAGGAAACTGAAAGCTGCGTAGCTCGCAATCAGCCTTGGTTACCTCAGCTGCGTGAACGCGGATGAGGATTTCGTTGTCTTTCGGTTCTGGAATAGGGACATCTTGGATCTGAAGCGCCTCAGGAGGCCCGTATTGATAGTAGACGGCTGCCTTCATTTTCGATGGAAAGCAAAAGGATCTATCTAATGTGACACGCGATTGCCTTTATTTTCGTATTCGATTTCGTATTTCAGAGCAACTGCTCCTGTCGAAGACGGGTTTGTCTCGACAAGCTTAAGTTTTGGTGAGCGGACTCCTTCAACAACTAGAGGTGTTCCTCGGCTGATCAAAATCGGGGCTAGGCTCAATTCGATCGTATCGACCAGTTGGGCGTCGAGGAGGCTTCGAAAAAGGCTGCCACCGCCAAATAGCCAGATATCTTTGCCAGGCTCGCATTTCAGTTTCTCCAAATGAGTGACGGCGTCCTTCTCGATAACTACTTGAGAATCGAAGTCTGATGGCAGAGAACTCGATTACACGTAGGTTGTCATTCCTGGCATCACGGGTGCCGGGCCATGCTTAGTCACTTCGTAGGTCTTCCTTCCCATGATCAGCGCGTCGAGTTGTTGGAAAAACGAGCCAAAATCGGCATCAGGATCCATTTCAATCCAATCGCATGCCCCATTTGGACTGGTGATGAAT
>NZNM01000157.1 GCA_002694885.1 Opitutaceae bacterium | reverse complement strand
CCAGGATCGTCGCTCCCATTTGCCCGACTACTAATCGCTCGCGAAGGATCTCGATGAGTCCAAGCTTCTCAGCGGCAACCGTGTTGTAGCTGTCCGTTAAAGCTGCTTTTCTTTTGGGCAAAAGAGCGTTAACCGGCACCATCAGGCCGTGGCCAGTTGGCCGTCTGCCCATGTTGGATTGGAGCTCCTTGTTGATCTCTCCCTCTACGCCATCAAGCGACTGATGACTGGCCAGTTTGTTGATCGCTCGAGTTAGCGAATAGCTGAGCAAACGGGAGAGTGATTAAGGAGATGAAATTTTTCATTGAGTTAAAATAGCTGTTTTATTGGGTAATATTTCCCCAAAAGCTACTTTTCAATTTTTGACCAAAAACAGGCCATTTTAGCCCAAAAATAGCCCTAAAACGTCAATTCCGGCTCATTTTATGCCATTTTTGGCCCGTTTTAGACATTCTTAGTTTTAGACTTTGTTCTACTTAGCTCACTGTGTTAATGACTTTGAATACATGAGATTTTTATACGCCGCCCTGCTTATTTCCTTTCTGTCAGTCGGCTGCGCAAAAACATTTTTCAGACGAGCTGCTGATCGCTAAACAACTAGGGGATCCAGCGTCAGATTCATTAACTGCCGTCTCAACCTCGTCCAAGGCCGATTCTATTTCCAAGAGCACTTGAAAATCCAATGTCGGCGGCTTTCCCTCCGGCGAGATCAAAGTCAATTCCCAGAGCGTCGGTCCTTTTTCCAGTCGCAACCTTGTTTGAATGAGAGCTTAGTTTCCAATAAATGACTTCTTATGATCTCGGATCACGCTATTCAAAACAAGCCAATCCTCGCTAAAATTTCTTCGATACTGGTAACTCATTGCCCTTCGATATCAGCCGTTTAGATACAAAACAGCCCCGATTCAAAGAATTCGGGACTGGCAATTAGGCTCATGAAGCCAAAGGCAAAGAGGGATTCTCCATGCCACACTGTCTGGTGTAACGACTAGATCTTCTTGACGCTTGTCGCGCAAGGGCCTTTTTGGCCTTGCCCAACTTCTAATTCGACCGCTTGGCCGTCATTCAAAACGGACCCGTCAGTTTCTGTGTGGTGGACAAAAAGATCTTTGCCTCCCTCGTCTTGCTCGATGAATCCGTACCCCTTCTCAGGGTCGAACCATTTAATTTTGCCAGTTGGCATGGTATTACTTTCGTTGTGCTGTTTTATTGGGCTGAAGTAGAACAGCCATTAAGAGAGGCGGAGACCCTAAACCGAGCCTTTGCCTCAGTCGGAGCCTTCTGAAAGGCCTCGATTCGAAAATCACCCGTAGCAGGCATGCCTCTCCGCGCATAGCTAAATCGTCAAATTCGCGGAATCTATTTTCTAAGAAGGCATACTCTGAGCGTCGAAAGCGGCATGCAAATGTAGGATCAATCTAGTTTGTAAAGGCTCTTCGGGACGGCTGACTAAGGATAGTCAGCCCTACCATTTGACAAGGCGATTGGATCGCAATTGCGGGGCGAGAACCCTATCAGCCTAAGGTATCGATTAGTTTCAGAATAACTGCTCGAATAAAAACGACCTATAAATCAGAGGTCAAAGAGCCGCGGCAGCCACATGGAAAATCCGGATACATAGGTGATGGCCATCAGGCCAATAAACATGGCTATGAAAAAGGGTATCATGTAGGGAGTCACGCGAGCGATGGTGGTCTTACCCACTCCGCAGCCCAGAAACAGGCAAGTTCCCACTGGTGGCGTACACAAGCCGATGCAGAGATTGGCGATCATAATAATTCCGAAGTGGACCGGATCTATCCCTAAAGCTTTGGCGATTGGGAGAAAGATGGGGGTAAAAATTAGAACGGCCGGGGTCATGTCCATAAAAGTGCCCACAAACAGGAGCAGCAAATTGATCATAAGCATGATGACGATCGGATTGTCCGAGAGGCCTAACATCACCTGAGACACGGTCTGCGGAATATTGGATATGGTCATAATCCACGACATACCCGAACTCGCTCCGATCAGCAGCATGATCACCGCAGTCGTAACACCTGCCTGCAGGAGAATCTCTGGAATCTCTTTCAACCTAACTTCGCGATAAACAATCACCGTTAGCGTAAAGGCATAGGCTACCGCGATCGCGGAAGCTTCGGTAGCGGTAAAGATGCCTTTCAAGATCCCGCCAATGACAATCACTAGGAGCAGCATGCTCAAAAAGGCGTGCCGAAACGCGGTCCAAATTTTGCCTAAGCTGGCCTTTTCCCCGGAGCTCAAATTCGTTCGCTTGGCGATAATATAGCAGACCGTCATCAGTAGCAGCCCAATCAATACGCCAGGTAGAATCCCTGCCATAAACATGGCGGCTATGGATACGGTTCCCGAAGCCACCGCATAGACGATCATGATATTGCTTGGCGGGATGAGAAGTCCCGTAGTGGCGGCGGTAGTTGTGACGGCTACGCTGAACTCGTTGTTGTATCCCTTGTTTTTCATTTCCGGCAGCATGAATCCGCCGATCGATGTGACCGCGGCAGCAGCCGATCCGGAGATCGATCCGAAGAGCATGCAAGTCAGCGTATTCACATATGCCAGACCTCCGGGAAAGCGGCTCATCAAAGTCGAGGCAAAATCCATCAGTCTCCGAGCCATTCCACCCCGACCCATCAAGATTCCAGATAGAATGAAAAACGGTATGGCTAAGAGCGCGAAGCTATCGATTCCATTGGCCAGTTTTGAGGCGACCATCAAGTTCGGGTCGTAACCTTCCAGCAGCATAGCCAAAATGGCCGATACTGCGATGGCCACAGCGATGGGCACATCCATGACTAGAAGGGCCACAAACACTACAACCAATATGGCGATGACCTCGATCATTCCGCAGTCGGCTCCTCTCTTTCCACTGGCGTAGCCAAGGCCTCAATGAATTGCTCAACGAGAAACAAAACCATGAATACGCCACTCGCCGGGAGGGCGGCATAGGCCCACCACTTAGACATGGGCAAGGCGACCATCGTTTGGCCCGACTCGTAGGTTTTGGATACCAATTCCATCCCTCCCACCAGAAATACGGAAGCCGCGAATACGAGGCAGATTCCTATTCCGATTAGCTTATTCGCTTTCCGAGCTGAGGGATGCAGTTTGCTAGCGAAATAATCAAGCCCCAGATGAGCTTTCATAGCGAAGGCCACACTCGCTCCGAATAGCGATACCCAAACTAGCAGCAGCCTGGCGAGCTCCTCGCTCCATTTGGCCTGCTGCCCAAATGCGTATCGGGAGAGTACCCCCCACAAAACGTCCAACACAAGTAAGCCCATTAGGGCGATAACGATCCACTGAAGGATTCGAGTCATCGCTTTGCGAAAACCGATAGCTCCTCGCAACAGAGGTCCCTCTTCGTCAGCGCTCATCTTCAGTTTCGAGTCTGCACCCGCTTCAACCAAGGCTCAAGAGGCGTTCCTTTCAAAGAGTCCTTGATCGACGCGCAAGCTGCCTGGAATTCGCTCGGGTCACATTCCACGATTTCGACGCCCGCTGCCTGTACGTTGGCCAATGACTCTTTCGTTTTAACCGCCCAAAGTTCCCGCTGATAGACCGCGGACTCGTCAGCCGCTTGTTGCAACCAGCCCTGCTCGCGTTCGCTAAGCGAACTCCATATCTCCGAGCTGATCATAAGTAAGTCTGGAACCCGTGTATGGGCGTCTGGGGTAAAGTATTTGCACTCTTCATAATGCCGACTGCTTTCGAAGCTGGGCGGATTGTTTTCTGCCCCATCAACTACCCCTTGAGCCAACGCTGAGTACAACTCGCCAAAAGCGATCGGCGTGGGCGATCCACCCAAGGCCTCGATCATGGCGATGGCCATGCGGCTGTTCTGCACGCGAATCTTCATGCCTTTCAAATCATCGGGACTTTGTATTGGCTTTTTCGCGCTATAGAAATTGCGGCTCCCCGCGTCGTAGTAGCAAAGCCCCACCAGGCCGCTATCGAGTCCGACTGCCAATAGTTCCTTCCCAATCTCCCCTCCCAGAATCTCCCAAAAGTGAGCCTCGTCATCAAATAGGTAAGGCACGCCAAAAATCCCCAGCTCTGGAATGAATGACTCCATGGCCGCAGTAGAGGTTTTGGTCATAGCCAGCTCACCACTCTGCAATTGCTCGATGCATTGAACCTCCGAACCCAAAACGCCGCTCGGATAGATATCAATGGCGAGGCGGCCACCGGATAGCTCTTCCACACGCTCCTTCATCCGCTCCATCCCCATGTGCACGGGATGCGAAGTATCCAAACCATGGGCCAACTTGAGAATTCTAGTGCCCGAGTTTGTCGCATCCCGACCACCTGATACGAAGGCGTAGAAAACGGAGGCGACCAGGATGCCCACAAATAGCCCTAGCGAGAAATAGGATACGCTTTTGTTCATGAAGGGGGAGAGGGGACGATGAGAAACGCAAATAAAGCCATTGGCGTCAACTTAACTAAAGCGCGACGATCATTTGCTGTAGGAAGCTCGCTTGCGAGCAAGCGATTCACAGGAATAGAACTTTATAGATTCGCTCGCAAGCGAGTTTCCTACAGGGTAAACGACACAAGTCGCCACGATAGACCCTGCGCGAGCTGAAGCGCCGCGCTACCTAATTGGCCTATTCTGTTCAGTCGAATCAAGCGATCAGGGGCAATTCGCTTTGGGACTCGTTTTCGAGATCCAGAAGTTTGCGTTTGGCCTGGAGGCCTCCGGCATAGCCGACTAAGGCTCTATTGCTTCCGATAATCCTGTGGCAAGGAACGAAAATCGATAAGGCATTGGCTCCATTAGCGTTAGCGACCGCTCTTACGGATTCGGGCTTACCCATAGCTTGCGCCAAGTCCAAGTAAGTAGCCGTTTGGCCGAACGGCACCATCTGCAACTGCTCCCAAACGCTTTTCTGAAAATCCGTCCCAATGGAGCGTAATGGAACATCAAGTACTTTTCGCCCTCCTGCGAAGTATTCGTTCAATTGAGCCTTGGCGAGTTCGATAGTGGAGGAGCTCTCCTCGACATATTCAGCGCCTGCCCTTACCTTGATACGCTTGTCTATGGCGAAACGCATTCTCCGGTATCGCCAATCGCACAAGACCAGTTCGTCACTCAAGGACCCTAAAATCAATTCTCCGCATGGGGACTTGTAGTATTCGATGCTGATCGACTTCATGATTTCTTTCGTCAACTAAGTTGGTTGGTCTTTCAATCATGGATTAGGGTTGAAGCCCCTTTTATTCAGTAGCGCGGCGCTTTGGGCCGCGTCCTTGTGCGCTTCCAATAAAAACGCAGGCTGAAGCTCTGCGCTACTAAAGAGTTTTCCTACATCCCTTCCCGATTGTAGGGTAGCGTATACTCGAAAAGCCGCTCCTCCCCCAAGTCAGGAGCCCAGTCCCGCATCGATCGTGAACCGTCCTTCTGCTTTCGCAATTCGAACGCGTCATACAATTCGCCGTTGGCCATATAGGCTTTGTAGACCAAGCTCATTCCCTCGATCCGGATTACCTGGAAGAACTGGGTGTTCTCCGCCTTGCGGTCCAAAATCACACCTTCTGGTCGGTACACATCCCAGCCGCCTTCCATAAACTCGTACATCTTCGGGCCACTGACCGAGTTTACATAGACCGGTCCGATTTCGGATTTGCTCGCCGTATCCATCATTCGGATAGGTACGTGACCACGGGCATAAGTGTGATCGTGCCCCTGCAAAACCAAATCGACACCATGCTTTTCAATAATGGGCTTCCAAGAATCTCGGTTGCGCGAATTATCGCGCCCATCTCCCGATGAAAATATGGGGTGGTGGAAGGTGAGCACTGTCCAGCTGTTCGGGTTTCTCGACAAGACTTTCTCTAGCCACTTCGTCTGGGCTTCAATTTCTCGGTTGGAATTCATGGCGACGATGCGGACACCCTGATAATCGATGTAGTAAACGGTCTCCTCAAGGATGTCGGGAAGATCCTGATAGCGCGGCAACTCGAACTGAGGACCCCATTGCAACGAGAGCCTCTTCTCCTGCTCAGCATCGGTCAGCTCGTCGTATTCATGATTCCCTGGTACAACAATGCTAGGGATCATTCCGTGCACCCAGCCACCTGCCTTGAACCACTCCGCCCACTCCTGATCGCGGTGGGCCCGATTTATCAGGTCGCCTGCGTGGATCGAGAAGTCAGCATATGGGGCTTTTTGGAAAGCCGCTCGCATAATTCGGGACCAATGGGAGAGCACAGCATTCTGAGCATCGCCAAAGTAGAGAAACTCGACGGGATCGTTTTTTGTAGACGCCGTGCGGAACTGTAGCCACTCGCTCCAGCGCTGATCGCCATTCCCGACTCGATAGGCATAGAGCGTGTCTGGCATCAGCCCCTTGAAAACGACGCTGTGAAAATGCGTCACAACCGCCACGTTTTGATCATGCTGGGCAATATCCAATGGCTGGGTATTGGCTTTAATACGCTTAGCATTCAAATCGAACCGAGCAGATGGATCGGCCAAGGCGATCTCCGCATACCCATTCTCGACAGAGTCATCCGTTCTCCAGCTCACCGCCTGCGTGCGGGCGGGGTTGCCCGCCCAGGTAAGCACAATTCGATCCGGATCTGGGCTAGCAATCTCCCAGTGGCGCAAGCTTTCGGTCTCGTGGCCCTGGACGTTTGCAAGAATTCCTAGAATAGTCCAAATAACGATTACGTTTCGTTTAATCATAAAGCAAACAATCGGTTTACCTAGAAACTTGTGCTATAAGTAGAGAACAAGCGACTCCTTTTCGCGCAACATTTCTGTTCCAAAATCGCGAAACCAGACGGTTTCGATTCTATTCGACCTGGACTCCGAAAATGCCCAAAACCTGAGCCTGCCAAATTGAAAACTTAGCCGATACATCCATGAATCAACGCTCTATCCGCAATACGCTTTTCAAGAAGAACCGAGATCGTCTCCGTTCCGAGCTCAAGCCCAACTCAGTCGCCTTCATCAACGCTAACGATTTGCCGCCCGCTAATGCCGATGCCTTGATGCGCATGCACCCAAACTCGGACTTGTTCTATCTCAGCGGGATAGAGCAAGAGGAAAGCGTTCTCATGATCGCTCCGGATGCTAGCAAGCCTTCCATGCGAGAAATACTCTTTCTCCGCGAACCCAATCCCCACTTGAAAATCTGGGAGGGCGAGAAGCATTCAAAGGAAGAGGCCATTAAAATCTCCGGGGTTCAGGAGATTCGCTGGCTATCCGAGCTACCCTCCTTTCTGAGACGAGTCGTCTGCGAGTCCGAGCACATCTACTTGAACACGAATGAGCATCCCCGAGCAGTGATCGACGTCCAGTCGCGCGACGCCCGCTTTATTGAAGATACGCGAAAGGCGTATCCGCTACATAAATACGAACGCCTTGCTCCGATCCTTCATCGCCTGCGGCAAGTCAAGTCCAAGCAGGAGGTCGATCTCATACAAACGGCCTGCGACGTTACGCGCGATGCCTTTATCCGAATCTTGGACAAGACTCGGCCTGGAATCAAAGAATATGAAATCGAAGCCGAATACGCCCATGAGTTTATTCGCAAGCGCTGCAAATTCGCATACAACCCTATCCTTGCCTCCGGGGAGGACTCCTGCGTTCTCCACTACATCGAGAACAAGAAAACCTGCCGTAAGGGGGATATCCTCTTGATGGATGTGGGCGCCTGCTACGCTAATTACAACGCCGACATGACCCGCGCAATTCCGGTGTCGGGAAAATTCACGCGCCGACAAAAACAGGTGTACAATGCCGTACTAAGAGTGCTGCGACAGATGATTAAATCGGCAACCGTCGGGACGCAGCACAGCGATTGGCAAAAAGAATCCGAGCTTTTGATGAACGAGGAACTTCTCGACCTTGGCCTCATAACCAAAGCCGCTATCAATCGAGAGACCCCCGAGAAACGGGCCTGCCGCAAATACTACATGCACGGCCTAGGCCACCCGCTCGGACTCGATGTTCACGATGTTCATACCGCCAACCCTCGGTTCGAAGAAGGCTGGGTCCTGACAGTCGAACCTGGAATCTACATTCCAGAGGAAGGATTCGGCATTCGTTTAGAGAATAACATTCTGGTCACTCAGGACGGACCCGTCGACCTCATGGCGGAAATCCCCATCGAAGCCGAGGAAATCGAGGAGAGGATGGGGAAAAACAAAAAATAAGGGCGCCACAACGAGGCTACAATCGAAAACGAAATCCTGTCATTGACACCCTTCTCTGGACCCCTATCCCTTTCCGAATCCCATGCGACCCACGGAGTACCGAGCGTCAGCGACACTTGAGCGCTGCGAAACAATGGCAGAGGGCTGCCACCCCGATACCCAGTGGTTGACAAATGCGAGGCACTCATTTGCTGTCCTCGCGTAGACCCACGGAGAGATGGCAGAGTGGTCGATTGCGGTGGTCTTGAAAACCATTGTACCGAAAGGTACCGGGGGTTCGAATCCCTCTCTCTCCGCCACTTCCAAGAAGTAGCTACGATCAAGCGATCGCTAATCCCTTTCTTCATCGCTTCGCTCTTCAGTTGTCGTCGCGATTCTCCTCGAACCTCTCCGCCGTTTTGCTTCAGACAAAATGGCATCGGTCGAGGGATCTGAAGTTCGAGGGTTTGACGAATCGATCAATACGAGCGAAGTTAGGCGACTTGGAGAGTTGGGGCAACGCCCTGAGCGTTAGCGGATCAAGCTCTCGATATGATTTTCAATCCCTCGCCATAGCCTCGGTTTGGATTGCCATTCGCTCTACGGGCGTTTTTTAAAACAATCCCACGTTTTGCGTACTCGCATCAACAACGCCAGATAGCCTCTATTCAAGCCGACTAGGCTTTATGAATTCACAACTTAACTCGAATCTTTCTCGGCGAAGCCTCCTCAAAACCCTCAGTGTCGCCGGAGCGGCTCTAGGAACCGGGTACGTCATTTCCAATCCAGCCCTAGGAGAGCCCGCGTCGCCACGCACGGCCAAGAACAATCAAAATCCCTGGATCTACGCATTCACTATTGGGGATGTGGAAGCCTGGTCTATTAGCGATGGCTTTCTCGATTTTGGCCAGGGTCTAAATCTGATGTATCCAGAGTCTGAACGCGACGAAATGAAAAAGGCCTTGGAACAGCGTTTCGAGCCTACGAGTTCGCTGCAAATTTACATCAATATTCTCGTTCTCCGCAAGGGCTCGGAGGTGATCGTCTTCGATGCAGGGTTCGGAATCGTCGATCACCCGGATCGCGGCTGGCTGATCGAGGGCCTGGAGAGGGTCGGAATCAATCGGGAGGACGTCACAGCCGCCTACCTGAGCCACACCCACGGAGATCACATGGCCGGCTTCATCGCTCCCGATGAAAAGCCCATGTATCCGAACGCGGTTATCTACACGACGCCGGAGGAGCATGAGTTCTGGATGCAGACGTCGCATGACTTCTCCCGTACCAAGCGCGACCCCAAAGCCTTGGACCGAATGGTTAAAACGGCCCAGATGCGTTTCGAACTACTGGGAGGACAGATAGAGCGGGCGCCCGCAGGCAGCCAGATGTTCGGCGGGCTAGTCACTGTCGAGGAAGCATTTGGCCATACACCCGGCCATGCCATGTACAGAATCACCTCGGCAGGTGAAACGCTACTCAACTTCACCGATATCGCCCACAGCGACATTCTCATGTTCCGCAATCCCTCTTGGGTCATCGGCTGGGACCACGACATGAGCCAAGCCGTTGAAACGCGACGCCGCTTCTTTAAGCAAGCCTCTCAGCAACGAACACCATGCTTCGGGTTTCACGTTCCTTGGCCGGGCCTTGGCGGCATTGCTCAGCGAGGTTCCGTGGAATCTTACGACTGGGCGCCTCGGCGGATATTCTGGGGATAGGCTGTCCTACCCGAAGGAGAGAAATCGACGCAACCTGTAGCGACACGCGCTCGTAAATAATGCTTTTAGCTTGCCTCTCTTAAACTATACCCCGATATAGCATATCTATGGCCCATCTACATGAAGATAACTCGAAATTGCTAGCGCGTGTTCGCCGATTGAAGGGACAGTTGGAAGGCGTAGAAAAAATGCTCGTCGAGGGGGCGGACTGCTATCCGGTACTACAGAACGCCGCCGCATGCCGCGGAGCTTTCAATGCCTTGATGCGAGAGCTGATCCTAGATCACGTCGAACACCATCTAGTTCATAGCGACGAGGCTAGCAAAGAGATTCGCGATACCGGCAAGGAAATCCAAGAGATCGTCAAAAGCTTTCTCAAGTAGCAGGCGCTTCTAGCATGCCGCCACGAACATGCGGCAATCTGTGCCGGATTCTCCAATACGCGCATGATAGCGTTTGCCGCAGCGTGGACAACAGCCGACATAAGCGTTCTTGTCGTCATTCATGTACAGCCGGCCATAGCATTGGCAGTTGACATAGCGAACCCCCAAAAAGGGTTTTCCTTTGCCCGTCGCTCGCTGATTTATTGGGGAATCGATTGAATGATAATCCGTCACAGTTCAGCATCCGAGCAGGCGAACTCGTATTGGCTGGCTAAGACTTCCAAGGCTCCAATGAGCGTGATCCAATGGCTTTTTTGCCGACCAAACGGCTCCCAACATGCTACGACTGACCCTAGGCCATCCTTTTGCCACATGAGCATGTAGTAGTCCAATCCGGAGCCTCCAAGACTGTCCGTTTCACAATCTTCTAAAAGCGCTGTAGTCAATATTTCGAATACGGGATGAGACGCTTCCGCTTCCGTTTGCACCACATCCACTTCCGGACTGCCAGTAGAAACGCCGATCTGAGAACTTTTCTCCAAGCTCGACCAAATCGCTTCACGAAAACGCGATAGCGTAAATCGATGAGAGTCTTTCCCGAAAACCAGCGAATATACACGTTCCGGACCATCGGCCGGAGCGTGGATCAGGCTCATATAATCGGGCCCACGTCGGATCCCCTTGCCTCCAGTCGGGACAAATGCCAGCAATGAAGACAAATATCGATCCATATCCAAACTTTCGATATCCTGAATAGCCATTCTAGTTTAGTATTCTTAGGGCCAGTCGAGGAAGCTCGTTGGCCTGGGTCAGCATACTGGCGCTCGATAGAATAGGATGCTTCGTCGAGTACTTCATGTGGTTGGAAATGATGATCTGCTTTCCAATTCGCGTGTTTCGGTTCAGCAAGATCGGCCCAACTAGATTTGCGGTAGCCGTTTCGATATTTTCACTGTCCTGAATCGTTACGATGTTCAGGATCAATGCGTCATTCGGACTCTCGATCGAGAGCTTAACGGCGGATATGCGGAAATTACTTATGCATCACGCTCGTGATATAGCTTCGCAAGCTTATGATGGCCTGAGAGTGAATCTGGCATATGCGTGATTCCGTCAGACTAAAGACCTCCGCGATTTCCGCTAGGCGCATATCCTGGAAATAGTACATGGCGAGCACCTTTCGAGGGACTTCCGGAAGCTGATTAATCCGCTCGGCTACCAGCTGAGTTACCTCGTCCTTCTCCATTTTGGAAGTAACTGGCACGATTCCCTCATCCGGAATGATCTCGTTGAGATCGGTCGATTCCGAATCGTCTCCACCGCCTGTCGAGGCCGTGTTGTCCAAGGGAAGAAAGCTAATCGGGCGCACCTCAGCCATCAGCCTTTTGTACTCCTTGTGCGTGAGACCTAGTTCTACCCGGATTTCCTCTTCTTCCGCGGGACGGCCTAGCTTTTGTTCGAGCTCCTCCACTGTCGCTCGCAATTTCTTGAAATTGGTACGGGCGTTTCTCGGCATCCAATCCATGCGACGCAGTTCGTCGAGGATGGCCCCCCGGATACGCATGGCTGCATAGGATCCAAAGGACTTTTTCTGTTCTGGGTCGTACTTCTTAAGTGCGTTTATAAGTCCCGTTATACCAACGCTATGCAAATCTTGCTCGTCGATATGCGGGGGCAAATTGATTTTGATACGAGCCACGATGGATTTTACCAGTGGCAGATAAGTCTCGAAAAGGGCTTCCTGCTGAACCGGCGGTTTCGACGATTCGTCATTCTTTTCGTAGGCTTTGGCTGCTTTCGCCTTGTCCATCTTCACTTCTTTTCTGGGGCTCTTAACTATCGATTGGTTCATTGATGTCATTTCCCTATACGGGTTTCGCTGATTGCTCTTTATATCGACCCGCTTGTATCCAGGCGTTTCAGCATTCGCCAAATTGCCAGATATGGCCTCATGACGGGGATGGGACACGTCTAGTAGCTTCTTCGCTGGGACGTAGTTCTCACGCTCATAGATTTGATCGATCATGCCGACTGCTAAGCAATCGGCGTGCCTATCTCACTAGGCACAATCTTAAGTCACTAATAATTAGTTACTTAAAATAGGTAAAAAAGTTTTTCCAGTTCGCGAAACCTCGTTCAGGAACAATTTGCCCACCTAAATCGAAAGGCTCCCAGGCTGCAGCTAGACTGCTCTACAAGATTTCAATTCGCTGACGAACGATAGTATCGATCGCCAACGAGAAAACTTTACCCGCAAAAGATCAGACTACTACCCGCCAGATGCCTCTGCCCGCTGTTCGAGGGCGTAGCGATCAAGCAGAAGCAAGGAGTCAGAGCGATCGCCAGCCATCTTAAGCTTGTCGATCATATCGGTTACGACTTTTTCCTCTTCGACCTGTTCGTCGACAAACCATTTGAGAAAGGAGACCGTAGCGAAATCCGATTCATCCTGGGCGATCTTATACAGGCCATAGATATGCTTCGTCACTTCTCTCTCCTGCTCCAAGCTGGACTCGAAAACCTTAAGCACCGAATCAAAATCCCATTCCGGAGCGTCAACCGCCGGCAAACGAACAACTCCTCCCCGATCGATTAGGTATTGGTAGAATTTCATCGCGTGCGCCCGCTCTTCTTCGCACTGCAACTGCATCCACTGCGAAAAGCCATCGTAGGCATTGCATTCGAAATAGGCGGCCATCGAGAGATAAGCATTGGATGCTGCAAGCTCGATGCCGATTTGCTCATTGATTGCTGATTCTAAGGCTTGGCTAATTTCCACTGGGTAGCATGCTAGGTATATCGGGATTCAATGGTCGAGCGAGAAACGCGTTCCGTCTTCTCGAAGGACTTCGGTTTTATCGATACGCCTGCTCGCCCTCCAAGCGTAGGGACACTGCTTATCGAATGGCGCTACGCTAGGCATGGACATCGATTGGAGCTCGGGGCCCTCTGCCTCTAGGAGAATCGCTGATGAGAGGTCGTTCCCCGCATTCTTAGATCCAAAATCAAACCGTTCACTGGGAAAGCAGAGCCTCAACAGGCTCGGACCTAAATCCAGCAATGAAATCAATAATGGATCTCGCCTCGCCTCCTTAAATTTCCCCGGCCAGGCAAAGAGAAAAGGCACGCGCACCGACTCTTCATGAGGCCATCCTTTGCGGAAATAGCCGCAGGATCCATGCATATCTCCGTGCGCCGACGTAAAAACGAATATCGTGTTCTCCCAATCCAGCCAATTCTTGATTTCATCGCATATAGCGCAAATTGCCCGATCGGTTCCTTCAATGTGATTGTAGTATCCGGCAAGTTCTCTTCGAGCTGTCTCCTGAATGGCTGGGTCGCAAGGCACTTGTCCAGGCAGCGCGACAGACTCCGGTAGCCGAGCTATAACACCCGGGGCCTTTTCACTGTATGGGGGATGAGGGGCGTCGAGACTAATCCAAGCGAATACTGGATTTTCTCTGACCTTAGATTCTAAATAGCAACCCCAACGTCCGGCGATAACATCCGATTGATAGCCATCTATTCGAGTGGGCGGACCGATTTCGGTTCCATGATAATAACCATCATTCAACAGAAACCCTGACTCGAATCCCTCCCAAAATTGGAAGCCGCCTCTTCGATTCTCAGGAACCTCGATTAGGGCATGATCAACTCCGACGAGTGGAGCGTCTTGATTCCGTTCATACAGTTGCCACTTTCCGAAAAACGCCGTGTCGTAACCTCTTTCCCCAAATCGGTGAGCAATTGTCGTCGCATTTTCTGGCAGCGAATCGAAGTAGCTAGCAACCCCATTGTCTGGAGACGACAACCCCGTTAGAAAAGCCGCTCGGGCAAAAACCCCCATTGGGTGCGGGGTCACAGCTTGAAAGAAATCAATGCTCTCTTCTGCCAAGGAATCGAGAAACGGAGTTGTTGCATTGCCATCACCCCCGTATCCCGTTGCCTGGGCCCGCCACTGAGTGGTCATTACGACAACTACATTGGGTCGTGTTTCCAGTGACGCCATCAACCCAACTCAAAGCTCTGTACTTGATACGGCAAGCGAATTGGAACAAGGTCTAGCGCTAATGGAAAGCCCATCCGACGACATTAAGCTAAGACCAGCCCAACCGAAAGACGTCCCCCAAATCGTGGATATGATCAAGGGTATGGCAAAATACGAAAAGCTGGAACACCAACTGAAAATCGACGAAGAAAGGCTTAACAATTGCTTATTTGGGGAAAATCCAATCCCCCGTTCGATTGTAGCGACACTAGACGGAACCGTTGTCGGCTATGCTATCTATTTCTTCAATTTCTCGACATTTCTCAGCAAAAAAGGTCTTTATCTTGAAGACTTGTATGTGGAAAATGCCTACAGAGGAACGGGAATAGGTAATCGGCTTTTTCTGAAAGTCGCCCAAATCGCTAGCAACGAAAATTGCGGCCGCATGGAATGGACCGCCTTGGATTGGAACGAACCAGCGCTAAAATTCTACCAAGCTCGAGGAGCAACCGTGCTCGAAGATTGGAAAGTTCTCCGCTTATCCGAAAACGATATCAAAGCATTGGTCGACACAACGGACTAAGCTCATATCATTTTTGCGCGCGGAATTCAAAGTCTGGCCGAGGTGCTTCTTCTCTTCGGGAATTTAAAAGAAGCGATCAAATACCACTTACAAAAAGGTT
>NZNM01000156.1 GCA_002694885.1 Opitutaceae bacterium | reverse complement strand
TCGCAAATACAAGAGGCTTTCGTTGATTTCGTGTCTTTCGTGGTTAAAAAAACCATACGATTCGTAAGTTCATTTTTGGTTATAATACCGAACCTTGGCGAAGCTCGTTCTAGCGAAGTGGCTATCAACAACTTAAGTTGTTTCTGGGTGAAGGTTAATGAAACTACGAGGTTAACTCTTTTCGAAGGGAGGGTTAAGGTTTTCAACATCGCTCACCCGCGAATGCGGGATCGCTAGTTTCTTCAACCGCTCTGCGATTTTCAGGAAATAAGTATCCGCTTTGCGGATAAAAGGTTTGGAAGGAAAGCCTTGCGGCTTGTGCGACTGCATGGGGTAAGAAACCTGCCGCTTGAAGGCTTTGGATGCTAGTCTTTCAGTCGGATCCGGTCTTCGGGAACATAGCCGAGGATTTTAGCAGCGTTTTCGATATCCACCCATCGGTAGTCGCTATCGGAAAGGCCATAGAAAATCTCGAATCTAACCGTATCGGGCGCTTGTATACACAGTTCAATGAGTCGTGAAACATCATTGCGCGAGCAGGCGTTGGGAACTATAGATGGAGGGAAATCGTCCATGGATTGCACGCCACCTAGACGGAGGCAGATGCATGACAGTCCTGATTCGCTGCCGTGCATGCGAGCGATAGCCTCTCCAAATACTTTGCTAGATCCATAGGGAACGACCGGCCACGTGGGATCGGAGGTTGTGATGCGTTTGAATTTTGCCGGAACGTTTTCGTAGTTCCCTTCCCGAATGCTCTTGTAGGGCTCCACGTTGAAGAAGTATCCAAAGCTAACGTGTATCGAGCTGGCGAATATAACTCGCCGCACGCCAGCCCTTTTGGCAGCCTCGAATACGTTGTAGGTTGCTTCGATATTGTTTTTGCGAAGACTTTCCCAAGTTGCGTCAGCGTTGGGATCCCCGGCCAAATGGACAATTGTATCCATTCCCTGGAACGCCTTTACGAGTTCGCCGATATCGTAAAGGTCCGATTGGAAAAAAAGGTCATCGGGTACGTTGGCCAGCCCGTTGGGGTGGACCCTTGGAGAAGGTTCGCGTTGCCGATCCATTCCGTAGACTTCAAAGAGATCTGGCATGTCGGCCAAATGGCGATAGACACAACTCCCGACCAATCCGTAAACGCCTGTGATCAATATTGGTTTCACTGCCATTGCAGATTCAATGTCGTTATCCGGGAGCGGCTGGCAAGTCTTAGCGAGTGTTGAACAGGTCACGATATTCATCGTTTTTGTTCAGATTGGTATGCACCGCAGTCGGGCATTGGCGTCAATTTATACCAAGCGTCATCTCAAAATTGATATTTCGTATTGGAGGGCGACGCTCTGTCGTTGCCCCTGATACCATCCGTTGGAGGCAACGACAGAGCGTTGCCCTCCAAAAAAGCAGCCTCCAGATGTTTAATTTGTGACGCCATTCGGTAATCCTAAAATACGCTGATCAATTGTTGTTTGAATCTCGCTAGCGAGCGATGGGCCCACTGGGAATAGCCCTCGTTGATTCGCTCGCAAGCGAGCTTCCTACAACGTCGAACGACTTAAGTTGATGCCAATACGCAGTCGCGGGACGGGTTGGATATACGCATAATAGATGGACGCCCTTGGCTTTTCGCTCTCTAGTCACGCCTTCTCTTTCTGGCCTAGGATTTCGACGCCCTAGAGCAGAGACCAGCGGACCTTCCCGTAAGATCTACTCTTATCCTCTTCCTCCATGAGCAACGCGAATGACTCAGATTCGTGGTTTTCGATCATCCGTGATTCCCTCACGGGCAAGCAGCGCGACTACACTTTGGGAAGTGTACGTAAAGCCGTGATTGTTTTAGCTATACCTATGATGCTGGAGATGGCCATGGAGTCGCTTTTCGCCATCACCGACATCTATTGGATTTCAACGCTGGGCAAGGAAGCCACTGCAGCCGTTGGTTTGACGGAGTCTGTATCCACTTTGATATATGCGGTAGCGATAGGTCTATCCATGGCCCTGACGGCTACAGTTGCTCGCCGGATAGGTGAAAAGAATGCCCGAGGAGCCTCGGTGGCGGCGGCCCAAGGGCTCTACATTGGCGCTGCCGTGGCGGTGGTGACGGGTCTGCCGGCCTTTGTCTACGGCCGAGAAATCCTTCAATTGATGGGAGCCGAAGCGGCTGTTGTGGAAGTAGGGGCTGACTATACCGCCATATTGCTCGGCACCAACATAGTCATCATCTACCTGTTCCTCAACAACGCCATCTTCCGCGGTGCGGGCGATGCCGCTTTGGCCATGCGAGCTCTTTGGTTGGGGAATGGCATCAACATAGCCCTGGACCCCTGCTTGATTTATGGATGGGGGTCGTTTCCTGAAATGGGACTTGCCGGGGCAGCAATGGCTACTGTAATCGGCCGTGGCTCGGCTGTCTTCTACCAATTTTGGGCTTTCTATCGCCATAAGAGCCTGATTCAGCTCAACCGGAGTTCCTGGTCGATAGACACACGGGTGATTGTCCGGATGGTCCGTATCTCCCTCGGTGGCATTCTGCAAATGCTCATCGCAACCACCAGCTGGATTGCCCTTATGCGAATACTGGCTCCATTCGGCAGCGCTGCCCTAGCGGGCTACACAATCGCCCTTAGAGTGATTCTTTTCACCATTCTTCCTAGTTGGGGACTGTCGAATGCTGTCGCCACTTTAGTAGGACAAAATCTGGGTGCGGGATCCTCTGACCGAGCCGTCGCTTCAGTGAAAGAGGCGGGAGTGTTCAATATGGTTTTTCTCACTCTGGTCATGGTCGCTTTTCTCGCGTTCGCCCAGCCGATCGTGGAAATCTTTATCGACGATCCTGAGGTTGTAGAAATGGGCGTAATTACGCTCCGGTTCATCAGTTTGGCTTATCCGTTTTACGCATGGGGAATGATCCTCGTTCAGGCATTCAATGGAGCTGGCGACACTATGACGCCTACATGGATCAATGTATTCTGCTTTTGGATGTTCCAAATTCCACTGGCTTGGATGCTATCACGCTGTCTCATGAGTCCGACAGGCGTTGTTTGGGCTATTTTGGCTTCTGATATCGCTATGGCGATAGTGGGGGGGATTCTCTTCGCGCGCGGAATGTGGAAAGAAAAGGAGGTCTAGGGGTATTATTCGATCAATCGGTCGGAGGGAGTTCTCTTTCTCTCTTTGGGCACATGAAAATGCCCCTATTCCGCGTTTCCTTTCTGCACCTCTCCACAATTCCAGCGCATCCTTAGTAGATCATTCGAGCATCCGACTATGATTCTCTGCAGTCGACCTTTGATGCCGTGCCTGAATCGGGGGCGGTGTGGCTATTCCGCAAATAAAATTAGAATAAATGCTGATCCGGAACGTCCTAATTCCCGTATGATCTACAGGTGGTTCTTTAAGAGCCGATTCATTTGTGTGAATGAGTAATTTAGTTGTGAGGTTCGAGAGGTTATGAAAACGAAGTCTTTTATTCGATTTACTTTCTTTAATAAGCTATCCAGCACGTCCTTGCTGCTGGGCGCGAGCGTCTTGATTTCCGGATGCGCTTCGACTGGGCATCACGAGGATCGCGGAACCTTAGCCGGTGCGGCTACTGGGGCCGTACTCGGGACGATTATCGGCAATCAGTCTGGCGAGCCAGGGGAAGGGGCTGCGGTTGGAGCCGTTGCTGGGGCGTTGATTGGCCGCGAATTGGGCCGCAAGCGCGACCAGGCGGATTATGGATCGAGGCCTCCCTATGATGGACCATCGAGCGCTCCCGTCTATGACGCGACCCGAGTTGACTACGGGGCGCTTATGACGGAGGAAGAAAAGCGTCGTATACGCCAAAGAGCGGGCAGAGATGATATCGCTGACTGGAGCGATTATCTGACACCTGACGAGAAACGCCGCTTGCTTGATCGAGCAGAGCAGGGTGTAGGTTTGTAGATAGATTGGGCGATTCTCTGGAGCGGATCTAGCCGGAATTCGCCACCTTCTTAGCAATATCTAGTTTTTGGGAAGCCCTAGGCGGCTGCTTGACTAGTATTGAGGGTGTTAATCCTCGTTTTTCTCTGTCTCCATCTCCTGCTCTCGTTTAGCTCGGAGCTTCTCTTCTCGAGCTGCCTCGCGAGCTGCTCGCTTTTCCCGTTTCTTCTGTTCCCGCTCGAGGCGTTTGTAGTCTTTGCTAGGTGTGGATGGCATGTTGATTTAGGGGTTTGCGTTTCAGGATTATCAGTTCTTAAAACGAAAAGCCCAAAAGCCCAGTCGGCGTATGTCAACGGGGCAATTCAATTTTCTTAACCAGTTTGGATGCCAAGAGCTGGAAACCGCGACGCGATATCAGTAGCTATTGGCGTCAAGGTCCACCGCGACAAGCTTGTTGTCGTTTCGAACATACAGTGTCCTATTGGCGAGCGCTGGATGGCTCCAGACTACTGGCCGCGTGCCTCCAGCATTGGCGGTGTTGGAAGGTTCTATTACCTGTGTTCTTCCTTTTTCGCTGTATTCCCCGGGAGTCACCTCAGCTATGATGAGCTCTCCATTCTCATTTAAGATGTATTAGGTTTCCGTGTTCTTATACCGGACAAGAAATGCCGTGCCGTGGCGCCCTCGTTTGTTCGAGTCGGCTAAAACCGGCTCAGTAGTTTCCCAGAGTCGTTCTCCATTTTCGATACTGACGGCGGTTAGAGCGCTGGTTCCGCTATCCACACTGTATATCGCTTCCTCGGTAAAAATGACGGAGCTATTCACGGGATAGACGGCGCTTCGTGGATTGCCCTTCCACAATTGCCTAGCGGAAGGATCGCCGGACTGATTTCCGAGTCGGTACAGGGAGGCGACGCTGGGGCCTCCGACGAATAGGCGGGCTCCCCCGCTTGCGAGGGACCTGAATCGATCCTCCCCAGTTTGGCCGTAGCGGCTGAGACCAGTATAGTTCACCCGTAATTGGCTTCAGTCCGTTTACCGCTTCTGGATGCCAGATGATAAGTTGCTATATATTATTGTGGGTAACGATTGTGGGCGGACAGTATCCTTGGCTGCTAGCCGACAGGGCTTTCCACTTTTCATTCCCAGTGTTCTTGTCGAAAGCAACGACGACGCTTCCTTCTCCGCCTACGATTGAAATGAGCATATCTTCGTAAACTAGAGGATGGGCCGCATGACCCCACATGGGAGTAGTGGCGCCTTAGTCTTCAGAGAATCGCTTGCTCCATATGACTTTTCCGGAGTTAGCATCTAAGCACAGAAGATCGCCTTCAGCTACTAGAGCGTAGACTTTACCGTCAGAGACAGTCGGGGTGCTCCTGGGGCCTGAACCGTAGGATACCATGTAGTCTCTTTGGTAGGCGTGCTCCCAGAAGAATTTTCCCGTTTGCTCGTCGAAACACAGGACTCTTTCCGTCCCGGAAAGCTGATCAGGCGCCCCTGCATAGTTAGCGATATCGCCACTTTCGCGGAGATAGTCCATAACGTAAACTTTGCCATTCGCCACCGCGGGTCCACTATAGGCGAGGCCCAATTCCGTCTCCCATTTGGTCTTTAGTCCGTTTTGAGGGATTTCGGAAATCACTCGGTTCTCTCTCCACACGGAATCGCCCCCTTCTCCCAGCCATCGAGGCCAGTCGACTGCCTCTAGGGTTAGTGTGATCGAGCAAAAGGGACCCGTCTTCGCTTCACGCTTCGCCGAGGCAGGTTGTCGGGTTGCACCCTTGGCGCAGGTCAAGAAAGGTGGAGCTCGATCCCGCGACTGCGGGAGCGAGTTTAAGTTGACGCCAATACGTCTCCGGGCGCGGCTCCCTCTCAAGCCTACACGATTTTATCAAAACTTTTTGCATGGGTTATACGAGGCATGCCTACAGCCGCCTCATTAGGTACATGCTTTCCTCGCCTTCGCGGCCGGGGAAGGATCGCTCAGGTTTCCAGACGTTTAAGGTATCAAAGTAGGTTGAAAATAGCGATCGGATTTCGTCTCTGGAGGATGGATACGGTGGTCCATCGTCATTCTCCATGTCGGTGAAGAAAATGCCAAGCAGTAGGCCGTTGGGTTTGAGGATCTGGTTGGCCGCTTGGGCATAACGAGCTCGGTCGCTTGGATCGATCGCGCAAAAGCAGGTGTGCTCGAAGAGAAGGTCGAAATGAGCGTGCGGGAGGCCGTTGCTTTCGTCCAGGAAGTTCGCCTTTTCGAATTTCAAGTTTAGGGCTTTGGATTCATGCAGCGATCTCGCCCTATTCAGAGCGGTACCGGAAATGTCGATTGCATGAACGATATATCCTTGTTCAGCAAGGTAGCGAGCATCGTGGCCAATGCCGCAGCCGGGTACGAGAATTTGGCCTGACAAGGATTGTTTTTCGACGAATTCCACCAAAGGCGGGGCAGGTTCGCCCCGATCCCAGGGCGTTTCCTTTTCGCGGTAGAGCTGATCCCAGTCTGTCATCTGCAAAACAGTTTTACCCTTGGCATTCAGCAGTCGAGTTTTAATCGGAACTGGCTCGTGGATTATCCTGGTTAAAGCAAAAATCCTGCTCTCGAAATCCGGCCAAGTTCTCCTCAAGGCAGCGACGGGCATCCCGATCGGACTGATGTCCCAGGATGCCGATGGGGCCTTCGTATCCGCTTTCGGAGAGAATCCGAAACCATTCCTGGTCGCGAGAACCTTTGCCGATCGCCAGGATTTTTGGGTCGGGCGTTGGATTCATGCCGTTCTAATTGAAGCACAAGAGGTAGGGCCTCATGAGCTCTATACTCTCCGCGAGCGTGTCGAGTTGGTCGTGCCCATGGTGAAGGTTGCAGACGATGCCGACGTGCTCGGCGTCGGTTTGGTTTCTCAGCCAATCTAGCACAGCAACGAGATTCGCCGGCTCGCCTCCCCAGCCTCCATGATTGTAGAGGCCCAATTTAGAACCCATCTGCCGTGTTGTTTCGACGAGAGGCAAAAACGAGGTTCCAGCGGCTGCCACCCGTTCGCCTTGGGAAAGGTCGCCATCGGGGGATCGCAGAGTTTTCCAGATTTGCGGCTGCATCCCATATTTCCGAAACAGACGAAAGACTTCAGGATGTTCGTTCCAAAAGGCGAAGAATTCGATACCTTTCTCTTGGCAAGCGATAATCTCCCTCTCGAACTCCTAGACATGCTGGCTTCTCCGGTCGTAGGCGAAACGGGTAATCCCGAGTTCGCTCAGCATCTGGGCCCGCTCTTCGGGCGAGCGCTCTTCGACACCGAATGGGACAATGCACCAGGCGACGAGATTTGACTTTTGGAAAAGCTTCTGGGGAGCGCAGCCGAGCAGAAAAAGGCTAGCCAAGGCAAGGGCGAGCCAGGATTGGTGTTTAGAAGTTTGCATTCCTTGAAGCAGGACAATGGTGAGGACGCCCGACGATCCCTGGGCTGTCACGGCTTCAGCGGAACCTAGATTGTGGCTGTTTTCGACCAGCGGTAGGTGTGAAAATCAGCTTATACCATGGTTTGTCGAGGTTACGTTTAGCTTTCGAGCAAGTTTTGAACAAAGCGAAAGTGGGCGATTTTAGCAACCAGATTGGCTTTCGGCACGTAGTTATCTCTTAATAATAGTGAATAAGCGCTGGTTTCCTTGCGTCTAATTACCGAAGCACGCGATTTTCGCTGAGTTTGGTAACGGATTCTCTGAAAGCAGGGGGGACTTGGGAATGAGGAAATTGGAGGGAAAATTTTGGGAACTTTAGTTAAACAGGAACGTCAAAGGAGGCACTCTGCTATGTCAACGAAAGCTCAAGAAGTGGCGCTGGACAAGGCGGCCGTGGCGCGGTTCAAGGCCGGCGACGAAGCTGCCTTTGAAGAAATGGTGGGTCGCTACTGGGATCGGATCTACGCAATGGTACTCCAGCTGCTCCGGAATTCGCAGGATGCCGAAGAAGTTACGCAAGACGCGTTTATCCGGGCCCACCGGGGATTAGATAAATTTCGTGGGGATTCCAGCTTTTCGACCTGGCTCTACCAGATCGCTACGAATCTGGCCCGAAACCGGTACTGGTATTGGTGGAGACGGAAGCGCGATAAATCCGTTTCCTTCGACATGAATGTCGGCGAGGATTCTAATACGACTCTCGCGGAGATCTTCGAAGCCGATATCGAAACGCCGCAAGATGTGGCAGTCACAAATGAGTTTCAGGAGCGCGTAACGGCAGCCATGGAGTTGTTGAACGACATGCACCGGGAAGCATTGATTTTGAGAAACGTTAAGAGCCTATCTTATGAGGAGATTGCCAACAAGCTAGAGATTAGCATCGGCACCGTGAAAAGCCGTATCGCTAGGGCTAGAGAGGCTCTTCGCGAGAAGCTAGGAAACGAGCTCTTGTAGATCTGAATGGATATCGATCGCTTCAAAGAACTTTTAAACCTGTATTTAGACGACGAGATTAGTTCGGCTGAACTGTCCGAGCTAATTTCGGAGACAGGTCGAGATCCTGAGCGCCAGGAATTGTTTCTCGAGTATTGTCGTATCCACAAAGCTTGTTCGCTTCTCAGAAACGAGCTGAATGCCGAACCTGCGGGTAGTCGTTCGGTTAGGCAGCTGATCTACGCTTTCGGAGGATTGGCTGCGGCATTCGTTCTGCTGGCGATGGCAGGTCGGAATCTTGTTCCCTTAGTCAGTGGGGGCGATGAGGCGATCGCCGTTCAGCCGAGCGAGGAAGCGGAGGAACGCTTTCCCGAGTTTGTCGCGACTGAAGTCCTTGCTACTTCTCGCAATCCGAAGACGGAGCGGTTAGTTTTGGAGCCCGTTGGATTTACGAAAGGCTCGCAAATAGACATCAGTAATGTGCGCTCTGCGGAATCGCGTTTACGATTAAAGGTTCAAGAGGAGGACTTTCGCAAATCGATCGAGGAACTCCTTCGAGATGGACTTGGGGAAGTTTTTGGCCGGCCTGAATTCGGGGGATCGATTGATGAGATTATCGATTTCGAGACGGTCCCGATGAACGGTTTATCTCAAGACCGAAGAGTAAGCTTCCATCGATTGGGGTTCGAGGTAACTCCAACAACCGTTTCTTCAATCGGTGTGGATTAGCCCAGAGCAGCTTTTATAAGCGCTTCGGTGCTCACATTAGCGCCTCCGCTCTGGATCGCCTTGGCAATTGCTTTCTCAGCTTCGGCCCTCTTGTAGCCGAGTGCTTGGAGTGCGAGAATGGCGTCTTCCGATTTCGAATGACCTTGGACCGACTCGCCAGTTGTGGCTGCTTCTCCGGCGTCTGCGATTTCGGGGGGGTGGGAAATCGTCGCAAATTCGGCAAGCTTGTCTTTGAGTTCTATGATTATCCGCTCCGCCGTTTTTTTCCCTATTCCAGGAGTCTTGGCTAGAAGATTAGCGTCTTCGGCAGCAATTGCCGAAATTAGACTTCTCAGAGGCAATTTACTCATCAGGCTGATCGCAACCTTGGGCCCGACTCCAGAGACTTTCTCTATCACGAGGGTGAAGAAGTCTCGTTCCGTTTCTTCCCAAAATCCATAGAGGGCCTGGGAATCTTCTCGATATACAGCTCGCGTATGCAATCGGACGTTTTCGCCATTCTGGGGCAGCTTTTCCGCAGTTGTGATGGGGACACTTACGGAGTATCCGATGCCCCCAGCGGAAATGATAGCCGATAGCGGGGTCGCCTTTATGAGTATTCCTTCGATCAGGACAATCATCCTTACTTTAGGCCGAGGACGTCACGGATCGAATAGATTCCTGGGGACTTACCAACGATCCATTCCGCCGCTCGAACAGCCCCGCGAGAAAATATCGTACGATTGGAGGCTTTGTGGGTTAGCTCGATTCGCTCTCCGATATCAGCGAAGATTGCGGTATGATCGCCCACAACATCGCCCCCTCTCAAGGAATGCATGCCCACTTCGCGTTCCCCACGTTCACCAGGAACGCCCTCCCGACCGTGGCGTAAATCGTCGTAGCTCAAATTTCTTGGGCCGAGTATGGACTCCGCTAGCATCAATGCCGTTCCGCTGGGCGCGTCCTTTTTCATCCGGTGATGCATTTCCACGACCTCGGCGTTATAGGAAAGTGGAAGTATCTCGGCAGCCCGTTCGGTGAGGTAGCAAAGCAGGTTGACTCCGATCGAAAAATTGCCGGCCCATACCGTAGGTACGGCTTCAGCGATTTTCAGAAGCTCATTCCTATCTTCCTGAGTGTGTCCTGTCGTGCCGCAGACTATGGGTTTGCCTAGTTTTACAGCGGTTTCGAATACTGTTCGAGTAACGTTATGGAAGGAAAAATCGATAACTAC
Source organism: Opitutaceae bacterium (assembly GCA_002694885.1). Classification (GTDB taxonomy): domain Bacteria; phylum Verrucomicrobiota; class Verrucomicrobiia; order Opitutales; family Opitutaceae; genus Pelagisphaera. Next base: position 48,220 of record NZNM01000156.1, on the reverse strand, counting down.
GTCGCTGCTACCTAGAGCCTCCTCAAGATTGTCTCCGATATCGACTTTGCCTGAAATTTCGTGGCCCGCTTCCGATGCAGTTTCGGCAATGGCGTTTCCCATTCGGCCTTTAAAGCCGTTGATGCATATTTTCAGACTCATTTCAGGTAGCGGGCACTGTGTCGGCCGTTTTCAGATTTTCGCGTACCTGTTGTAGGGAATCTAGGACTACGGCAAGATTATCTTGCCCCATTTCGCACAAAGGCAATCGAACGCGGTCGGTCGGGAAAAATCCAAGCTTTTTGAGACAAGCTTTTACCGGTACGGGGCTTGGCTCAATAAAAAGATCGCGAAATAGCGGATACAGCGATCGATGAAAGTCGGAAGCGGTTTTCAAGTCGCCCGACAAAGCCGATTTTACGAGTTCCGTGATTTCCGTCGGAAAGAGATTGGATGCTACAGAAATGACTCCTTCAGCTCCTGATGCGATGAAGGGCAGGGTTAGACCATCATCTCCGCTCAGAACTGTGATGTCGTCGCCAAGCGTTTGTTTCAATTCATCGACGCGACTCACTTGGCCACCGGATTCCTTGATGTGCCGAATGTTTGGATGCCTGGCTACCAGCTGTTCAACAGTGGCTAATGAGATATCAACGATGCACCGGCCCGGGATCGAATAGAGGACTATGGGTTTATCGGTTTCTTGGGCGATGGCGGAAAAGTGCTGAAAAATACCTTCTTGTGTGGGTTTGTTGTAGTAGCCGGTTACGTGGAGCGTGCCGTCTGCTCCAGCTTGGTCGGCATGTCGCGTCATAGCGATGGCTTCTCGGGTGGAATTCGAACCTGCTCCGGCTATTACGGGAACCCGACCATCCGCTTCGTTTACCACGATTTCGACGACTTCACCGTGCTCTTCATGGTTGAGCGTAGGAGACTCACCGGTTGTTCCCATGGGCAGCAAACCATTGATGCCGCCTTCAATCTGCCGATTGACGAATGCCTTGAGGCTGGGGACCGATAGGGAACCGTCCGCATCGAAAGGCGTGGCCATGGCAGTAATGGATCCTGTGAAACGGGTATTAATCATTTTTCTGGGCAGTCTAGGTTGAAGGTTTTGAGTTCCAAGACGATTTAAATAGCCGGTCAATCTTTATGCTATTCTCGAAGGAGAATTATCAAAACTCAGTAAAATCGACCCCATGTCTGTAGAAATTTTCGATGAACTTCTATTGCTCGCTGTGCAGAACGGCGCCAGCGATATCGTTATTAAATCCGATAAGGCGGGAATGCTCCGCATAAACGGAGGTTTAGAAGAAGTGGACATGCCTCCTATCGATGGGGAAGACGCGCTGGAATTCGTCGAGGAAAGTTTGCCGACGAACTTTCGCGAGATTTGGGAAATGGAAGGGCAGGTCGACTTCGCCTATTTTCTGGAGCAAGCGGGCAGATTCCGCGTCAATGCGTTCCTTCAGCGCGGATCTGTGAGTATGGTATTCCGTCATATCAAGAGCAAGATCCCGACCTTCGAAGATCTCAATCTAGATAAGGACACCTTGAAGCAATTCATCGAGGCGAAGGATGGGATCGTACTGGTATGCGGAGCGACGGGATCGGGTAAGAGCACGACTATGGCTTGTATGCTCAACTATTTGAACGACCTCGCTGAAAAGCACGTCGTGACCCTAGAAGATCCTATCGAATACAATTTCATTGATCGTCGTTGCGTCTTTAATCAACGCGAGATCGGTATAGATACACCCAATTTCAAAAAGGCTCTGCGGGCCGTGCTTCGACAAAATCCTGATGTAATTCTGATCGGGGAGATGCGCGATGCGGATACTTTTGAAACGTCGATCTCTGCCGCAGAAACGGGTCACCTGGTTTTCACTACGTTGCACGCGGCTAGCGCTCAGCAAGCGATCATGCGTTTGTTCGAATACTTTCCTCCAGAGAAACACGAGCTGGTTAGGCGTAAACTCTCGGAATCCTTGCGCGGCATAATCGTGCAAAAGCTTTTACCTTCGCTCGAGGAAGACAGTCTCGTTCCAGCCCAGGAAATCATGGTTGTGGATTCCGTTGTCAGTAGCACGATCAAGTATGGCAAGTTCGACAAAATTCAATCGTTGCTGGACGTATCGCCAGAATCGGGTTCCCGTTCTTTCAACAAAGAGCTATTCCGCCTGGTCAAGGAGGGCAAGGTCAGCAAAGGAAATGCCCTTCGGAATTCTCCTAATCGCCATGGCCTGGAAATGTATCTCAAGGGAATATTCCTTAGTGATTCTAATCGGATTATTGGAAATTAACCAAGCCGCGGCTTTCTAGCATCCGCCAGATGGAGACCGATTTTTGGTCGGCGATTTCCTCGCTTCGCTTGATGGCCGCTTTTCTTTCCTTTAAATTGGCTTCCGCGATTTCCGCTAAGTCGTCGAGATTGTAAAGGAAGACGTCTTCCATTTCCTCGCAGGAGGGATCGAAATTTCGGGGCATCCCAAGGTCGATTAAAAAGAGCGGCCGATTTTTTCGGGCGCGTACAATCTCGCTCAAAACTCGAGCATCGAGAATGGGGCGTTCCGCATCTGTCGAAGAAATAACGATATCGTATTCATTCAGGTAGGACTGAATGTTTTCCAGATTTCTGGGAGAGCCTCCCCAGCGGTGAGAAGCTATCTCTGCCCGTTCGGAGGAGTGGCTAGCAATACCAAATTCATTGGCCCCACGGCTATTCAAGGCTTTCGCGGTCTTTTCTCCAATTTCCCCGGTGCCGATGATGAGAACGCTGGTTTTGTGAAGCGCCCCGAAGATCTTCATGGAAAGATCTACCGCGACATTCGAAATATTGATCTGACCTTCGCCGATGGGTGTTGAATTCCGTATCAGTTTAACGGCTTGGAAGCCTTTCTGCACCATCCGGTTAATCAATTTTCCTGCGTACCCGAGATTTTGGCACATCGCGTAAGCTTCTTTCACCTGGCCGAATATTTCGGCTTCACCCGTTATTTGTGAGCGAAGCCCCGCAGATACTTCGATCAAGTGTTTTATGGCTTCCGGTCCATATCGTGTGGAAGCGTGGGATTCTAATTCCTGGATATCGATTTTGTAGAAGTCCTGTAATGTCTTAAAGACAATCGATATTCCGTTTCTAGGATCACTCGTTTTGGTGTAGAGCTCGAATCGATTGCACGTATTTAAAATTAGCGATTCTTCGATGTCCGGAGATCGGTGCAATCGCTGGTAGAGTGTTCGAATCTGGCTTTCATCCAGTGAATACCGCTCTCGGTCCTCCATGGATACAGTCTCATGGTTGACGGTGATTAGCAGAAGTTCTCCATGGTGAAAGCTCATCGCTTGGTGGAAAGCGGAACGTATTGGTTCAAGCTCGCTTCCTTGCTGGACGAGCTATCCACGGCTTCTAGAGAAAGAAGGGCTGCCACGAAAACGCCAATACAGGCCCATGAGAATTGCTTATAGGAGAGAAATTGGCGGTAACGCAGCAGGAGCAGGATTCCATAGGCTAGCCAAACCGCGATTGTAGCGGAAAGTTTAGGCACATCAACTGCGCCGGTTTCTCGTGTCCAATAAACGGAGCCGATCGCGAGTGAACTAGAAAGAATCATGAAACCGATTAGCAGCAATCGAAGATTAATGGAAGTTAGCTCGAAAAGAGAAGGCAAGAAGGGGAAGAAGCCGCCCATCTTCTTTTGCTTTAGGCTTCGGCTTTGGAGCAAGTACATGGCAGAGGTTAGGGCCAGTATTCCGAATGTTCCGTAGCTAAAGAGGGCTAGAGCTGCATGAGCTTCGATCCAGGGAGAATCGCCGAATATAGGCGCTCCCGTCGCAGTGTCCCAACTATCGAAAGTTAGCGATAAAATTGAAAATATCGTGGCGAATGCTGACGTGAACATCCCGAGTAGACTTACTCGAAATGCTGGTCCCACGAAGATATACAACGCGATCGCGGACCAAACCATGAACTGTACTAGCTCGTATCGATTCGAGAGCGGGCAGCCGCCGTACTGAAGCCCTCGAGCGTATAGACCAATGGTCTGCAGTATCCAACCAAAACTTACGAGTGCGAGCGTATAGGCACGACTCGACTTTCTACGCAATCTAAGGGCTGCGTAGGTTGCTAGTCCAGTGGTTGACGCGAACACGACTGTCGCGAGGAAAATCCATTGGCGATCTTCGAGTCCAAGTAGTATCATCGGTCGAAGGGAGGACTAGCAGAGCTATTCGCTATTTCCCTTTTTTAGCGGCTTTGGCGTCTCGCTCCTTTTTTCTGGTTTGGTAAGCTTTACGCCGGATTCGTTTGATCTTCTTTCTGTGTTGTTGTCCCATAAATACTATAATCCGCAGGGTTCATTCTCTAAATCGATTCCAGTCTGGCTGAAAAACGATTAGGGCTATTTAGCTCCTGATAGAGGAGAGCTAGGCATTGGGTCAAGCTATGAAAATCTAGCCGGTCTAGCAAGTTTGGTCGGGGATGCGCATGGCAAACCGAGGAATTCGCGTATGTATGCGATTTCCATCCTCATCAATTCCATGGAAGCTGCCGACAGCCGAGGCGTCTGAAGCTGAGAGATGGAAGCTATTGTATGAAAAGGTTTCTCCAGGGGCCAAATCCGGTTCGTTTCCAACGATCTTGTCGCCCTCGACCACGAGTTTCTCCCCATCGGGCGAAGATATGATCCATTTGCGGCCCAGTAGTTTTACACGTCGTTCGGATTGGTTGTCGATGGTGATATAGTAAACGAAAACGTGAGGGGTTTCTTCGGGCACTCTAGGTCCCCCGTAGTGGTACTCGAGATTATCGAGCGTGACTTTTAGGCCCACTAGTAGCGAAGACTGGCTCATCCTGTTGCTTAGCCCCCGGCAACGATCTTGACGATTTCGAGGCGGTCGCCAGCTTCCAGGATAGTATTGGTCGCTTCCGATGGCGATAGAGCCTGGCGATTTCTCTCCACGACAACCAGTCCAATCTGATATCCTATGGATTCCAAGAATTCCGATAGGCTGCATCCGGAATTTACTTCAAACTCAGAGTCGTTAGCGAAAATTTTCATTAGCAAGATAGGGGATCCAGGCTCTCTACGGGATCAGCTTTATCTGTTTGATCGTCCGGTCGGTTGATCGGTTCCTTGGCTGATTGTTCAGAAAGCAATGATTGATCGAAATCCTTCCAGACAGGCTCGTATCCTGCATTAGCGATGGCTTTGGCAACCACCGCGGGTGGTCGTTCATCGGCAATGTGGAATTGTTCGCCTGGCTGCTCATCTATCGGTGTAAAACTAGATTCGTCAAAAGCGCTGTAGCCGCCCGGCTCTGTGGAGGAACCTGCGCTCATCGATGTGATGCCCAACGGGATGAGTCCATCTCTAAGAGGTGCGGGCTCGCGGGTAGAAAGCGTGATTCCGGCCTTGGGGGCAAACAGTCTAAAGGCAGCGATTAGCTGGACGAAATGATGGTCTGGCAAAAACTCCACTTGTTCGAATTCTCCTGCTGACGGACGCATTCGAGGTAGGCTAAGCGAGACTTGGGCTTTCCAGCAAGTTCGTGATAGGTGTTGGGCATGGCAGGCGAGAGAGATGGCCTCCCGGCGCCAATCATGGAGACCAAAAAGGGCTCCGATTCCTAGACGTCTAAATCCCGCTTGGTAGGCTCTTTCAGCGGTATCCATTCGCCAACTGAAATGCTTCTTGGGTCCGGCTGTGTGCAAGCTCTGATAGGTGTCTTCGTCATAGGTTTCTTGATAGACGATCAGAGCTTCGCAACCCGCGTTTACCAAAGGCGAATACCCAGAGGCTTCCAGAGGCCCCAGCTCAAGGGCGATGCTGGGAAATTCTTGGGATAAACGCCTTACTACTGATTCAACGTATCCATTTGAAACATACTTTGGATGTTCTCCTGCGACGAGAAGGATGGAGCGAAACCCTTGCTCGTGGAGGAGCTTGGCTTCACGTTCAACGTCTTCGATCGATAGGGTAATTCTAGGGATATCGTTGTGTCGCGAGAAACCGCAGTAGCGACAAACGTTTACGCATTCATTGGACAAGTATAGCGGAGCGAACATCCGCATGGTTTTTCCGAAGTGCTTCAGCGTGACCGCTTGTGACAAGCGGCACATCGATTCCAAGTAGGGTTCAGCAGCGGGGGAAATTAGGTTTGCGAATTCTTCCAGGCTGTTTGCTTCGCCTCTATTCAAAACTCGTTGAACTTCCGATGTCCGTGTTTGGGCGGAGATCTCGGAAAGACCCTGAAGATCTATAGTTTCGAATATCTTGGAAAAAGAAAGTTTCATGAGCTAGCGATCGCGCGTTCGATGCAGTGTATCCGCTCCATTTCAGATCCGCAAATGGGATTCAAGCCCCGAGAAACGCGGTTAGCGGGCTGCTGGCCTCTGCTCTTTTCGATGTGGATCCTAGGCCGATCTCGTAAGCCTCGCGGCCAGACTCGACGGCCTTGGCAAAAGCTCTGGCCATGGCGGGAGGGTCATTGGCGATGGCAATCGCGGTATTGATTAAAACGGCATCCGCTCCCAGTTCCATCGCTTCAGCTGCATGAGAAGGAGCGCCTATTCCGGCGTCCACAACAACGGGAACTCTGGCTTGCTCGACGATTATTTCGATCTGCGATCGTGTATCCAATCCTTGATTGCTTCCTATTGGCGAACCGAGTGGCATCACGGTTGCCGCGCCGGCGTCTTGGAGCCGTTGAGCAAGTACGGGATCCGCGTTTATGTACGGGAGGACGGTGAAACCTTCAGCGACGAGAGTCTCGGTGGCTTTCAAGGTCTCAATAGGATCTGGAAGCAGGTAGTTTGGGTCCGGATGAATTTCTAGTTTTACCCAATTCGGCAAGCCTGCGGCGACCGCCAATCTAGCGATTCTGACGGCTTCCTCGGCATTCATGGCTCCTGCCGTGTTGGGCAGAATGAGATAGCGTTCCGTTTCCAGAAAATCTAGTATGTTGGCAAAGGGATCTTCCGAAGAATCTAGGTTCGCCCGCTTGAGGGCCACGGTTACGAGAGCGGATCCCGAGGCCCGCAGCGCCTCTTTCATGGAATCGTTACTACTGAATTTCCCCGTTCCCACGAGGAGGCGAGAGTCGAATTCTCGATCTCCGATTTTTAGTGTCTGGGTAGTTCTTGAAGTCATTTGGATTGAGAGACTATCTTTTGACCGGAGTTTGGTAGCAATTCAAATTGAAAACCGTTCCGTTTCCGAATCTACTCATTCGGGATGAGATTTTGTTTGATCGAGGACTTCATTGCTACGGTACTGCGGGAATGAAAAGGACAGCGTTACTGGCCACGAGAGACCCGTCAGGAGTGGTTGAATTCGCGAGGAAGCTGGTTGAAACGTTCGACTACCAATTGATAACAGTAGAATCATTGGCACCATCGGCGTTGTTGGAGGAATGCGAGACCGTCGATTTCGCGTATGCGGAAAAAATGATTCGGGATGGGGGCGTATCGCTAGTGGTAGCGAATTTTGCCAGCCCGACCATTGGCGGCCATAGAGGGCACCCGTGGAAAAAAGCCCTCGCGGAGATGGACCATGAGATCGTAGGTTTGATAAGAGGCGCTGCTCTGAATCCAGTCGCGATTGGAGTAGTGGGTGACTCTAGGTTATATTCAAGCGTAGTCGATTTGCTTGCAGCGAACCAGGGGAGGTTGCCTGAGCCCTTCAGGGTTCAACAAGCCTGTGACGCTTTGCATGCCGTAGCTGTATTTGACGCTGCGGTTGCCCAGTTTCTGGAGTCTCAATCGGGTGAAACTCCAGATTTAGACGCGTTAAGCGGCTACCCGAAGACGCTGTATTTTTCCGTGAAGCGGGACTGTACGTTGCAGGGAGTCGCGGCTCATCAGAAGGCTGCCATCTATGGAAGGTTTAGCGAGCACTTCGAATTGCTATCCGGGCCTGAGCCAGACTACGCATGTTTGCTCGATTTAACGTTGGCGACCTTTGCTATTGGAGAATTTGAGAAACCGACCGCTTTGCTGGTATCCAAGGGCCAACTGTTAGCAGGATCCAGCTCGGGCCAATTGAGCGAGGCGCTTCAAAATATTAATTCTGAGGAGGGGGAGGATAGAGGCGCCTCCATGCTTGTTGTTAATGGCGCTCTAGACTACGGGACACTAGAGAAGCATGGTGTAGCGAGCGTTTCCTCGATCGTGGCTCCGAACTTCTTGGGCTTTGATGACGAGCCAGGTATCCGACTTGTCGCAAGCAAAGAGGGCCTGGGTTATGAGTCGTTGCAAGAGATTCGCTCCATTGCCGGGGGCTGGTTGGTTCAAGACAAGAATCGCATTCCGATAAATCCCATGACGTGGCGCATTGTTAGCTCAGTTCAACCATTGGTAGATGATTGGGAGACGATGATGTTTGGGGTAAAAATTGTCCGCCACTTGCAATCATCCGCTTGTTTGGCCGTGTCCCAGGAACGCGTTGTTCGCTTGGCGTCCCACATGACAAGCCAATTGGATTTCGAGAAGGCCTTCTCGACAACAAGAGACCGCTTGGAAAACGCTATCTTCGTATTTGACGAGGACCTTGCCGGTCCCGACTCGCTAGAAGCTGCTCAACGCTTAGGAGCGTCCCTCGTGATTCATCCGGGACTGGATGGGAATCGAGAGCCTGAATTGGTCGATCACTCGAACGAATTGGGAATTGGTTTAGTAGCGACAGGATCGGGATTGGCGAAATTGTAGCGCGGCTTTCAGGCTATCGCAGAGCTATCAGCAAGTCTTTGCTTTCCACCTGGTCGCCAGCTGAGACTTCAATTCGGTCAACGAATCCGTCCTCGAGAGCATAAACGGTTGTCTGCATTTTCATCGCTTCGAGGACAATCAATTTGTCCTTCTTCTTGACCTGTTGTCCCACCGTAACGGATACGCTGCTGACCATTGCCGGAATTGGGGCGCCTACTTGCTTTTTGTTGGCAGGATCCGCTTTTTCCCGACGCTTGGACTTGGATTTGATCGATCGGTCCATGATAACGCACTCTCGAGCTCGTCCATTTAGCTCGAAGGTCAACGTTCGTTCGCCATCTTCATTAGGGTCACTAACGTAGATCAGTTTCACGATCAGAACTTTGCCTTGCTCAATCTCGACCGAGATTTCCTCTCCGGGATTGAGTCCATAGAAAAATACGGGCGTGGGCAAAACCCGAGCGTGGCCGTATTCGCTGACGTACTTGACCAAATCCGCGAACACAGTTGGGTACATCAAGTGAGCGTAGAGATCGTCGTCATTGATCTTCCGCTTGTACTTTTCGGAAATTTCCTTTCGCGTCGCTTCCAAGTCGATCTTCTCGGCCCGGGTACCAGGCCGTCCACGGAAAGGCTTGCGATCGCCGAGGACGACCTTCTGCACCTTTTTGGGCCAGCCTCCGATTGGTTGACCGAGCCCTCCCGATAGCATGTCGACAACGGATTCCGGGAAAGCGGTACCCGGTTCGAGATTCACGAGGTCTTCTGGCTCAACTCCTTTAGTGAGCAAGAACATGGAGAGATCGCCAACTACTTTACTCGAAGGGGTGACCTTGACGATGTCCCCAAGCAATTCGTTGACGGCGTGGTAATAGCGAACGACCTCCGTCCATCGAGAGCCGAGTCCTAGCTGTCGGGCCTGTTCGCGGAGATTGGTGTATTGGCCACCCGGCATCTCATGCGTGTAGACTTCCGCGCTCCCAAATTTCGGACTCGTGTCGAATGGGCCGTAATACTGACGCGCGGCCTCCCAATAAATGGATAATTCGTTGAAGAACTCCAAATCCAGCCCTGTATCTCGCGGATTGCCTTTGAGCGCCTTAATCATGGAATTCAGGTTAGGCTGAGACGTCAGTCCAGAAAGCGAAGAGACTGCTAGATCAGCGACGTCCGCGCCGGCTTCTGCTGCCTTGATTACCGAGGCGCCAGCGATTCCCGACGAGTCATGGGTGTGAAAGTGGATTGGAACACCGACTTGCGATCGAAGCGCCTTCACAAGCTTAAAGGCCGCGTGAGGCGTGCACAAGCCGGACATGTCCTTGATGGCAATGATGTGAGCTCCCATTTTCACGAGCTCCTTGGCCATATCTACGTAGTATTTTAGTGAGTACTTGTCTCGTTTGGGGTCCAGGATGTCGCCGGTGTAGCAGATCGTGGCTTCGCACACGGAATTCGTGTCTTCTCGAACCGACTTCATGGCGACTCGAAGATTCGGCAAGTAGTTGAGGGAATCGAAAATGCGGAATATGTCCATACCCGCTTCCGCGGAATGCTTCACAAGCCCTCGGATGACGTTGTCTGGATAATTTGAGTACCCGACTCCATTGGCTCCTCGGAGCAGCATTTGAAAACAAATATTAGGTATGCGTTCTCTCAGTCGACGAAGTCGCTTGAATGGGTTCTCATAGAGGAACCGCATGGTGGTGTCGAAAGTGGCGCCTCCCCAGCATTCGAGACTGTACAATTCGCTTCCCCGATAAGCGATAGCGTCGGCTACTTGCAGTTGATCATAGCTACGCATGCGGGCCGCCAGTAGAGACTGGTGGGCGTCCCGCATGGTGGTATCGGTAATCAAGAGCCGCTTTTGCTTGCGTGTCCATTCAGCGAATTTCTCAGGACCATGCTTGTCTAGATAGTCCTTGGTGCCCTTTGGAATTTTTTTAGTAGGATCATGCGGAGGGACGATTACAGGCAGATTCATTTCTGGAACCGGTCGACCTTTGACCTGGTCGTTTCCATTAACGATAGTATTGCCTAGCAGTTTCAGAAGTTTTGTAGCCCGATCGCGCCTGCGTCTGAAATTGAACAACTCGGGTGTCGTATCGATCAGCGTTGTCGTCGCGTCTCCGGCATCGAATATCGGGTGAGTTATGACATTCTCGATAAACGGTATATTCGTCTTTACACCGCGGATACGCATTTCATTCAAGGCTCGAACCATGCGTTGGATGGCGAGCTCGAAAGTTCTGGCTGATGCAGTTAGCTTTACGAGAAGAGAGTCGTAGTAAGGCGTTATAACGGAACCCGTGTCGCCCATGGCTCCGTCCAAACGAATGCCGAATCCCGCGGCGCTTCGGTAGTTGACGATCTTGCCGTAGTCAGGAGCGAAATTTCTTTCCGGGTCTTCCGTAGTGATGCGGGCCTGAATGGCCACGCCGTTTCGTGGAATGGCATTCTGTTTGGGAATGCCGATCTCTTTGCCATGCAAGGAACGGCCCTCCGCGATCAGTATCTGAGCTCGAACGATATCTATGCCTGTGATAACTTCGGTAACGGTATGCTCGACCTGAATACGAGGATTCATTTCGATGAAAAACCAATCGTGGCTATCTAGGTCGAGCAGGAATTCGACAGTTCCGGCATTGTAATAGCCGATAGACTGAGCGATTTTGACGGCGGCATCGCAGAGTTCCTTCCGAACGTCATCGGGCAAGCCAACGGAGGGAGCGATTTCAATGACCTTTTGATGCCGGCGCTGTACCGAGCAATCGCGTTCGTGCAAGTGAACGACATTACCGTGCTTGTCGCCGAGTATCTGGACTTCGATGTGCTTGGCTCGTTGAATGTAGCGTTCCAGGAAGACTGCTGGGTTCCCAAAAGCCCTCTGCGCTTCTCCTTGAGCCTCCTCCAAAAAGGAGTCCAAATCTTTAGGATCCTTGACGACTCGCATGCCGCGACCGCCACCACCAAATGCAGCCTTAATAATTAGCGGAAAACCGATTTTCTTGGCTATTTTGCGAGCTTCGCGCGGGTCAGAAACGGGATCCTGAGTGCCTGGTAGCGTTGGAACGTTAGCCTTGTCGGCAATCTTGCGAGCCTCGATCTTATCGCCCATCCGCTTGAGCAGCTTGGGGTTGGGCCCGACGAAATTAATGCCATTGTCCTCGCATGCTTGAGCGAAATCCGCGTTTTCGGAAAGGAATCCATATCCAGGATGGATGAGTTCGACATCGTTGTCTTTGGCGATCTCGATGATGGTATCGATATCTAGATAGGCCGCTACAGGACCTTTGCCACGGGCTAGCAGGTAGGCCTCGTCAGCTTTAAATCGATGAACGCCGAAGCGATCTTCATGAGCGTACAGGGCGACGGTTCGACAACCGAGTTCCGTGGCGCTCCGAAAAATGCGGACGGCAATTTCACTTCTATTGGCGGCGAGCAGTTTTTTCATATGGCTGATAGTTCCGATGGTTGGGAACTGAAGATTGGAATGAAGTTGGGGCAGGCGGAAGAGTCAAGGCACACCGGACACGATTTCGCTCGAATCTTAAATTGCCAATCCGAGATTCTTGATCTTGCATAGACCGCATGTTCGATCCTATCGAGAAATTGAAGGAGCATTTGCGGTTCCCAAGCGTGTCAACAGACTCGAATTTTAAAGAGGGAATGGATGGGTCGCGACGATTCTTGGAATCCCTGTTTGCCGATATGGGTCTAAGTGTTGAAGTGGTGAATACGCCTATGCATCCAATAGTGCTCGCTCGCCGAGAAGGAAATCCGGAGTGGCCCCACGTTCTAATATACGGACACTACGACGTGCAGCCGGCTGACCCGCTGGAAGAATGGCGCAGCGATCCCTTTGATCCCGTGGTTAAGGATGGACGTCTCTTTGCTAGAGGAGCTGCGGATAACAAGGGGCCGCAAATGGCTCATATCGCCGCGGTCGCTCAAGCATTGGAGGAAGATCCGGAGTTGCCCTTGCGAATTACGTTTCTCATCGAGGGCGAGGAGGAAATTGGAAGTCCCAGCCTCAAGCCTTTCCTAGAATCGAGGAAGGACTCATTTTCGGATGTGGATCTGGTGTTGCTTTCCGATACCTTAAGCCCTACGGAAAAGCAAATCGTCGTTACGGTAGGATTGCGAGGCATCGCAGTTTTAGATGTGCAGGTTCAAGGTCCTAGCGCAGATTTGCATTCGGGGCTTCATGGGGGAGCGGTTTACAATCCCGTTCAGGCCTTGTGCGAAATTTGCGCATCGCTACACGATGAAAACAATCGCGTAACGGTCGATGGCTTCTACGAAGGCGTTACTGATGTTGAAGATTGGGAACGAGATGAACTCGCGAAGCTGGGAGCCGACGAGGAAGCGTACAAAAAGACCTTGGGAGTTGGAGCTTTGCATCCAATAGAGGGATACACGCCATTCGAAGCTACGCGCTATCTTCCGACCCTGGAGTTTAACGGAATAGGAGGGGGCTATCAGGGAGAAGGTAGCAAGACGATTGTCCCGTCAAAGGCGATGACAAAAATTTCTTGCCGACTTGTGGGAAACCAGGATCCGAAAGTGATAGGAGAGCGTGTCAAACAGGCTGTTCTGGATCGGGCGCCCCCTGGTGTTTCCATAAATGTGGAGATGGGCCATGAAGGCGCTCCTTACCTGGTCACGCCCCCCGGCCGCCCAAACTCGCCAGCCGATATGCCGGGTCGCCTGGTCTACGCATTTGAAGCCACAACAAAGGCAATTGATGAATCTTTTGGATGCTCGCCATTGTTTTTACGAGAGGGCGGAAGCATCCCGATAATCGCCGACTTCAAGAGCATTCTCGGACTGGATTCCGTTATGATAGGCCTATTCCTCCCCGAGGACAATTTGCATGCACCAAACGAGAGCATGAACCTCGACGTGCTGAATCGCGGGATAGACGCTTCGAAGAAGATTCTCTTCTCCATTGCGAAGCATGGATAGGGAGTTGATAGGAGTAGATCCTTCAGCTAGCGGGCACCGGGCATCACGTTCGGAAATTTTTGCCCGGCATGGAATTGTGGCCACAAGTCATCCTTTGGCATCTCAGATTGGATTGGAAATTCTCAGGGATGGGGGTACTGCGATGGATGCGGCCATTGGCTCTAATGCGGCTCTGGGCTTGATGGAGCCTGTCAGTAATGGCATCGGGGGTGACCTCTTCGCTATCGTTTGGGACCCTAAGACGCAGCGATTGCATGGATTTAATGGAAGTGGCCGATCACCGATGGGCCTTTCTAAAGAGACTTTCGAGGAAGAAGGGATCACAGATGAAATCCCGTTATTTGGCAGATACTCCCTATCCACCCCTGGGTGCGTAGATGGCTGGTACCAACTTCATGGGGAATTCGGCAATCTTCCAATGGAGAGGATTCTGAAGCCCACAATTGGATACGCCTTTGACGGGCATCCTGTTCCCGAGATTATAGCGAGATCGTGGAAGAGAGAAATTGAGTCGCGAAGCAGGGACCCAAGCAGCTGTCCTGGCTTGTTAGATACATTTGCTCCAGGAGGAAGGTATCCGGAAAAGGGTGATATTTGGAAGAATCCTGCCCTTGGCGATACATTAGCTTCGATCGCGGAGAATGGTCGAGATGCCTTCTATGAAGGCCCAATTGCCCAAGTGATCGACAAACAGATGAAACGCCTGGGAGCTTATTTGTCTTACGAAGATCTAGCCCGTCACGAGGGTAATTGGATTGGTCCGGTATCGACAAATTATCGAGGTTGGGATATCTGGGAATTGCCTCCCAATGGCCAAGGAATAGCCACCCTTCAGATGCTTAATATTCTAGAAGGCTACGATCTTTCTAGTTTTGGATTCGGGTCGGCCAAGCATTTGCATGCATTCATCGAGGCAAAAAAGCTAGCTTACGAAGATCGAGCGAGGTTCTATGCGGATCCGGACTTTTCTCAAGCGCCAGTGGAAACTCTAATTTCCAAAGATTATGCAACCGAGAAGCGGACTCTAATCAATCCCCAGAAAGCGGCCCTAGACTATAGTCCGGGAATCTTGGAACGAGGAGACACCGTGTATCTCTGCGCGGCAGACTCTAGCGGCATGATGGTTTCGCTGATACAGAGCAATTTTATTGGCATGGGATCGGGCGTATGCATTCCGGAGCTTGGGTTTGGATTTCAGAATCGAGGAGCTTCGTTCAATTTCCAACCGGGGCATGCGAATGAATACCGGCCTGGAAAGCGCCCTTTCCATACGATTATTCCCGCATTCGTGACAGAGGGAGGTAGGCCGTTGATGGCTTTCGGAGTGATGGGGGGAAGCATGCAGCCTCAAGGTCACGTCCAAGTTATCGTCAATTTAAAGGATTTCGGCATGAATCTGCAAGAGGCGGGCGACGCTCCCCGCGTAAATCATGTTCGTTCCTCACAGCCATTCGGGTCGCCCCGTGAAATGACGGAAGGTGGAACGGTGTATCTAGAAAATGGATTTAGCGAAGTCGCCCGAGCCGATTTGGCGGCGATGGGCCATCAAATTGACATGATCTCTGGTAAAGGCCTATTTGGCGGGTACCAGGGAATTTGGCGAGATCCGGAGTCAGGCGTTTACACCGGAGCATCCGAAAGCCGTAAAGATGGCCAGGCGGTGGGCTATTGAGCGGGTTCCTTGAGCTCCCTTTTGCATTCCTTGCCAGATACTATGATTTCGCAAGAAATTGGGTAGGGCTGTTTGTCCCCAAACAGCCGCGGGAGCGTTGTCAGGGCGGTTGTTTGGGAACGAGCAACGCTACCTGAAATGAAATGATCGGGGACTGGCTCAGAGCGCCTTGCGACTACGCGCCGTTGCGGCGATAGGTTTGCATCAAATCGAGAATGGATTCCCGCACTCCAAATAAGGAGCGCCGGATGTCCAACTGCCAATTCTCATGCTTCGTCTGAAGGGATTGAGCTGCCTCCAAGGTGGATATCGTCATGTGCACGAGGTGGAGAGCCCGCTTTAGAGTCGCGACGACAAACCCGGGTTCTGGATCAACCTCGCGGGTCACTTCCTCCAAGGCTCCGATGAGTTTGCTTACCGTCATTTGGGAATGCCACAGGAGTTGGTTCCACGGGTTGCTAGTTTCATCGTTCAGGAGTTTCCGAGACTCCGTTTCAAAGAAAATCCGGGAGGTTATATCCATCATCTCGGATATGAGGGGGTGATTTGGGAGGTACTCTTCTGGATCGCTCTCGTCCTCTTGAAACAGAGCTCCTTCGGTTTGCGATTCCCAGTCATCTTGTTCCGCTTCTGGGAACTCAACACTCTCGATCTCCCAGCCCATTGCTTCCGCAACCAGCTCTTCGCACCTAGGATCGTCCCCGTACTTTTCGAAGAGCTCCAGAAGCATATCGCTCCGAGCATCTGACTTTTGCAAAAATGCTTCCCATTGAAACTCGTTCATTTCTTCGGTGACTGGAATTTCTTGCTCATCGTCTGTTTCGATGGCTTGGGACAAGTTATCCATAAAGTCGAACATCGCTTGCTGGTTTTTCAGCCGCTGATCGACTTCGTCGGTTTCCGAAAGAGTCCAGCTAGGAAGAGATACATTCCAGTCGAAATCAGTCGTCTCGATCAATACCCGTCCATTTCGTTCGCTAAACCACTCCAAATAAAGGCAATTACCGATAATGTAGGGGTGCTTGCCGTTTCCGAATTGGCCGACGATTTCGTCTGGATCGACTGGAATTTTGACTTTCTTGGAAGCGGTCATGTCTCCGACGACTCCATCCTGAAAAACGTCCAGACCGGAATAGTCTCCCTCAACTGGTTTTGGATTTTCGAATACAAGCTTCGCTCCCGCTAAGTCGCGATAGCAATTCCCTTTGAGTTTCAATTCAAGGGGCCGGTTTAAACCCTTGAGCCAGATAAGTCCCGAAACATCACCTGGCGCTCGGTTGTGAATCTCTCCTTTAACAACGAATTGGTCGATTCTCCAAGCCATGGAAAGTGGATTTTGAGAGCCAAGAAAGGTCTGTCAATCGCCTGTATCGACCTTGCCCTTAGAACTTGGTTAAAATAAAATGAAAGCCGATTTAGGACTGAAGGCCGTTGCTTTTTGGCAAGCCAGCCATTGGGATAGGCACCAATGAGCGCGTGCATTGAGCTATTACAAAAACTGGTAGCGATACCCAGCGTAAATCCGGTTTATGGGGGTCCTGGCGAGAAAGATGTAGAGGCGTTCGTCAGAGATTGGCTGTCTGAAAAGGGAATCGAATTCCACTGCCATGAGGTCCTGCCTGGCAGGCGCAACGTTGTGGCCCGCATCGGTGCTCACGATAAACCATCAGTGCTTATCGAAGCGCACATGGATACGGTCGGTGTTGATGGATGGGCGATTGGAAGCCCATACGAACTTCAATGCCGAGAAGGAAAGTGGTATGGCCGGGGTTCGTGCGATACGAAAGCAAGTTTAGCGACCTTTATGTTGCTTGCAGAACGCTGCAACGAAAACGCTAGTGAACTAAACCATAGCCTGGTTTTTGCCGCGTCAGCGGATGAGGAGGCAGCGCAACTTGGAGCCTACAAGCTGGCTGAGTTGAGGGACCGCTATGACATCAAAGGGGCGCTTACCGGGGAACCGACACGAAGCGGGATAATAACGAAACACAAAGGGGCCTGCCGATACACGATCGAGGCCGCGGGCAAGGCTGCCCATGGCTCCACTCCTCATCTTGGCGAAAACGCGATTTATAAAACCGCCAGGCTGGTTGAGAAGCTGGAGCGTTTGGCAGAATTGCTCTCCCAAGAAGACAATCGAGAGTCGATCGAGCGAGGTAGCCTAAATGTGGGTCGGATTGCTGGAGGAATTGGATTCAATATCGTCCCAGACAACTGCTCGATTGATCTGGACCGTAGACTAGGCGTCTCTGAGGAGATGGAAGAGGCACGGGAAGCGATTGAAGTGATTGCCAAGACGGAACTGGGCGTGAGCTTGTCCACGGTTTTAGAAAGGCCGCCATTGAACACGGACAATCAGAATTGGTTTCCGCAAGCCTTAGCTCAGCGGGCTCTCGATTTCGGGACCGATGCCGATTTTGGAGAAGCGGCTTTCATGACCAATGGCGTTGCCTATGCCAGTGTCGGAATTCCAACCGTAGTATTTGGACCTGGGGGTATAGAGCAGGCTCACAAAGTGGATGAGTATATTGATGAAGGCGAGATGGAGCGGTCTCTAGGCATTTTGGAATCGTTTTTTTTGTCCTAGGATTCTTGCTACGGGGCTCTGGGTCAGGCTTGGAATGCCAAAAATTGCGAAATTCTTCTGCAAGGTACGGAAAGGCTAAACCTGCGGTCTCAAAGTCCGAATTAGAATTTGGATTATCGTGGGAAAAGTGGATCGATGGTATTCGGAATTCTAGCAACATTGGCCTAGGGGTCGGCTCCGTATTTTTCGTTATGCAAAGCCTTAACGAAGAACGGAGTGTTCGAGTCAAAGTGCTAGACGTCATCGATGAATCGAGGGTGAGGGTTCTCGAAGAGGGTAGAGAGTGTGAAGTGATTCTCGCTAGTATCGCTTATCCCCCAGGGGACGAAAAATCTATTAGTGACGGGCAATGGATGATAGAAACCGTGGCCAAGGGGTTTTTCTTCAATATGGAAATTTTGAAGGAGTATCAGGATACGCGATATGTCACCCTCTACGCGCTAGGCGGCGAATCGGTAAACCAACTGATGTTGCGAAAGGGGTATGCTCGCTATTCGGCGATGGGGATTGGATTTCAGGAAGCTATGCTCGAGGCGGAGAAGTACGCCAAAGACAATCGTATTGGAATTTGGAACTCTCAAAGGGAGCTTTTCAGGAATGCTACCAGTACGATGAACAAGACGATGGACCATAAGAAGAGTCCAGTCGTGGCTTCGTATTTTCTGCAGAGAAGTAGGGGCGATGGAGATCGCGCCGATGCATTGACATGGGGGTGTGACGAGGGCGATAGTGGAACCTGACTATTGGTCGACTTTGTGATATGTCATCCAAGATAAAGCCAAGTTGCTGCACGCCTACCAAACCCGAAAACGCTCTCTCATCTAGTAATTGCGAAACTTCAAGCGAGATTTCGGCTCGCGCCCCCGACTATGGCAGTCGAAGCAATATGGAGTTAATTAAGAGCGGGCCTTTTCTAATGGGGACGGACAGTGATGAAGCTTGGGAAGCCGATGGGGAAAAGCTGGTTAAAGAGGTTCATGTTGACGACTATTGGATATCCCGCTGTTGCGTCACCAACGAGGAATTTGGGTCCTTCATTGACGATACCGGGTACGTGACGGAAGCTGAGCAGTTCGGCTGGTCCTATGTGTTTCACATACTGCTGCCAAAATCGCTTCTCAAACGTTTGAAGCCACGCAACGTTCAGGGCCTCGAGTGGTGGTACGGTGTCGAGGGAGCGTGCTGGAGGAAACCTGAGGGTCCGGGATCGAACATTAAGAAGCGAAGGGACCATCCAGTAGTGCACGTAAGCTGGAACGACGCGGCTGCTTATTGCCAATGGAAGGGGCAGCGCTTGCCGACGGAAGCAGAATGGGAAAAGGCTGCTAGAGGAGGGCTCGTGCAGAAAATGTATGCGTGGGGCGACGACTTGATGCCTGACGGAAAACACCGATGCAATATTTGGCAGGGCAACTTTCCGCTAGTAAACTCAGCGGAAGATGGCCATGTAGGACCCGCTCCTGCGAAATCATTCCGGGCGAATGGCTATGGATTGTACAATGTTGCGGGAAACGTCTGGGAATGGTGCCAAGACTGGTTTTCGCCAACATGGCGACTAACACATGATGAACCTAATCCCAAAGGGCCGGATACCGGCGAGGGCAGGATGATGAAAGGCGGTTCGTATTTGTGCCACGACAGCTACTGCAACCGGTATCGGGTAGCTGCTCGGACGTCGAACACGCCTGACACGTCAACTGGGAATATGGGCTTTCGAACGGCGAACGATGCCTAGAGCCATAAGAGCTTAGTCGTTGACAGAAGCGCTGCGTCCAATGCGTAGCGGTCCTCGAGCGCCTTTGCGACGGCGTTTCCTTGGTGGCTTTTTCCAGGTATCTGGGTCCGATTTATCGTCTCCAGCTTTGGGCTGAGATGAATCGGTTTCGTTTGTAGGGGACGACGCTTGGGAAGTCTCTTCTTCCGGCTCATTATCTTGGGCCCTATCGAAGCATCTGTCTTCGGAAGGTCTGTGCTTGGGAAGCGTATTCTCCTGCTGGTCGAGGCTGCTTTTCATGCGATTCGGTTGATCCTCGAACTGCTTCAGTTCGCTCTGCTTCGATTGCAGCTCTTCAATATCCTCTTGGAAATTTTGTTTGGCCCACTCGAACTGGCGGAACTCTTCCTTAAAGGTGGCCTGGTCTGTGGCGAGTTTAAATTGCTCTTCCTTAACCTTGTTTTGCAGTTCGCGAAGGGTGACTTCTGCGTCCTTGCGATTCACTTCGATCTCGCGTTGTTTCTTTTCGAAGTCCTGGTCGAAAGACTGCTGGGCTTCATCGAGCTTGTCCTTCTGTTCTTGCAGCTTGAAGCGATCTACTTCCAAAAGTCGTTTCGCTTCCTCAAGCTCTTCCATGTCGAGATTGGAAGCCCGCGTTTCGATCTTTGATTTGAGATCCTCGATTTCTTTGGTCCGTTGCTCGATGATGAAATCCTTCTCGGCGATGGACTCCTTTGCTTGTTGAAAGGACTCATTGAGCGATTCGAGCTTCGTGCTCTTTGAGCTTCTTCTCCCGCTCCTCTAGGTCGGTCATCCGCTCGATCCTTTCTGGTGTTGCTCCACCAGATCCGCCATTTTGCTTACCAAGCTCCTCGAGCAGCGTTTCCGCCTTGGCCTTGTTAGTAATCAGCTCCTGATTGGATTTTTCGAGCTGTTCTACCTTTTGTATAGCTTCATCGAGCTCGTTTTGCAGCGCCTTGGCAGGAGCCTCTTCCGCGAGGGCTTTGCTTGGATCGTTCATTTTGAACAGGGCGGAAAGCGCCTGCTCGACTTCCATCATGTCTTCCCAAGTAACCGCGTCGGCGGAAGTCGTGCCATGATTGAAAAACTCGTTTGTAGAATCGAATATTTTTTTGAGATTCTTTGGCTCGTCGATGATATCTGTAACTCCTGCTCGGATACAATAGATGATGTCTTCGAGCTCGTGCCCTTCTGAAAGGAGAAACACCGGAAGTTTGGGCTTCGTTTCTTTGAGCTGCGCGACCAAACCGAGTTCGCTCTGGTTTTCTTCTAGGGCTCTATCCGTGATCGCCAAATCGAATCTCTCATTTTGAGCAGCTTCTAGCGCTTCCCAGCCGTTTGAATGGGCAGACGTGGAATAACCGGTTCCGGAAAGCAGAAAGGATAGCGCTTTCGCCTCCTCCGTTTCGCTTTTAACGATGAGAATTTTTTCGTTCAAAACTTGCCTTTTCTAATAGGATTGTTGCTTGGCTTGGGACGACAATTCGCCTCTGTTTACTCGCTGAACGGCCGTAGTCTTGATTTACGTCTTTTATACAAGACGAGGCTCGAAGTTTCGAAATGGGTCCTATTTCGTCTAGAATGACGTAGCAAACTAGTGTCGATTCAGGACCTGTCGGGACGGTTTATTCTGGGTCCAGAGTTTTCCACTTTGTTGAATCAGATTCCTTATGCGCGAAAAAAAGAGTTATGATACGCCTTTAACGGACAACAAACCGTTGCTGAAATGGGTGGAAAAGATGCGAAAGCTCTGTTTGCCGGAAAATATTCATTGGTGCGACGGTTCTCAAGAAGAGTACGATATGCTTTGCCAGCAAATGGTAGACAGCGGAACCTTCATCAGGCTCAATCCAGAAAAGCGGCCTAACAGCTTTCTATGCCGATCAGATCCATCTGATGTTGCTCGAGTAGAGGATCGCACGTTCATCTGCAGCCAAAGTAAGGATGCCGCGGGACCCACTAATAATTGGCGAAATCCATACGAGATGAAGCGGGAGCTCAAAACTCTCTTCTCGGGTTCAATGAGGGGGCGGACTATGTATGTCGTTCCATTTAGCATGGGTCCCATAGGTTCGCCGATCGCTCACGTCGGAATTCAGCTAACGGATTCTCCTTATGTGGCTGTTAACATGCGTATCATGACTCGCATGGGAAAGGAGGTCCTGGACAATTTGGGTAACAAACGGGTGGTGCCGTGCATGCATTCCGTGGGGATGCCCTTGGAGCCTGGCCAAGAAGACGTTCCTTGGCCTTGCGAGCCTGATCCGAAAAACAAGTACATCGTCCACTTTCCAGAGGAGAGAGCTATTTGGTCTTATGGAAGCGGATACGGTGGAAATGCGTTGCTTGGAAAAAAGTGCTTTGCTTTGAGAATCGCGTCCTGCATGGCTCGAGACGAGGGCTGGATGGCGGAGCACATGCTAATATTAGGTGTAGAGAATCCAGAGGGGGAGAAAACCTACGTAGCGGCTGCTTTTCCCAGCGCCTGTGGCAAAACGAATTTCGCTATGCTAATCCCACCTGAGGGTTTCGAAGGCTGGAAGATCTGGACGGTGGGCGACGACATCGCTTGGATTAAGCCGGACGCTTCAGGGCGACTACGAGCGATTAATCCGGAGGCCGGATTTTTCGGAGTCGCTCCGGGCACGTCGTACGATACGAACCCCAACGCGATGGACTCTCTCAAAGAGAACACCATTTTCACCAACGTTGCTTTGACGGATGATGGGGATGTTTGGTGGGAGGGTTTGACTCAGGATACTCCTCAGCATTTAATAGATTGGAAAGGCCAGGACTGGACGCCAGATTCCGAGTCTCCTGCCTCCCATCCGAACGCCAGATTTACAGCTCCGGCGAGCCAGTGCCCAACGATTGATCCAGCCTGGGAGGATCCGGAAGGCGTGGAGATCAAGGCGTTTATTTTTGGAGGGCGACGCATGACCACCTTGCCCTTGGTGTACCAAGCTTTCAATTGGTCGGACGGCGTCTATACGGGAGCGACTATGGGATCGGAGATGACGGCCGCCGCCTTTGGGGAACTAGGAAAAGTCAGACGAGACCCTATGGCGATGTTGCCTTTCTGCGGGTATCATATGGGCGACTACTTTCGGCATTGGTTCAAAATGCAGCGCCGATTGAGCGAAACGCCTCGCGTTTTCCATGTGAACTGGTTCCGGAAGAATGAAGACGGGGGATTTATGTGGCCTGGATTCGGCGAGAATATGAGGGTCCTTAAATGGATAGTGGATCGCGTGCGAGGCCGTACAAGAGCGATGGAAACTCCGATTGGCTGGATTCCTCGCTACGATGATTTTCACTGGGACGGCCTTGATTATCCCGAAGAAGATTGGGATGCCATCATGGAGGTCGACCGCGAAAAATGGAAACGCGAGGTGATTCTCCACGAAGAACTTTTTATCGATCTAAGTGAACACCTTCCCAAGGAACTCCTATTCGAACGCGAGCTGCTGATTTGCCGTCTCTAAGCGGTCGATACAACCGCAAGCGAGGAACGGCTTGCACCCAAAGAAATTATCTTTCGTTTAAGATATTAGCGAGCCGACGCTCGAGTGAGGCCTGATTCCTGATAGAATTCCTGGAATACGCGCATGCGTTCTCGTTCGCGATTAGCCTCGTCCACTTCGGCTCGACTTAGTTGGCGTTCATTGCTGAACATGATGCGCCGCATTTTCAGCAGGGCCATATTCTGAAGCTGGCGCACACGTTCCCGAGTGATGCCGAAAATGCTTCCAACTTCTTCGAGGGTTAAGGGAGAGTCGCGTTCGATGCCGAATCTGAGCTTGATGATTTCCGACTCCCTTTCCTCCAAACGATTGATCAGCTCTGACAAATCGCCTTGAATTGATTTTTGGTTGAGACGTTCAAAGGGGGAGGGGGAGTTTTCATCGCCAACGACATCGCCTAATTCCGTTCCATTTTGATCATCGCCTATAGGGGCGTTGAGAGAGGTAGGCCTGGCGCTAACCGATTTCAAGTGGGCGACTTTGCTTGCCGATATCTCCAGAATGTCGCCGAGCTCTTCGTTGGTGGGCTCTCGCCCAAGCTCCTCGGCAAGTTGACGGGAAACCTTGCGGATTTGAGATATACGATCAACCAGGTGAACCGGAAGGCGAATCGTCTTACTTTGATTGGCCAATGCCCGTTTGATCGACTGCTTTATCCACCAGGATGCGTATGTGCTAAGCTTACCGCCTTTTTCTGGGTCGAAGCGCTCAACCGCTTTAATTAGGCCGATATTTCCTTCGCTGATGAGATCTGTTACCGGTAGACCGTAGTCTCGATAGTCGTATGCAATTTTAACTACAAGGCGCAGGTTAGAGGAAATCATGCGGTCGCGGGCTTTCTTGTCACCGGCCTTTATTTTTTCCGCTAATTCGACTTCTTCTTCTCGAGTAAGAAGGGGGAATTTCCCGATTTCGTTAAGATAAA
The DNA here is from genome assembly GCA_002694885.1 of Opitutaceae bacterium. GTDB lineage: Bacteria > Verrucomicrobiota > Verrucomicrobiia > Opitutales > Opitutaceae > Pelagisphaera. Next base: position 24,126 of record NZNM01000156.1, on the reverse strand, counting down.
GCTGGATACCGCTACGCTCCCGAGAATCGGGACGTTCCGTGTTTTCAGGATTGGGGGCTTTCTTGCGTTTATTGGGAGTCCCAGAATGAGAATCCTTTAATACGACAAGGGTATTTCGATTTTGGTGATCGCCGTTTGGGACGGTTAGAGTCGGACCTAAAACCGCGCTACCCGATACGTTTGGGGGAGCAGGAGACTTGGTGATCGGACGGTTAACCGAATACAACGCAGTCATTTCGAGAAAGGCTCTAGATGGGGGGCGCAAGCGAGTGGAGCTAAATCATCGATTTGTCCAGAGACGTAAAAGTATTCATAGCCCATTTATAAATAGGCTGCTAATGACACTGGCTTATAGCGCCTTTCTGGATACTGTCCGCAAACTGGATTCGGCTAGAAGGATTCAGCTACGGACACGGCTTTAAATAGCGCTGAAGCCTTGAAGATCGTTTCCTTGTACTCGGATTCTGGATCGGAGTCCGCTACGATGCCAGCTCCGGCTTGTATGATGACCGTTCCATTTTGAACCATGGAGGTTCTTAGGGTAATACAGGAATCGAGATTTCCGTTGTAGCTGAAGTAGCCGAGCGCTCCGGCGTAAAACTCGCGTTGGTCCGGCTCCCCTTCGGCTATAATTTGCATTGCTCGTATTTTCGGAGCGCCGCTCACCGTTCCCGCTGGAAAGGTGGCTCTCATAAGGTCGAAAGCATTGCGATCCGAGGCGATTACCCCTTCCACCTGCGATACGATATGCATCACGTGTGAGTAGCGCTCGATTATCATGTAATCGGGCACATTTACCGATCCGTATTGGCATACTCTGCCAATATCGTTGCGGGCCAAGTCAATGAGCATCAAATGCTCGGCCTTTTCTTTTTCGTCGGCTAGCAATTCCTCTTCTAGGGCGAGATCTTCCGCCTCCGTTTTCCCTCGAGGGCGAGTGCCTGCAATAGGGCGAATCTCGACTTTGTCACCTGTTAGTCTAACGTGAACTTCAGGCGATGCGCCGACGATTGAGAATCCTTCGGATTCCAAAAGAAACATGTAGGGCGAGGGATTCACTGTACGAAGGGCTCGGTACAGGTCCAAAGGCGTTTTTGAAAAGGCTTTTTCGAATCGTTGACTGAGCACCACCTGAAAAATGTCGCCAGCTCTAATGTATTCCTTGGAGCGTTCGACTAATTCTTCGAAATCTTCTTTTATAAAATTTCCGGCGGGAATCTGGATTCCTTCTGGCGATTTCAGCGTTGCGGGTTCTACTTGGCTGGGCTTTTCTAATGTGGCCTGAAGGTGCTGAAGCTCGTCGATCGCTGCCTGGTAGGCGTCCTCCGTGGATTCGTAGGCGTTAGGCCGAGCATTGACAAGTAGCCGAATGGTTTGCTTGGCCCGATCGAAAATCACCATGGAGTCGGCTAGCATGTAGTAGCTTAGTGGAGACTCATGGCAGTTGTTCTTCGCCCGGGGCACCGTTGGTTCGACACGACAAATGTATTCGTAGGAGAGGTACCCGACAGCTCCCCCGGTGAATGGAGGAAGTTCTGGAAAATCGATTGGCTGGTATTGGGCTATTTCTTCCTCGATCAAGGAGAGGGGGTCGTCGGGCGTGTCGATTTCCACGGGCTCTTTGCCGGGTTCTTCGATAACCGTTCGATCCCAGTAGCTAGTGATAATCTTTCGGGGCCGACAGGCGATAAAGGTGTACCTAGAAAGGCGTTCACCTCCTTCGATGGATTCGAGAAGGAATGCAGGGCTATTGGACTTTAGCTTCGAATATGCGGTGACCGGCGATTCTAGATCGGCCATCAGATCGGCATAGACGGGAATGAGGTTTCCCTGCGAAGCGAGGGCCTCGAATTCCTTTAGGTCTATGCTGGGCTGCAATTCGTGCGACATCTTGGCAAACTAATTGGAGGCGACACCCTAAGCCTCCGCCGCCGGGTGTCTACGAAATTATAGCCCGGATATATGGCAAACTCTTTGGAATGTGACGGTATGCGTCGCAAACCGTATTCCAGTTGGTAGGGCTGACTGTCCTCAGTCGGGCGCCTCAGTAGGCTTTTCTATAATTCGGCTGACTAGGGACATTCAGCCCTAGCATTCTCAATGCGAGCAAGCTGTAGTTTTTAGACGCTATTTGAATCATCCAAGCTAGCCCCACTGAGAGGTGTCTTCGAAATGGTGTTCGAAGGGAGGGCTTGATTCTGTTCCGTAGTAGCGGAGGTAGCGTTCCCAATCCTCCAGTTTCGCCCGATCGCGTGGATTGTTTCGCTTCGTTAGCCGCTTCTTTCGGATTCTCGGGTCGGCGGTTACGTAGTAGGCTTTTGCGGGATGACCGACTTTCGCTCTTACGGCATCGAGCCAGTTGGCATCCCGAAATTCTTTGGTGAAGGGTCCGGCTACTACGACGTCAATGTGACTAAGATTGACCTTAGCGGTGTTGAAAAGAGCCTCGTATATAGGTTCTCGATACGCGGACTTAAACTCTGGGCTATCGCGATCGTCCGGGTTTTTGTTGGCCAAGGATAGACCGGCCTGGACCACAGGTTCAGTGACCGTGTCGATGTCCAAGAACGCCGCTCCGAAGCGAGCCGCCAATTCTTTCCCGAATCGCGTTTTACCCGAAGCGGGAGGGCCGCCAACTATGTGTAAGGTTGGCATGGCAGCGCGACTATTCCGCAGTCGATTCAGGTGGCGGCAGATTTCTACGGGCTCGCCACTCTTGGAAAATGGAGTATCCTAGGAATAACAGGGCCACAATGGTGAAAGTGGCGGCAATCGGACGAGTAATCATGGGCAAGAAAGAGCCTTCCGACATTTGCAATCCAGACCTGAGCTCGGCTTCCATGATTCCGGCAAGAACGTATCCTATAACGAACGGGCCCAAGGGGAATCGCGCTCGGTCCAGGAAGAAACCAACCAGGCCAAAGCCGATGACGACCCAAACGTCGAACATCCGATTTGTCGATGCATAGGCTCCGATTAAGCAGAAAACGAATACGATCGGAATTAAGTAAGCGCGATTGATGTTTACAACCTTGGCGATATGTCTCGCGGAAAATACCATGACGAGGAACATAATGATATTGGCTATTATGTATCCGATCATCAGTGACCATACTAGGGCTCCGTATGTCTGGAAAAGCAGGGGCCCTGGCTGGATCTGATGCATGATCATAGCGCCTAGAAGAATGGCGTCTACGGGAGCTCCGGGAATGCCGATTGTTATAAGCGGTATTAAGGCTCCACCAGCATTGGCGTTGTTCGCCGATTCGGCGGCGACGATTCCCTCGTCGTGGCCTGTTCCGAATTTTCTGGGAGTTTTGCTAAAGGTTTTGGCGATTCCGTAGGCGACCATCGAGGAAATGCTTGCCCCGATACCGGGGAGTATTCCCACCCAAGTGCCGATGCATGAGGAGCGGATAATGTTGAAAAGATGCTGTTTCCACTCGTTGAACTTAGGAAAAACTCCCTCGCCCCTGCCCATCTTAATGCCGACCCCCTTTTTATTTATCTCCAGGGCGTCTTTGATAATCTGGCTCATGACGAATATGCCCAGTAGCACCGGAAGGAGATTGAATCCATCCCCCATGGAATCGAAACCGAATGTGAGGCGTAGTTGACCATCGGATTCATTTAGCCCAGGCATGGCGGCCAAAAGGCCTAGCGTTGCGGACATGAGACCTTTGAGCAGGGAACCTTGACTGATGGAGGCAATGAGTACGAGAGCCATCAGAACCATGGTGAAATATTCCCAGGGCCCGAACTTATGGGCGAAATGAGATAGTGGAGGCGCTAGAGCGATTAGAAAGACCCCAGAAATGATTCCCCCGAAAAGGGAGGAGCCCACCCCCAGGCTAAGCGCTTTGCCTGGCTGACCTTGTTGGGCCATGGGATAGCCGTCGAAAGTGGTCATCATGGCGGACGGTGTTCCTGGCATTTTTAGAAGCGTGGCGCTTATCAATCCTCCGCTAACAGAACCGACATGCATGCCCATGAGCAGGAGCACTGCATTGGTGCTATCCATGGAAAAGGTGAGCGGCACAGTGAGAGCCATGAGCATGCCCCCGCCCAAGCCGGGAATCGCCCCAACAAATATCCCGCTAGCGACTCCTATGAAGATCCAAAGGAATGGAAAGGGACTTAGTACGTGCTGTAATGCTTCTAGCGCTTCCATATGGTTTCGAGTGCCCGGCTAGTTCACTGAGGAAGGTCCATGTAGAATACTTCCGTAAGTAGGTATTGTCCCCCAAAACCGAACACGGTCGCAATTATTGCGCTGACTATTAAAACGCGTTTATCGAAACGCGACAGCAATGCTGCCAGAGCGAAAATAAACAATGTTGTGGCGCTTCGAAAACTGGCCCAACCCAGATTCATGCTAAGGACATAAAGCGCCGGGATCCCCACCGTGTAGGCTGCTAGAAGAGGCTCCAGTTTGAAGCCGCGCTTGGACTCGCGAGCCAGTAGCTGAGATAGAAGAATTGATCGAATGCCTATTACCAGAGCCAGGAATATGATCAGGTAGGCTGTGTATTTCGGAAAGGCGGCAGACCCGATTGGGTCGAAAAAGGGAGGCGGGATATCTTTAGCTGCGATTAGAACGACTACAGCCAGAGCTATCAGACTGAGGCTAATAATGATATCCTGATAGGGAATACGCTTTTTTTCCGACATTGACTGGGCAGAGTATTCAGGGCTTGCGAGCCTTGGCGACTAGTGGCGTGACTCGGGCGCGCATGTCATCCAGGAAGGGGCGGATTTCCCCTTCGTCGCCAAAGCTGCGATGTATTCCCAAGTTTTCGAATTTCTCTCGGATCTCAGGAAGTGCCATAGCTTTTTGCAGGGTATCGGCAATAAGGGCGACTCGTTCGGGAGGCGTGGATTTGGGAGCTAGCCATATTCGCGTGTCCCGCATAACCAAGTCCACGCCAATTTCCTTGGCGGTTGGTATGTCAGGCAAACGAGTCGCCCGCTCTTCGGAAAGCACGACAAGAGGCTTGATGCCTGTATTCTCGAATTGGATAAAGGCGAGCAAGCTGAACATGGAAAGGTCCGTATGCCCTCCTAGAATGGAGGCCAGTCGCTTCGAGCCTCCCCCGCTTTGGATGAACTTGAATTCGATCCCTGCTCCTTCGGCGAACATAAGGGGTATAAGGTGTACCGGAAGTCCAATATTGGTGGCTACTTTGATGGAATTGGGGGACTTTTTTGAATGGTCGATCACGGATTGAATGGAGTCGAATCCGGAATCATCCATGACGCCGAGGCCCAAATCCGAATAGCCGGTTCTGCCAATGATCGCGAACTCATTGTGGTCGTAATTCGCGATACCCATAGCTTTGGATGTCACGATTCCTGGAGTCCACAATCCGATCGTGTAGCCATCTGGAGGGGCATCTTTTATTCTTCTAGTTCCCAGGGTGCCTCCAGCGCCGGGAAGGTTGATGATCGCCAGTTTAACGGGGAGCAGATCATTGTCTTCAATCGCCCGCTGGAATATCCGGGCCATGGTATCCACTTCGCCTCCCGCGTTGGTGGGGATGATAACCTTTATGGGTTGCTCGGGGTATTCAGCCCGCAGCCACTGGCCTGAGCCGAAGCAAAGAATGGATAGCGAGAGCCAGAGAAAGGGTTTTGAGATGGGCGAGGTGTGTTTGATTACCGACATTGAGTTTGAGGACGATCGGCGATTGAAGGAAGGTCGATTAATCCGAATCGCGGAAACTCGGTCAACGATATACGGAGCGCCGTTGAGCGTTACATGTAAAACAGACTGTTTACGAGGCTGGGTATGCCGATGGGTAAAGGTAATACAAGAGGGGTTTCTTATTCCGATTTTCGTGTTTACCCTGCTTCATTCTCTGTGAGACTGCGAGATATGGACGCGAGTAGTTGCCAATTGGACTTTGAAGGAAAAACCGCCATTGTAACCGGCTCCACTAGGGGAATAGGCCGAGCCATCGCTGATTTGCTTTGGGATTGCGGGGCCAGTGTGATTTATACCGGAACCAAGCGTTTTTCGGAAGTAGCGGCCGGCGAACGCAAAGACTATTGGCAGCTCGATGCCAGCGATGAGTCGAGTGTAGAGGCTTTTCAAAATCGAATGATGGATCTGTCGAGTTTGGACATCCTCGTCAATAATGCTGGGATCAATCGCGTGGACTCTGTCGAAGGGCTTGAGGACGGGGACTGGGCAACGGTTTTGGATGTGAATTTGACCGCTCCCATGAAATTGATGCGGGCAGCTACCAAAGTAATGAAGAATGCCCGTGCCGGTGGCCGAATTTTGAATGTTAGCTCCTTGTTTGGCGTGATTGGCCGCCCCAATCGGCACTGCTACACGGCGACCAAATCAGCCCTTTCAGGCGTGACGCGATCCGCGGGCCTAGAATTGGCTCGAGAGGGCATATTGGTGAACGCGATCGCTCCGGGATTTATATTGACGGATATGACCAAGTCGATGCTCAGCGTGGAGCGACGTAAGAGTCTGGAAGAAATCGTTCCAATAGGCCGGATGGGCAATGAATTGGAGATCGCTCGTTTTTCAGCTTTCATGGTGTCCGAATTGAATACCTATCTCGTTGGTCAAACGATCGCTGCAGATGGTGGCATCACGGTAAGCCCCGGTTTTTCCTGATGCGCCTGACAGCGGATCTGAAATCCAGGATTCGCGACCTAAGTTCCGAATCGCCAGAGTCGATTGCCTTGATGGCGAGGAGACATCCGGATTTGCCGATGGCGTTTATCGCTCAGCAAGTCAAAGCTCGGCAGCGAATACGGAAGAAGCTGCCCAGTTGGTTCGCCAACGAAGATATCGAATTTCCCGATACGTTGCCTCTCGAACAGTGCTCATCTGAATTGGCAGCTCACTACAGGGCTTCTCTGCTCAGCGGGGAGTTGTTAGCGGATCTAACTGGCGGCTTTGGCGTTGATGCCGCCGGCTTTGCAAGGACTTTTTCCAAAGTGTATCATGTCGAGCAGGACGAATCGCTCTCGAATCTAGTCACTAGAAATATAGAAGCGTTGGATCTTGGAGAGAAATTTGAAGTGATTCATGCCGATGGAATTCGTTGGCTGGACAGCCAGGAGAATGGATTCGACGCTCTGTATTTGGATCCTGCTCGGAGAGATCATCGAGGATTGAAAGTGTCTTCATTGGAAGCCTGCGAACCGGATTTGAGTCGGATTTGGGGGAATTTGCTGTCGAAAGCGAAGGTTGTGGCAGTTAAGCTTTCTCCCGGTTTGGATATCGATGCCACATTGAAGGAGCTGCCTGGCATTTGCGAAGTGCATATTCTTTCGATTGGAAACGAGTGCAAGGAATGCTGTTATCTGGCCAGGCGAGATTGGAAAGGCGGAGCCCGAATCGTCTGCGCGAATCATTGCCGAGAATTCGAATGGAATTGCTTCGAATTTTCCAGAGAGGAGGAAAAAAGCTGCGAGGGAAGTTATGGCGGATTTCAACGGTATTTATACGAAGCGAATCCATCCATAATGAAAGGGGGAGGCTTCAAAGTCTTGGGCGATCGCATCGGTATACCGCTTGTCCATCCGCGAACGCGATTCTACGCTTCCGATCAGCTGATCTCGGACTTTCCGGGAAGAGTTTTCGAAATCTTAGGCCAGGGTGAGCTTCGAAGAAAATCAGCGTCGGAGTTGTTTCCTGACAGGCAGGCCAATGTGATGGCCAGAAATGTGGGGCTTTCGAGCGAAGAATTGAAGAATAGGTTGAAGCTCCGTGACGGCGGGAGCCTGTATGCCATTGGGGCGATGGATGTTTCTGGAAAACGGCGATTGCTAAAATGCATCCGCGTCAGAGAAAATGCTGCCGTCTATGAGTGAAGAATTCGATACAGCCAAGAAGGAGATGGGGATTTTGCTGGAACGAGTTCGATCCGCGATTCTAGCTTCCGTCGATTCGAAGAGCCAGCCGCTTTCCAGTTATGCTCCGGTTTGGGTCGACGACGATAGGCGATTCCACGTCTATATCAGTTCATTGGCTAAACATACATCGCAGATTAAGCGTTCTGGAGTAGCGAGCGTTATGACTATCGAGGATGAATCCGATGCGGAAAATCTCTTCGCTAGAAAGCGTCTGACAGTTGACTGCCGGGCCGAGGTTGTAGATCGCGGCTCCGAGGATTGGGGAGAAACCATGGCGCTTATGGAGAAACGCTTGGGGGAAACCGTTTCTTCGCTTAAAGGAATGACTGATTTTGATTTAATTCGACTGACTCCAAGCGAAGGTAGGCTCGTCCTAGGGTTTGGAAGAGCTTATCGCGTATTCGGTAGAGGGCTACGAGAAGTTGGCTATGTAGGCGGCGGCGGGCATCGATCCAAGTAGTTACGTGGATCGGCTTTAAGTATGGAGAATTGATGCGGGGTAGGGCTGCTTGTCCCCAAGCAACCGCAGATGATTTTAGCATTATTTGTGTTTTGTAGGAGCGGCTTTACGCCGCGATTTCTCTGGGATTGAACAACAAGATATCGCGGGATAAACCCGCTCCTACGCACAACGATAAATCGATCTGACGCATTGGTCCGATTTAAATTCTGCGACTCCTAAAAACGGTTCCCCATCAGCCTGTTCAAGGCGCTGACTACGCCTCGAATGGATGCCAGGGCGATGTTGGTGTCGATTCCTGCTCCGTAGCATCGGGCCCCGCTCGACTTATTCTTCAGCTGAATGTAGGAAACTGCTTTGGAATCCGCTCCTCGGCCTAGCGAATGCTCGCTGTAGGAGAGAAGTTCGAAATCGGAAATAGCGACTTCCTCTAGGCTGTTGAAGAAAGCGGCTATAGGTCCATTGCCGACTCCCCGCAGGTTTTTTTTGGTTCCGTCGTAGACGACAACGGCCCAAACCTCTACGGTTTCATCATCCAAGCGTTCGCTTCGAAACTCGATTAGATCTATGGGCTGAGAAAGCTCGATGTATTCGGTATTGAAGCACTGGAAGACGCCTTCCGGCGTAATCTCTTCCCCGGTCTCGTCCGCGAGCCGGTTAACGGCCTTGCCAAGTTCCTTGTGCATCTCTTTCGGCAGTTGGTAGCCGTACTCCTTTTCCATGACGTAGGCAACGCCCCCTTTGCCGGATTGGGAATTGATACGAATGATTGCGCGATAGCTTCTTCCCATATCGGCAGGGTCGATGGGCAGGTAGGGTACTTGCCATAGAGCAGTCGAATCGTCGTCCTTCTGAGCGAATCCCTTTTTGATGGCATCTTGGTGCGATCCTGAAAACGCGGTAAACACGAGATCGCCGGAATAAGGCGTCCTGGCATGAACATCCATTCGCGTTACGCGCTCGTACATTTCCCGTATATGGTTCAAATTCGAGAAGTCTAAGTTGGGATGTACGCCTTGTGTATACATGTTCAAGGCAACCGTTACGATATCCAGGTTCCCGGTACGTTCTCCATTGCCGAAAAGCGTGCCTTCGACGCGGTCCGCGCCAGCCATGAGTCCCAGTTCGGTAGCTGCTATTCCCGTTCCGCGATCATTGTGGGTATGCAAGCTGATTATGGAGCTGTCGCGTCGAGAAAGATTGCGGCAAAACCACTCGATCTGATCGGCGTGCACATTGGGAGTGAACAGCTCCACGGTCGCGGGAAGATTCAGGATGATCCTATTGTCGGGTTTAGGTTCCCATACGTCGGATACGGCCTCGCAGCATTCCAGAGAAAATTCCAATTCCGTATCGCTGAAGCTTTCCGGGGAATATTCGAGGCGAATGTTGGTGTCTGGAACGCCTGCTGCCAATTCCTTGACCAGCTTCGCCGCGTCTACGGCGATCTGACGAATCTCCTCCCGATCCATTCCGAAGACGACGCGTCGCTGCAGGGGATTGGTTGAGTTGTATATATGGACAATGGCGTTTTTTACTCCCTCCAAGGACTCGAAGGTTCGGCGAATCAGGTGTTCGCGGCACTGTACCAGGACTTGTATGTCGACATCATCCGGTATCAGATTGTCAGATACCAGTTTCCTCAGAAATGCGAATTCCGTGTCGGACGCGGACGGAAATCCTACTTCGATCTCCTTGAATCCGATGTCGACGAGCGATTTGAACATTTCGACTTTCTCGTCGACATTCATGGGAATCGCTAGCGCTTGGTTGCCGTCGCGAAGATCGACGCTGCACCACATGGGGGCTTTATCGATAACACTATCGGGCCATTGCCTGTCGGGCAAATTGACGACAGGGTACGGCTTGTACTTGCTTATTGGCGGTTTTTGCATGGCGGTATCGTGATTAAAATTACGAATGGATGGGTAGGGTGGCGACGCAATACAAAAGGCCGTGCTTCGTTGAAGGGTGGGTTCCCGCCACCAATAAATTATATAAAGGCGAGATTAGTAAATGCGTCCCGACACTCCGTCCTTATCCAAGTAGGAGGGTGTCTAGCTTCGTAAGTCGTAGAAGGCTGAAGACGTGATGTATCATTTACTGTGCTCTATCACTAGGCATATCGGCCAATGTGTCAAGTCGCTTAAGCCTTAGAGGATTGTTTTGGCTGGCCAAGGAAATGCGATTAGACGATTAGCTGAAGCCATGAAAAGCGGCCAGCTTAAGCTTGTTGTCTTTGATCTCGATTTTACGGTGTGGGATGCAGGCGGCGTTTGGTGTGATTGCCTTTCGCCGCCGTTTCATCAGACAGGAGATCGGGTTTTCGATTCCAATGGGGATGAAGTCGTCATTTACACGGATATTTTCAAGGCTTTCGATTTTATCGATGAGTTAGGGATCCCGATAGCGGCCGCATCGAGGACGAATCAGCCAGGTTGGGCGAGGGAGCTGCTTTCTCTGCATGGCCTGGCCAACCGTTTCCGCTGGAGCGAAATATATCCATCCTCGAAGGTGGCCCATTTCCGGGAACTCGCTGCTGCGAGTCAGGCGTCCTATTCGGAAATGCTCTTTTTCGATGACGAAATGCGAAATATCGACGAAGTGGGGGCTTTGGGGGTCCATTCAATCCACGTTGCCGACGGGTTCCACTGGGAAGTCTTCGAGAAAGGTTTGGTTCGAATGGCCATAGCCTTGCCGGAATAGGCTAAACGAAAGTTGAGTAAAAGGATTTCACTTGGTCTATCCAAATGTAGGAGCGGGTTAATCTCGCGATAGAACATGTGCGTCAGCTTAACTAGAATTTGCTGGCATAAACTCGCCGGGAAGTCGAGTTCCACCCTTTAATAAGAATCAAAAAGGGCGAGCTCAAGTTGAGGAACTTGCTCGATAGAAAGATTGGCGAAAAGAGAGTGTGAGGAATCGCGGCTCCGCAGAGCGTGGGCCGCTCCTACAAAGAATTTATAATATACTTTTTGAGTGAGCGTTCACATCTGTTGGACAAATCGGATTTTTCTGTTTCACTCCCGAGTCATGCTAAATTCGCGTCCCATTTTCCCTCTCTCGCTTGTTGTTTATCTCGTTTCACTTTGTATCGCTTCCGGGGATACTAGGCCCAACGTCATCCTGGTTATGGCGGACGACCAAGGATGGGGCCAAGTTGGCTACTACGGCCATCCCGTGCTGAAAACCCCTAACTTGGATGCTATGGCCGCCAATGGCCTGCGGTTCGATCGTTTCTACGCAGGGGCTCCTGTATGCTCGCCAACGCGAGCGGCGGTACTGACAGGCAGGAGCAACGATAGAACGGGTGTTTATCAGCATGGAAACGCGCTGCGGCTTCAGGAGAGAACTTTGCCTCGAGCGTTACAAGAGGCCGGGTATGCGACTGGGCATTTCGGCAAGTGGCACTTGAATGGGGTGAGGGGACCAGGAGTGCCAATCTTGGGTGCAGATAAGTATCATCCAGGTCGATACGGTTACGACCAATGGCTTTCTGTGACGAATTTTTTCGATATGAATCCGGTGTTGAGCCGCAACGGAGACTTCGAGGAGTTCCGAGGCGATTCGTCGGAGGTCATCGTCGACGAAGCCTTGAAATTCATGGCTCAGCAAGCCAAGTACGATCGTCCTTTTTTCACGACGATATGGTATGGGTCGCCGCATTCGCCCATGGTGGCCAGCGACGCGGACCGCAAGCCATTCGCTGACCTGAAAGAGTCGGACCAGCACCACTACGGTGAACTGGTTGCTCTAGACCGCAGTGTTGGCGCTCTGCGGAAGGGCCTCAGGGAGCTAGGTATCGCGGGGAATACGCTGTTCTGGTATTGCAGCGATAACGGTGGTCTAAAGGTCAATCCACCATCGGTTGGAGGTCTCCGAGGTTTAAAAGGAACCGTTTATGAAGGTGGCTTGCGTGTTCCCGGTATTATTGAATGGCCCGATGTCATCACACGTGGTGTCCGAACGGAAATGCCAGCCTGCGTAATGGATATGTTTCCCACCATTGCGGACATTGTCGGCTTACCGCAAGAAGCTCAGCTGCAACCGGCGGATGGTATCAGCTTGCGGCAAGGGATCGAAGCGGGAAGGTTTGGGAAGCGTTCAAAGCCGATTCCATTTCGGTTTCAAGGAAAGGGCGCATGGCTGGACAACCACTTAAAGCTTATTGTCGAGGACGTGGCGAAAAGGGAATACGCTTTATATGACCTCAAAGCGGACCCCGATGAATCGGAAAACTTGTTCGACGATCAAACCAAAATCGCCAAGCGCATGCAGCGGGAGTTCGAGAAGTGGAATGAGGGCGCTGTAGCCAGCGGTGAAGGTAAAGATTATCGCGAAGAGCGGCTCACCGATTCCGATCCAAGGCGCGTGTTCTGGACTGAAATGCCGGAGTATGAGCCGTATTTCAAGGATTGGAAAAAACGCCCCGAGTACGAAGGGCGGTTAAAGGATTTCTAAAGGCTCTGAATGGTGGCATAGGCTTCCAGCCTGTTGCCTCGTACTTCTTACACAGGCAGGATGCCTGTGCTACTTTTTGAAAGGGTGCTCGGTTTGCGCCGCCGTCACGGCGGGACGAAGGCGTGAGATCGCCCGATTGCTACCACCTCACCATTCGTGTGGCGCTCTTTGGAATCGATCTAGATAGTAGTCTCGGTCTTTCAATTCCTTCAAGAGATTCTCGTAGGAACGGTCGTCGATTGATTTGGAACGTGTCATGATCCAGGCGTATTTTTTATTTGGATGCCCAATGATGCACTCCTGGTAGTCATCGCTGACAAAGACGACGTAGTAAGCGGCGTTAATGACACCAAAAAATCGCATCCGCCACTCGGCATTCGTTTCCGTATTTTTGATAGTGCCAACCGGTTTGTATGTTTTCACTTTTCCGTGGGCAGAGCCTTTGCTGAATTGGTATATGGTCTGAATCTTGCCATCATCGCGCATCTCGTAGGTTTCCGTCGGATTCCAGGCATTCTTGTCTATGGCAGTGGGGGTGTATCCATGCACGTACCAAGTCCCCATGAAGCGATCCAGATCCACTTTGTCGGCCAGTTTCTGATTGGGCTCCCGTTCCTTGGAACAGCCGGCAACGGCTAGCAGAGCCAGGATGAAAAGACTGAATACTTGGATTTTCATAGCGCTGGGTTTTCAATTGGTTCTAGGCATTGGATACATGCTGGCTCTCAGAGTTCCGATTTTGTCGCGTTCGGGATATGAGAAAAGCTCCCGCCGCGAGAAAGATAGCTACGCCGGGACCGAATGCCCAAGCAATGGCTCTCTCAGTTGAATAGTCTTGGGAGAGGGACCCTTCTTCGTAGCCGATAGCGGAAAGCAATAACCCGGAGCAGGCTATCCCTAAAGCTCGGGCCACTTTCGAAAGCATGCGCCAGATGCCGTAGTAGGCGCCGGATACGTCTCGTGATTGGCTTTCCTTTTCCGATTCGACGAAATCGGAAAATAGGGAGTCGAGCAGGACAATGCTGGATACGAGTATCCCACCGATGCTGGCGACAAGAATGACCCATGAAATCGCTTTGGGCGGGATCGATGGATAGGCGATAGAAGAGATAATGGCCAGAGCAGCTACGGTGGAAAGAAATAAAGTCGTCTTGGCGAAGCGATTTGCGAGACGCACCCAGATGGGCGCGGAGGCTATTATGAATATAGTTAGCATCAGTATGGTTAGCCCGAATTGTTCCTCAGTGAATTTCAGTGTCGATCGATAATAGGGAAGGGCCAAGCTAGAGTTGAACGAGCGACCGATAGCGATTGCTACGAACCCGAAAGCCAAGTATCGAAAAAGCGGTGATCCCAGGGCTTGCTTGAAAATGGCTCCGGTATTGTAGGGAGCAGATGGAATGCTCTTTCGTCGATCGGTGTGCCCTCGAAGGAATTTCAAAATTGTAATGGCGGAAAAAATACAACCTACTCCAGCGATTATTCCTAAGGCTATCCCGGTGGTAGCTCGGGAAGACAGGAGCTCTTCAATGCTTGGCTGGGGATTACCTGGCGAAAAGTGGGCGGGCAGCCCTATGCCAACGAGTAGCCCGATAGAGCCTAGGACGATTCGCCATCCGAAGAAAGAAGCTCGCTCCTTTTCCCCGGCTGATACATCGTTGATCAAGGCCAGGTAGGGCACGCTGTACAGGGTCATGGCAGTATTGACGACCAGATACCATATTAGCAATTGGTTGAATAGGACGGTTTGGCTGGCGCCCGTTTCAGGAGAAAATAGGAAACTGAAGCCAACACCAAGAAGGACTGCTCCCATGAGCAAGTAGGGTACACGACGACCGAGCAGGGAGTCCGAGGAAGTTTTGTCTGAGATGATCCCCATTAGAGGATCGCTTATGGCGTCCCAAAAAACGGCTACGGCGATGGCGAGTCCGGCTAGGGAGGGTTTCAAGCCGGCAAGAATGTAGAGTTCGAGCAGATAGACTTGGAGCATCAATTCGACCGCCCCAAGTCCGATGGATGCCGTCCCGTAACCGGCTTTTGTGGGCCATCTTATCGTGTCCTCGTTTTGCATGTAAAGTGGTTGGGCTCTGCGATTGGAAATTTAGCCTGCGCTAACCAGGTTTAACGAAGAGAATACTAGCACACTGCCCTAGAGAGGCGGTTTTGATCCGGTCAATAATTGTTCAAATGTCTCGCAGAGTCGTCGTTGGCCCGTACGGTACGTTGAGTAGTGGGTAGCATGAGTAGTGAAAACAGCAAGACCATTGCGGGCATTGGGCTAGTGCTTTTGCTGGGAGTGGCCTTCGCTTGGGCAGGGAGCTATGGGGGAGCGTCTTTTGCTGGAATCCCCGTGTTCACTATTGGGGTGGTCATTGCTTTCTTGATCCAATGGATAGCGTTTGTACCAGCGATGCTGAAGCGAACGGAAAAGTTTTTCGATCTGGTAGGGAGCATTACGTACTTATCGGTCACCCTTCTGTCTTTGGCCGTAGTTCCCGAGGCGGACCTGCGTTCCTATTTGCTGGCTGCCATGGTTTGCATTTGGGCGGGGCGCCTGGGGAGCTTTCTGTTTATCCGTATTCATAAAGCGGGGAGCGATCAGCGGTTCGACAAGCTAAAGAACTCGTTTGTCCAATTCATTGGAGCCTGGACTTTGCAAGGATTGTGGGTCACCTTTACCTTGGCAGCCGCATTGGCGGGAATTACTTCGGCCAAACGAGAGCCGATCGGAGCGCTGGCCCTGTTTGGAGCGCTAATATGGCTGAGCGGTTTTCTGCTAGAGGCAATCGCGGACTATCAAAAATCGGCCTTCAAGAAGGATCCGGGGAATCGAGATAGGTTTATTCAATACGGATTGTGGTCGATCTCCCGCCATCCCAATTATCTGGGCGAAATCATTCTTTGGGTAGGCGTATCAATCGTAGCGATACCTGTTCTTCAAGGTTGGCAATGGGCTATGTTGAGTTCGCCCTTCTTTGTTGCATTGCTGCTAATACGTATCAGTGGAATCCCCCTATTGGAAAAAAAGGCGGATGAAAAATGGGGTGGGCAAAGCGACTACGAATCTTACAAGAAAAACACAGCGGTTCTTGTCCCCAAACTATGGTGACTAAGAGCATGACGGGATCCGTTTTCGCTTCGAGCTTCACCGAGGAAGCGTGTCGCGGCCCACCTCTTGTAGGACAAAGAAGGGTGGAGCTCGATCCCGCCACTATCCATGCACATCGATCTATCCGCACGATAGAAGAAATCTTGTTTCGTTGCTGGTTGTAGGAGCGGCTTTATGCCGCGATCACATAAGATTATCGCGGGATAGACCCGCTTCTACGTTCGACGGCAACTTAAGTTTACGCCAATACGCAATAGCGGAAGCGAGGGTGGCGAGTAGCTTATGGTCAAAGACAGGATCAAACCTAGATATTCGCGCTATTTGGCAGTCCTCTATGAGGCTCGTTTCGCCGATTCTTGGAAGAGAGCGTATGTGTATTCGTAGGCTTTTGGCGCTTCACTCGCTCGCGGGCCGACGATGTTAAGCTCGTCAATTGCATGAGATCCAAGAAAACGCTCTAGGATTTTGGATCCCTCAGCACAAGAGCTAGCATCACCATCAATCGTCACTATAAGACTAATAGGCGCAGTTAATTGAGTCGGCGAATCGTAGATCCGATCAACGAAGCGTCACATTTAGTTCGGACAGCAGCCCTTCCACTTGAGTGGACCCGTTGATGGGTTCCCTCCGAGTCAAATCGGAGCAATTGACGTAGAGGAGCGAAGAGGGCGGAGTAACTTCCTATCAAAAAGCTTCGTTTGTGAAGTTCCTTCTTTCGGAATTTACGGAGAAGGAAGAGGGCTGTGATAAGGTTGATGGTAGCCCTTCTACGGGCTCAGGGTAAAAAGCATGAAGGATGGATGGTTCTAGTCGATAATGGATTGATAGACTAGGTTGTTGAACTTGGTCCGCAGGTCCAGGTGGCCATTTGGGGTCAAGTGGATCATCATGATACCTATCAACTCTTCGGTGGGATCGATGAAGAAACGAGTGCCGTACGCACCTCCCCAATAGTAGGTTCCCTCGGTCATTGGCTCGCCTGCCTCTCCACGATCCTCGTAAACCGCGAAGCCAAGGCCGAATCCTTTCCCTGGTCGTTGAAAATCCCCTACGTGGTCTTGGATCATTAGTTCTACCGTCTTTCGGCCTAAAAGTCGTTTGCCGTCAAGGGCCCCGCCGTTGAGATGCATTTGGCAAAATCGGAAATAATCCAATGCGGTAGAGGTGAGTCCACCGGCACCTCTTTCAAGGTCTAGAGAATTGCCCTCGTTTGAGGGAGGAACGAACTCGGCGATACCGCCTCCCTCTTGCGGAGAGTACAGCTTGGCGTATCGATCTTTTTGAGATAAGCCCGGATAGTGAGCGGTGTCGTTCATTCTCAGGGGAAGGAATACCCGCTCTCTTAGAAACTCGCCGAATTCCATACCTGAAACGACCTCTACGACCCGGGCTAAAACGTCAGTAGCATGTGAATACACCCATTTCTCGCCAGGCTGGTTCGTGAGCGGAAGTTGGGAGATCCGTTTAACCCAATCCTCGATAGTGTCCCCGAGCGGGGAGGTGCGGACATGCTTCGTGTAGTAGGCGTTGCTCGGATTGCGACCGCTCGCCGCCAGCCCGGAAGTATGAGATAGCAATTGGCGAATGGTCATCCGGGACTTTGGCGGAACGAGCGTTCCCGTCTTTCCCGTTATGTCGCCGGTAGAGGATAACATCGCATTCTTGAACTCAGGAAGAAATTGGTCCACGGGATCATTCAACTCGAGAAGCCCTTCTTCCCAAAGCATCATCACCGCCGTGGATGTGATGGGTTTCGTCATCGATGCGATCGAGAAAACGGTATCGGCTGTCATCGGGAGCTTGGCTGCGATGTCTCGATAGCCTTGGGCTTCCAGATGAACCACTCGCCCCTTGCGGGCCACTAAAGTTACCGCTCCGGAAATATAGCCGTCATCGATATACTGCTGGGTTACTGTCCCGATGCGTTCAAGTCTATTTTTCGATATACCAACGGATGCTGGATCTTCCAAGGTTGGCGTTGCATCTGCAAAGTAGGGACATAAACAGAGACAGCAAAGAGCCGTGGCTATGGAAAATAGCTGAGTTTTCTTGGGTGTGATCTTCATGGAAAAATGGGTCGGTCGGTAGAGATCGTCGACCATTTTGGGGTTCAACGAGATCTTCGCCGGGTAAATTGGGTGGAATAGGAAGCCTGGATACTTGCCGCCCTGACTCGCTGGTTCAAACCAAACTTAGTGGTAAGTTTAGGAATTGGCAGGGGGCGTCACTGGTCGGTAGGGCCCTACGAGCTCAAGAATTCCCATCCCGCACCGAGGGACAAATAAACAGCTGAGCAATTTGAGAATACAGTGAACCGCGATCCCAATGGGAGAGCTGGATACCCTTATAATCACCATGATGCTTCTATTGTCCCTCTGCAGTTGCAGTAGAGAGGCTGCGAAGGTAGAGCAAAAGCCAGTTTTTCTCGCAACTGGAGCAGAAACCGTGATCGCTGTAAAACCTGAAGCGTCTGAAGAAGCAGCCCTCAAGCATCTGCAGGATCCAAAGCGTGCGTATTGCCTCGGCAGTCCTTTGGGGTCCAGCTTCTCCAGCTTGTAGATTCGAGGTAGCTTATCATTTGTCGCTGGTTGGGCTAGTTGGCTATGGCGCGGGCCATCGAACCTTTAGGCAAAGCTCGACCTGATGGAGCTAAGGAGGGAAGCTTTCTTCGCCAGGGTGTTGAGACATAATCAGTGATCTCGTTTTAGCGAGCTTCGGACCGTATTTGCTTGCGTTGGAAAGTGGCGGGGTATTGTGGATTCAGATGCTAAAACTTTTTTCGTTATTGGCCTCAGTTCGCTTCTCTTCCCTTGTGCGATTGGTTGCGACGACTCTAGCAGCCCAGGTTGAAAAAACTGGTCCTGAAGCGACGTTTGAGAATGTAGCTTACGGGGATCATGCTAACCAAGTGCTTGATTTTTGGCAGGCAGAGACTGATGTGCCGGCTCCGTTAGTTATATACATACATGGCGGCGGCTTTACGGGTGGGTCCCATGACAAGGTTCCCAATGCCAAAATTCAGCGCTATTTAGACGCGGATATCCACTTTGCGTCTGTGGAATATCGCTTTCTGAAGCACGCCTATTTCCCGGCACCACACGAGGATGTAGTGAGCGCGCTTCAGTTTATTAGGAGCAAGGCGGACGAGTGGGTGCTGGATAAATCGAGAATTGCTGCTTTTGGCGGCTCGGCAGGAGCCCAGCTGGTCGCCTATCTCGGTTGGGGCAATGACCTGGCTGATCCTGAAAGCGATGATCCGCTTGAACGAGAGTCAACAAAGCTCATGGCAGTGGCGCTTAATGGTGGTCAGTCCACCTTGGATTTCGATTGGTGGGTAGACAACATACCGGGATATAGGCGGGAATTTCATAGCGGCCGGAGAGCTGGCACATATTCAAAGATCGAGGAAAGGGCAATACTAAACGAGCTCTCGATAATCAATCACATAGATGGAAGCGACCCTCCGACATTTATGAGCTACGGGATG
Organism: Opitutaceae bacterium; assembly: GCA_002694885.1. Taxonomy (GTDB): domain Bacteria; phylum Verrucomicrobiota; class Verrucomicrobiia; order Opitutales; family Opitutaceae; genus Pelagisphaera. The sequence continues at coordinate 4,728 of NZNM01000156.1, read as the reverse complement.
GCTCCATCTTCAAAGATGCCAAATGATATAAGACGCGCGAGGGGCTGGATAATCCACCATGTTAATTTTGGTCTCGCCATGGAGAAAAGGCTTCTCCAATCGGGCGTGGAAGTGGTTCTCAAGTATCCGGGTGCATCCCCAAAGTTCAGCAGCGATGTAGATTTTCTATTACATCACCTGAAAAATTAGGTTTGCATGGACCTCGCATTCCGCGTCCTAAAAGAAGCGAGCGACTTTCACAAAGCAGTGGCTTCGCGTGAACGAAAGCTCTCGGATCTGATATTCAGTGTCCCACCCACTTGCGAGGATAGCAGGTATGTTAAACTTTGTTCGGATATCGGTTTCAGTGAGGGAACTCTTGTCCATGAAGGGATCGGATCTGCGATGTATGACTAGGAGTTCAGCTTAAGATTACCAGCTTGTGTCCCCGAATCTTCATCACACAGGAGCTGGATGATTGCGGGTCTTCTTTGGAAATCGGCTGAAAAAATGGCCCATCAGTTCCCCATCGATGATTTAGGGGGGTATCTGAAGTGCAGAAAAAGGGCCGCAAGCTACTTTTTATTAGTTGCTTAAAAGTGGTGGCGAGACCCGGAATCGAACCGGGGACACAAGGATTTTCAGTCCTCTGCTCTACCAACTGAGCTATCTCGCCCCGCCTTTCTTTCTAGGCAGTTCCTAGAAAAGCCTTCGGACAATAGAAGGGCGGCCTCTTCCGTCAATGATCATTTTCGCGAAATTGAGTTGATGAAGGCAAATGACTTTAATTCAGGGCCTTAATGCCATTATCGACCTGGAAGACTCGACCGTTGGAGACGGTGAAAAGCGATTGGCCGCGTAGTCTTTTCTCGCCAGTCATGGCGCTGTGATACTCGGGATCCTCGAGCTCGGAGGCCAAGGCCGCTTCGTCCACTTGGTAGGGGACTTCCGGATCGAAGATGGCCAAATTGGCCATAGCGCCGGTTTTCAAGGCGCCGATTTCGTAGGGGAATTTGTAGAATTGGGCGATATGTTTGGCTGGATTGATAGAAGCCAGTCGATCTATGTCTGGCCAGGTGTAGCCATAATGGTTCACCAACTCACAATAGAATTGCAGGCTGTGCTCGATATTGCGGGTTCCTGGGCTACCAGGTAGTCCGTTGTGGAACTCCTTGGCTTCCCGTGAATGGGGCGCGTGATCGCTACCGAAGAAAATCGCGTATCCATCGCGGACGGTCTCAAGCGTAAGCTCTATTAGGGCCAATTGATCTTCTCGAGTTGGGTGGGCGGGCCGGCGGTAGTTTATAAGAGCGGTTTCTCTCTTTTGCTGCAATAGTCGATCTTGATTCCAGTACATGTAGTCTAAACCGATTTCTGCGGGGAGTTTGAATGACGCCAATTTAGACCGATCGAGAATCTGCTTGAGGGCGGAACCGTTTGGAATATGGCGCGCGAGCAAACTGGATACGCCTGCGGATTCGGCGATATCCATGGTTTCTTTCTGGCAGGCCAAGACGGTAGAGCCATCGAAATATTGGTGGTGCAGGAGCCGTTCGTCAGGATGGAGCCGATCCCTGAAGGCTTCAATGGATTCATCGGCTCTTACTTGATCATTGTGATAGGAGACCGATTCACCCTTCCATAAGACATACATGTCTTTTCGTATCTGGCCCGTGAGACCTGATCCCCCAAAGGTCGACCCGAAATCTTTCCCCTCATGTCCAGGTATGGGAGCGGCTCCAGGTTCCATGCGAGGCCAAACAATGATCGGAACCAGGCTCTGCTTGTCGTAATGCTCTTGAGTCCGTTGATGCCGGTAGGGCCCCACCGGACCCCAAGGAGTGTTGCCCATTGCTCCGACGATACTGACACCGCCTTTGAGGGCGGACAAGCAGCCGGATCTAACTGAATAGCCGCTATTCGCTTTGCGGATATTGTCGACGAGCGATTGGTAGTCGATTTCAGTGGGTCCGTGCTCTGCATGCTCTTCGGGCGAGGGTATAGCTGACTCCCGGAAATGGACGTGGGGGTCGACTCGGCCCAGAGCCAAATGAGCCGTATCGGGAAGCTTAATACTGGCGGAGGTTTCCTCTCCCAGGAAAACTTCCATGGGCTCTCCGGGAGTGCAGCTGACTTCGCCGCTGGCGAACTCGCCTGAGTCGAGGTGGATGTTTTGGCAATGAAAGCGTATGGATTTTTTGTCTGAGATCACGCAGCGTTAAGTCTTTGCCTTGAGAGGTTGCTGGAGTTCCTCACAAGTTCGAGAAAATAGTCACTCGAAGCCGCAATAAGGCTAATCGTTTTCCGCTTGCTTTTCAATTGCCCGCTTGCAGGATCCCGCAACTTGGACGCCGCCCTAGCTCAGTTGGTAGAGCAATTCACTCGTAATGAATAGGTCGTCGGTTCGACTCCGATGGGCGGCTCCATTTAAACTCCTAATAGTTTTACAATTGGGATATGCGGAATGGGCTAATTTAGGGGGCAGAATCAATGGCGAGGTTTCAATCGTAAGGCATGTAGATTCCGTCGAGTTGAGCGGCGATGGAAAGGTGCTTGCGGCTTCGACCCGTATATCTGACCGGATAAGAGTCTACCTCTATGAATTTGGCGATTGGAGGATCCTCGGCAATCCTATCGCGGGTAATGCATGGGAATTCGGCGAAAGTATAGCTTTAAGCGAGGATGGGTCAGTTGTTGCTTTCTCGGCCCATTCATTCGACGGGAACATATCATTCGATTACCATGCTAAGGTTTACAGATACAGTTTTGGGAGTTGGAGCCAAGTTGGAGAAAATATTGGAATCGAATCTCCGAGCTTTGGCCCCTCGGTCGCACTAAGTAGCGATTTTTTGTCGGCTCACATCGATCGTTAGTCACAACTTATTGGATTAGCAGTGAACGGCTGAAACTCTAGTTTTTGAATTTGTAAATCCAGGAAGCAGCTAATTCTTGGGCTTCGATGATTTGATCATGGGACATTTTTTCCGACACTCTATGCCTGTAGCTCCCCGCGTCCTCGTGTCCATTTATCGATGCAATATCGTACCATTTATGAGCCTGAACAAGGTCCTGGCGGACAGCATGACCAAGATAGTACATTCGGCCAAGTGTCGCTTGGGCTGAGACCTCTCCAAATTCTGCTGCTAATTTATACCAAAAAAAAGCTTTTTTGTAATCCTGGTTCAATCCATACCCGTAATAGTACATCGTACCTACCAAAGCTTGGGCAGTTGCATTTCCGCTATCTGCTGCTGCAAGAACCGGCCCAATAAAATCATTAGCATCCTCGGTGGCCCCGAGACGATGGCTAGGTCCGAGAGAGGCAACTACTATAATAATGATTGGAATCAAACATTTCATAGATTAAAACTTAATAAAGAGTTACAATTGAGTGCAATGTATTTCAACTAAATCTTGGAGCCCTATGCTTAAACGTAAAATAGCGTTGGGAGCTAATTCTGAAATCAAATGCGTACCTTATTAAAGCTCCATCGAAGAATGGTAGTGAGCAAAGGCGGCAAAGAAGAAATTCGATAAAAATTCATAAACAATAATCCCGCTTGGAGTTATTTTTATCCCTCTTTGGGTAGAAAATTTGAATAAATTCTTTCACTATTTTATCACTATCTTCATTGGTATCCTTTGGAAGAACTGTTCACATGTATAATGATTAAGATCACGAAACCAATTACCGTAATTTTTCTAATTAGTTGTTTGCCTTCGGGCGTTTCTCAAGTCGGGGAAAATAGTAATGTATTGAATCCAAATCTGGCAACAGAGGAAGAGTTAATGGCACTCAAAGGAATGACGCCTGCGATCGTCAAAAGTATATTTGAGGCCAGGCCGATTTCCTCTAATCTAAATACTGAAAAGATTATAGAAAGGTATCTATCTTTAGAAGCGAGAGACAACTTGCGGACTAAACTTTTTCTCCCGATTAACCTCAATACGGTATCCGATGAAGAGTTGGGGCTTGTTCCAGGAATTAGTCGAAAAATAAAGCACGAATTTGAGGAGTATCGGCCATATGTCTCGATCAATCAATTTCGACGGGAAATCGGGAAGTACGTCGACAACAAAGAAGTCGTCCGTTTCGAACAATACGTTTTCGTTCCCATGGACCTGAACTCGGCTTCATCAAATGCTTTCATGAGCATTCCTGGCATAAGTCGCAAGATGGTTCACGAATTCGAAGAATATCGTCCCTACAATTCCATACAGGAGTTTCGTAGCGAAATCGGCAAATACGTGAGCGATAGAGAAGTCTCTAGGCTTGAGCGGTACATATTTATTGAAGATCCAAATTAGCTGGCGACATTCACTTTGCTTAATTTACCCTTTTAAGATGGAAGTTAACCGCTTCTGAGGATTAAAACCTGCACCCTATAATTCATTCTCACGGTTAATGTGTGTGTGGTCGTTCGCCCTTGCCAGATTGTGCGAGGTTGAAATACGCTGGGATATGTTTCTTAAGAACTTTTTATTAACGCCTATACTCCCCGTGCTTTTATTCTGCATCGGCTGTAATTCTTTCAAAAAAAGCAGTATAGAAGTAGTTGATACACACGTTCACGTTTACGATATTCACCGCGAGGATGGCATTCCTTGGCCTCCGAAAGATGACTCGACTCTCTTCCGAGAGTCCATGCCTGAAAACTTTATTCCCGTAGCCAAGGCTAATGGCGTCAGGAAGGTCGTCGTGGTACAGGCGGGTGATCGACTAACAGACAATCAATGGAACCTTGATAT
>NZNM01000155.1 GCA_002694885.1 Opitutaceae bacterium | reverse complement strand
AGCTAATGTTCTGAAGGGGCGTTAAACAAGTCTGTGAAGTTCCGTATTCCTGGAAAATTTACTCGACCGCGCGGCCGCTACCGAGCGCAGCTCATGCAGACGACGGCATCGGGCATAGCTTCGAGCCGTTCGTAGGAAATGGGAGACAAACAGTAGGCGCAGGTCCCGTAGATTCCTTTTTCGATTCGATCCAGAGCGTTTTGCAAGCGTTCCCGCTCCTCTCGTTGGCGTCTTTGCTGGGCTAGATTCATTTGCTGGGATTGCATCGATTCCAGTCTGGAAAGACGCCCAATGGCTACGTCGGGGGCTACTGGTTTCGATTCGGGGTCGTCTTCCGCCAATGATGCTTCGATAGCTTCTATGCGGGCTTCGATGAAGGAGCGTAAGTGAGTGAGCTGCTTGTTGGTCATCAATGAAGAGGTCGGTCGCCTGCGGGTTGGATACACCAAACCGATTTCGTCGTCCAGAAGGAGCGATCTTCCCACGAATGCGTATGCGCGTCAACTTAAGTTGTAGTCGAGCGTAGGAGCCCCGATATGTCGGGGCGATAGCTTCAGAATGGCCCTAGCATAATCGCGGGATAAACCCGCTCCTGGTATGCCTCAAAGAAACGAGAATTCTTCCATTGTGTTGATAGAATGACGCGTATGGCGGATTCCTGGACCGACCGCCAAGCGACGTTAAGTCAACGTGGGCGCTCGGAGATCGCCCGCGACCAGATCACATGAGAAGCTCTCTCAATGAGCTTCTAGCCACTCGAGGATACGGGGATTGAAATCATCGAGTTTTTCGAAATGGAAGGCATGGCCCGCATCATCATAAAAATGGGTATCGCAATTGGGGATCCCGCCCGCGACTTCGTTGGCCATCCACATGGGTGTGAAAATGTCGTCCTTTCCGCCGATCACCAGGCAAGGTTGAGAGATATTTCCTAGTTGATCGACGACGTCGTGGTTCATGCAAGCAGCGGCTTGCCCTTCGAGGCCATGCAGCGGTTGTGGGGCTGGAGCATGGGCAAACCCATGACGACCCTCTAGCAAGCTGGCGTGGGCCTCGTCATTGTCCCAGAATGGCTTGGTGAAGATTAGGAGCTGTATCCATTCCATGAACTGAGCTGGCGAGAAATGGGCGAAGCATGCCTTCATGTGCTCGAAAATGGATTTGGCGTAGCGGTCGCAGCGGGCCCAGGGACACATGAGCACGGCGCTCTTAACTTTACTGGGATGGCGCAGGCACAACTGCTGAGCGATAATCGACCCCATGGAAACGCCCACCACCTTTGCGGACTCGATTCCCAAGGCATCCATAAGACCCGCGTAGTCATCGGCCATCATGGCGCTAGAGTAGTCTCCCTCAGGCTTGTCCGTCAAACCGATACCCCGATTGTCCACCATAATGCAGCGATAATTTGAGCTCCAGTGTTCGGCGTGAACTTCCCATACAGCTCCGGGAGCCGTGATTCCCATAATGAGGACAAGCGGTTCGCCAGATCCGCGTTCCTCGTAGTTCATTTGAATTCCGTTAGTTTCAATTAGAGGCATGATTTTTTGACAATATGAAGTTAAGTTCTGGGACCCAAAAAAGGTGGTCGGGCGTAAGAAATCGTCCGAGAACATTGCCTAGACTCTCGGCTCAGAGCAAGTCCATTGTTGGACTATGGGCAGGTTGCCATTTTCAATGCTTTGAGGATGCTCGCTATGATTGTGATGGGATAGCGCCCAATTGTCGTTGAATGGCAATTACAAACAGTTAGACCATCGGTGGGGAGGGTAAAAGACCGGACGAATTTGCGCTTTCCTCGTCTCGGAAATTCAGCGATGTTACCTTGGTGATTTCGCCTTGTGTCCGGTTCCTCTCATATAGTTAACTATCGCTCTCCTGAATGAAGCCCATAAACCAGTTTCTCACTTCGAATGGAATTCGAATCGCCAACAATCCATGCATAAGCCAGGACTTCTGCCTGAGCTGGGAAGAATTGAAAGCCAATCTTGCAAGTGGCGTCGGGATTGTTTCCTATCCCCAGAGTTCGTTTGAGACCGCAGCTGGCGAATGGAATTTGGTCGAAGATGCCAATGGGGATATCGCATGGCGATTCCAAGGGGCTGCCGCTGAGTCGACAGATTTTGGATTAGAGGACGGTTGCCAGATTGGAGAGGCGACCTATTTTCCGGCCACCTTTGAAAACCTGATCGCCATGAAAAATCTGGTTCAGGCAAGCGATCCAGATAACGCGATATTTCCTACGGCCGGAGCTCAATTAGGAGAGTCGACTCTGGGAATCGGGGCCCGGTTTACTACTTTGCATTGGCCGGGAGTAGATTGGGCGATGGCTAATCTCGGCTTGGGAATGACCGCTAACCAAAACAGCATTCCTAGGGAACTGGTATTCGACGTGGACGTAATGCTTGCCGATAATTTGGATACCGTGCCGTTTCCGTTCATTGGAACGAGCGTTCCCGAGGGTCATCAGGGTCAATCGGTCGAAGGCATGAGTCATGGGTGCATATTGGCGAAGCTGAAAACTGGATTTCACAAGAATCGAATCGCTTGGAGTTTTAATGCGGATCACCAGCCGATCGGGGGAAAGTTTGACGACCGTGAAGACGCGCTGGTGGCAGGATGCTTATTCGCTTCCTACATTACCTTCGACCTGTCTCCGGAGTTGGCTCAGACCGAACTTGTGGAGTCTGCTGATGAGAACCAAGCTTATGTGGAATCCGAAATTGGAGCGGAGCTGGTCTCTAGGGTGTCTAGTCGCGTTGCCAAAGCTGGTATCAATCTGAATAGTGAAGAATTGAATACGTTGTTGCGGTACGTTTGGCCTTCGATGCAAAAAATGAAAGAGCGGGACCGGAAGTACCGATCGGCTCGCGAGAATGCGTTTTCCACTGAGGTGGGACGCAAGTACCTGAGGGAGCTTTCGATTGACGAACTGCCTGGCTTGACGACCCCGGAAACGACTGCGGTCATGCTGTCCCTTTGCGAAGAGATGAAGATGCCAGTAGACTTCGTGGCGCCGGCCTTCGGTTTCCAAAAGAATATGCCTTACCCAGATAACGAAGAGCTGGAGAAACTAGTGGAGAGTCAATGGTCCGTTTGCCAGGCTTTCCATGTTAGCATTGGCTTTCATTCGGGTTCTGGGAAATCGGCAGAGAACTATCAGGTGATGGGTCGTGTCACGGGAGGTAAGCTCGAGATTAAAACGAGTGGGCGCTACACGTACGAGATGGGTGTAGCCTTGGCGAAATCGAACGACCCAGACGATCAATCGCTCTGGAAGGACTGGTACAGCTTCACAAAAGAATTGGCTATAGCTGGTGCGTTCAGCGATTCAGAGACCGAGCGTAAAATGGCCCGAGAGTTTATCGAAGACGCCTTGAAGCTGGAAAAGCGACCGATCGAAATTTTCGAATCAAAAGCGACTGTTCGTGCCGCCTTGCAATCGATTGCCCCGAACCCGGATCACATGTTCTGGTTTGAATACAATTTCCTCTATTTGCTGGCTGCCGATGGGGAAGCAGAAAAGTCGGCTCTGGGTGATCACTCCCCCGCTGGTTACCGTCAGAGGCAGCGGTTCTATTCAATTAGTGATGAAGGGCAATTGCGATTCGCTCAAGGAGTGGCGGCATACATAATATTCTTAGCCGAGAATACAGGGTTGGCGTCAGCGGAAGTATGCCGAATAGCGGAGGAACGGCTTTCTGGATACAGCCAATTCAGCGAATTGATTGGCGATATTTCAATGTAGCGAGAAAGGGTTGATAACCAGCTCAAGTAGTCGTTCGATTTTGGGCAGGGAGGACCGGCTCGGTCCTCTAAGATTCTATCCAAATTTGGAGGACCAAGCCGGTCCTCCCTAACTTTAGAAAATCTCGCTCTGGCAAATGGTAGGGCTGCTTGTCCTCAAGCAGCCGCCGTAGATAGAAGAGGAGGGATTCGGCCGGTTGGGGACAACCAGCCCTACCATTGGCTAGTCAATTCGAACGTTCGCCAGGAAGATGCGTTCTCGAGCTATTGCCCCCGGTCTTGTGTGACTCAAAACGCGGACCATCGTTGATGACTAGAGCCTTTATCGATAGCGCTTTGCCCCAGGATTGATCAGCGCGTACATGCGAGCATCATGCGAAACTCCGTGGATGCGAATTCTAGCCCGTTGCAACCCCTCTTCGATGGCCTCGGCTTTTTCAGCTACGCGTTGGCTGTTGAGATTGGTTTCCGCGACTACGATTTCTAGTCGAACCAATCCGATTTCCTCAAAAGCGAAGTCGCTAATCTGTTTCACCGCTTCTACCGCGGCCCCTTGGCCGAGATAACTCTTGCTAATCCAATAGCCTAAATTGCAAACGAGATCGATCTTGTTGACATGATTTAATCCGCAAGCTCCTACAACTTCTTGCGAATACTCGTCGACAATTAGGTGTTCGTAAGCGTCTCCCGATTCCCATGCGGACAAAGACAGTTTAACCCATTCTTCCGTGGTCTCTCTTGAGTAATCTGAAGTTAACCAATTCATCCATTTGGATACATGAAGCCTAGACTCGTTGACGGCATCGTATATGGCGTCAACATCGTCGGTTTGGTATGGTCTGATGGTAAAGCGGGATTGAGGCATTTTGGTTTTTGGTTCGCTACCGTGGTAACAGAAAACGGGCATTGCGGCTGGACTTCGCAAAACCTGGTTCGATACTCGAGACCATGACGTTTATCAACGACGATTTTATGCTGCAAAACGATGCAGCCAAAGAATTGTACAACCAGCACGCGAAAGACGAGCCGATATTCGACTATCACTGCCACCTGCCACCAGAAGATGTGGCTGGAAATCGCCGATTCGCGAACATGTTCGAGATCTGGCTGGAAGGGGATCATTACAAATGGAGAGCGATGCGAGCCAACGGCGTGCCAGAGCCCCTGGTTACGGGCGATGCGGATCCGTATGACAAGTTTGTAGCTTGGTGTAAGACTGTTCCGAATACGATGCGCAATCCGCTCTATCATTGGAGCCATTTGGAACTAAAGCGCTACTTCGATATCGATCTTGTCATAAGCGAAGATACAGCTAAAGAAATCTGGGAAGCGGGTAATGAGCGTTTAAAGTCTGAGGACCTCAGCGCTCAAGGCATCTTGAAGAATTTCAAGGTCAAGATGGTTGGGACGACGGATGATCCGACAGACGCTTTGGAGCACCACAAGTCGATAGTATCGCTGGGATTGGGTACGAAAGTCGTTCCCACTTTTCGACCGGACAAAGGCCTGCTGGTAGATGCCCCGGGCCAATTCAATTCCTGGGTGGATAAATTGGCGGATGTATGCGGCGCGCCGATCAAGTCTCTGGGGGATTTTCTATCTGCCCTCAAGAGTCGCCATGACTTCTTTCATGAAATGGGCGGCCGATTGAGCGACCATGGAATCGAGCGGTGTTTCTTCGCGGAAACCGATGAGGCGTCGGTAGAAGCGATTTTCAAGAATGCTCGAGACGATCAAGCGGCTACTGTAGACGAAAAAGAGCAATTCGGTTTCTATCTTATGCGCGAGATTGGCCGATGGAATGCGGAGAAGGGTTGGGCGATGCAACTCCACATCGGAGCTCTGCGAAACAACAATTCCCGCAAATTCAAAGAGCTGGGAGCTGATACTGGATTCGATTCGATTTCAGACATTCCTCAAATTGGAAAGCTAGGACAGTTTTTCGACAGCCTTGAATCAACGGATCAGCTGCCAAAGGCGGTCGTCTACAATTTGAATTGGACCGACAACTACGCGGTTATGGCGATGCTATGCAATTTTCAGGACGGCAAAACTCCTGGTAAAATGCAGCTCGGCACCGGTTGGTGGCACTCGGATCAGAAAGAGGCGATGATCGCCCAAATGAATGCTTTGTCCAATCTGGGGCTTTTTCCGCATTTTGTCGGTATGCTTACCGATTCCCGTTCGTTTCTATCGTATCCAAGGCACGAATATTTCAGGCGCATTCTGTGCAATTTGGTCGGCGCTGATGTGGAAAACGGTGAATTGCCCGACGACATGAATCTCGTTGGCAATATGGTACGGCGAATCTGCTACCAGAACGCCGTCGACTATTTCGGCGTGGATGTGGATTAGGGTAACACAGGCAGCAATTCGAGAATGCGGAATTTGGTAGCGGGCGATCTCCGAGCGCCCACAAATATTCCAGGTTAATGGTCGCTCGGAGATCGCCCGCTACCTGAAAGAGTTTTTTTAATCTCCGCTTCAATCGCTGATCTTGGCGGAAGCATGCCAATCTTCCCATTGCTTGGCAAGATTGGCCAGCCGCTCGGGCTCCTTGGCCGCCAGGTTTCGCGATTCGTTCCGGTCCTTGGAAATATCGTAGAGTTCCCAGTCGTCTCCCCAACGAACCGCTTTGTAGTTTCCGTCTCGGATGGCGGCTCCTTGCTTCCATTTCCAGAAAAGAGGCTTGCCTCGCTTGATTGATTTGCCCTTGAACGCTGGCAATAGGCTAACTCCTTGCATAGGAGTGATGCTTGTTCCGTGATGCCATTTCGGATACGCTGCTTTTCCGGCATCGACTACCGTCGCCATAATGTCGATAAAGTGTGCGGGTTCGCGGTTGAAACTGCCGGGTTTTTTCAGCCCCTTTGGCCAATAGGCGATGAATGGGGTGCAGATCCCGCCTTCATGACTGTAGTTCTTGTAGTAGCGAAATGGGGTATTCTGGACGATGGCCCAATCCTCTCCCACAGTATCGAAGCTGGCGACTTTGCCAGCGTCTTCGGGCGTCATAGAAACCACTTTAGCCCCGGTTTCCTCGGCGCAGGCCCCATTATCGGATGCGAAGAAGATCATGGTATTTTCGAGACGGCCTTGCTGACGCAGTTTCTCGAGCACTTTGCCGATGTTCTGGTCGACGCGATCGAGCATGGCGGCATAGATTTCCATGCGCTTAGACTCGGTCACTTTCTCTGCGTCGCTCAGCGTATTCCAGTCGCGGGCTTGCGGCTTCCCAACCAGCGGATTCTTTTTCGGATCGACAAGACCCATGTCTACTTGTCGTTGGTAGCGACTTTCCTGAATCGCTTGGTAGCCCTCGTCGTAGACGCCCTCGTATTTAGCGATGTCTTCTGGCCAGGCGTGGAGCGGATAGTGCGGCGCATTGTAAGAGAGATATAGGATGAAAGGCTTTTTCTTCGTTTCTGGCTCGTCGAACCATTCCAGGGCGGCGTCGGTGAAGGCGTCTGTCGCGTAGAAATTCGGATCCTCGGGCGTGTAGGGGTAATAAGTTTTTTCGTCGATGCACCAGTATCGGATGCGCTTGTGGCCAGGTTCGGGCTCGCCTGGTCGTTGGAATCCCGGATTCCAGAAATTGCAGCATCCATCCCGCAATCCGTAGTAGTGATCGAAACCGCGGTCGTAGAGATTTTCAGTTCCATGGTGTTTTCCCGAGGCTAGTGTGCGGTAGCCAGCGTCACGCAAGACCTCGCCAAGCGTGACTGCGTTTCTCATCTCGCCGTGCGATTCATCCATTCCGCTCTGCTGGGCGTAAACGCCGGTTAGCAAACAGGCCCGGGAAGGAAAGCACTTCGCGGTGTTGTACATTTGCGTGAAGCGAATTCCGTCTTGTGCCAATTGATCGATGTTAGGAGTATCGATTTCGCTTCCGTAGCAACCGAGATCGGACCAGCCCATGTCATCGACGAGTATGAAGATGACATTTGGACGATCGTCAGCGAAGGAGCTCAGGGCTGCGGAAACGGCTACAAGTAGGGCAAGGAATCGTTTCATAAATGGGGGAATCGAATTTAAATACAGGCAGCTTATATTTGGCGGATTTGCGCGAAGGTAAAGCGCGGAGATGGCAGACCACCGTAGAAATGCCTTTGGAGCTGGCAATTGACGGATTTTGTCCAATTAATGCGGATTACACCATTTTCTATCCCTCAAGAATCGATCGCTTATGAAAACGCTTTTCGCCCTCGTCGCCCTGTTTGGATCTGCCGCTGTTCTGCATCAAGCCACTGCGGATACCGGTTTTACCATTGAAGAGACTTCCTCGGGGCTCGCGATTAAGCACAACGGAGAACTCGTCACCAACTATATAGTCGACCAGGCTAACAAGCCCTACATGTGGCCGGTAATTGGGCCAAACGGAATGCCCATGACCCGGGCCTATCCAATGGAAGATATAGACGGCGAACGACAAGACCATCCTCACCATCGTTCCATCTGGTTTGGCCATCAGAATATGGGCGGGTTCGATACCTGGACGGAAAGCAAGACCTACACGAGTCGCGAAGACTGGACAAAGGAGCGGCTTGATAGGGCGCTAGCTAAAATCGGACGTACGGTCCATCGGGAATTCTCGAAGCTCGATGCCAATGAGAATCGGGCGCTGATAAAGACCAAAAACGACTACGTCGGCAGTTCGGGGAAAAAGCTGCTCTCCGATGAGCGGACGATGATCTTCCGAAAGACCAAATCCCAGTTGATTATCGATTTCGATATCAGCTTGATCGCCAGCTACGGTGATATCGAACTGGGAGATATCAAGGATGCCGGTCTTTGCGTCCGGATTCCAACCATATTGGACCTGAAAACAGGCAAGGGTGGGACCATTATCAATAGCGAAGGTATCCGAGATGGGGATACATGGAGTAAGCGAGCAACCTGGGTAGATTACAATGGGCTGATGGATGGCGAACGTGTAGGTATCGCCATCTTGAATCACCCATCCAGTTTTAATCACCCGACGCCTTGGCATGTCAGGGATTATGGCCTGTTCACCGCGAACGCGTTCGGATTCAATTCCCTAGATAAGTCCCGCGAAGATATCACTTTCACATTGGCTAACGGCACGCGCGTTCTATTGAAGCACCGCATCATTTTCCACAAAGGCGATGAGAATCGAGCTCGCATCGCCCAAGCCTTCGAGCGGTACGCGAAGCAGTAGAGGGGTCGATCTCGAAGAGTAGAATAGGCATCTTGCCTGTATTTCTACTGAAAGGTAGGGCTGATTGTCCCCAATCAGCCGATGCCGGCGAGCCACGGCCGTCTATTGGGGATTGGGCTAATTTCAGCCGCAATGTAGGAGCGGGTTTACCCCGTGATGGCTTCGATATAGCGTTGAACTGGATCGCGGGATAATCCCGCTCCAACAATCGATGCCATCGAACCACTGTCGATTGGGGATCCGCCCTCGCCAAGGCTACGGGCGAGACAGGCAATCGGCCCTGCCTCGCATTCAAAACCCTACTCGACGCTTACGGTGGGTTCGGGAAGATCGCGTTCGATTTCTTCCACCCGATAACCAAAGCCGGTTCCTTGTATTGTACTCAAATCCAGGATACCGTTCCTGCGTTGATAAATGCCCGGGTGGACGGCTTGTTCAGACAGGGAAGCCTCTGGGTAGAACTGCATACCGTTCGATTCCACTCCCATGATGGTGCCAGCATGAGACGCTAGTTGAACGTGAGGCAACTGAGCCAGCATAGGGTTAGTCAGATCCTGAACCATAAGTGTCATGCCTTGCGCTTTGGCCCAGCAAAGGCTCAATAGAGCTCCGGTTTGGGTCTTGCAGGTTTTCAAAGCGACCCCTGTCCAGCCTAGTTCTCGGCCGAGCCGGACGAGTTTCCAGTCGTGGGCGCTTTCATCCATGAAAAGCGGTTTCCGGGCGCTGACGCTATGAACATCGATTTGGTTGGCCTCCAGATCGTAAGGGAAGGGCTGCTCTACGTATAGAATAGATTGATACGTTCTGGGATGCTCGTCACGTAGTCGGTCCAGGATGTTGTTGACGTATTCAGGATCGGTTACGGCGCAGTTGAAGTCGGTGGTGAGCCATTCGACGTTTTTTTCTTGGGCTATTTCTCCAATGGCGACGAGACGTCGGTAATCCCAATCCGCATCATCGCCGCGAAGTTTGATCTTCAAGCAATTCAAGCCGTCCCGATCGATCCAATCGCGGAGTAATGTTGGGTAGCCATCGTCCGGTTCGTCGCCAGTGAGCTCATCTTCGGAAATGGGATCGAGTCCGCCCACGAGGTGCCAGACCGGCAGCTCGTTGGGAGCGGGTTCTAGAAAGTCCGATGGGAATTTGCCTTTGAACTGTTCCGCCGGCTCCAGGAAGGCGGATAGATCTTTGCTCAAGTATTCGGAGGTATAGGTCTCGTAGATTGGCTTTTGCTGCAGGTTCCCATAGGCATCGTGCAGGGCGATGTCCAAGGGGGAGAAGCACACGAGGGCTGCCAAGTGGGGTAGTGCGCTTTCCGCAGATCGCCCAGCGTTAAAGTTATCTTGAAGCTGGGCGAGCCGTCCCTCGATGAAAGCGTGGCCGATTTCCAAGGCGTGACCGGTTTCTGGGAAATTCTTGAATTTTCGAGTGAGCGTTTCCGTGAATGCCTGCAGCGACGATTCCCGCTCTTCGTAATCAATTGGCGCTGGCCACACCCAGCCGACGCTCAGAGGCGTTTCACCCCAGCCGATAGCGGTAGATCCGTCGGAGCCTTCAATCTTCACGCAGCACCGAGCGCAAATCACCCGGGTGAGCACCTGATTGCCAAATTTCAGCGGTACCCGCATGGAGACGGGCAAGAAGTAGAGACTGGCATCGACGATTCGGGCAGAGTGATATTCACTTTCCATTACGTTTGCTAAGGGGCGGGTCTGGGCGGGTCAAGTGCTGGGCGTTTACGAATTCCCCATTCTGCGGATCGCGAAAACAATATCAGTAGCGCGGTGCTTTAGGCCGCGAGCGACAATTCAAGCTTGTACTTACGCGGGCTGAAGTACCGCTTTACTAAAGTCAGTCCATCCCGGGTTATTAAAGGGTTTGCAAGGGTGTGTAGATTTGTCTTCGCGTCCCTCGTTAGAGTGAATACGACGGACAAGCGAGTTGAGTGATTGCGAATTGTCGATAAGCTCGGGGCTTGCCCTGAGGAGTGATTCTCGAAAAAGTGGAAGCATGCAATTGGATCGACGCGAATTTGGTAAACTAGCAGCTTTAGGTATCGCGGGATTGGCGGTGGGTTCGAGTCGAGCGGCAACCGGCAGTTCCGATCGTCTGAATGTCAACTTATTCTCCAAGCACCTGCAGTTTCTAGATTATCAGGACATGGCTGAAGCTACCGCGGAAATGGGCTTCGATGGAGTCGATCTCACGGTTCGGCCGGGCGGCCACGTGCTGCCGGAGCGGGCTGAGGAGGATCTTCCGAAAGCGGCCGATGCCATCAAACGGGCGGGCATGGCTCCCAGGATGCTAGTTTCGCGGATTACGAGCACGGATGACAAGGACGGTATCCAGTCATTGAAGACCGCTGCTAAATTGGGCTTCACTCACTATCGAATGGGTTACTTCCGGCCGGTAAAAGGAAATAGCCTTTCACAGAATTTGGAGTTCTGCCAAAAAGAGCTGGACGGACTGGAAGCTTTCAATCGCGAACAAGGGCTGCACGGGGCCTACCAGAATCATGCGGGCAAAGTGATTGGTTCCTACGTCACAGATTTGGCCCATCTGCTTGAAGGGCGCGATCCAAGATGGATGGGCTGCCAGTATGATATTAGGCATGCGTCGGTAGACGGCGGATCATCCTGGTCGCTCGGACTGAGCTATCTTCAGAGCCATATCCGAACGATGCCGATCAAGGATTTCACTTGGAAGAAGCAGAACGGCGTATGGAAACCGCAAAACGTTCCCCTCGGCCAAGGAATGGTTGATTTCCAAGGATACTTCAAAGCCCTGAGAGGATATGGCATTAAGCCCCTTGTGTCTCTGCACCTGGAATACGATTTGGGTGGAGCGGAGCATGGGGACCAGAAAATCAAGATCCCGCAGAAAGAAGTCTTCGCAGCCATGAAGCGAGACTTGAAGCGATTACACGAGATGTGGGAAGCGAGCGCCGGGTGAGGTGGATTGTGGTGATCTAATTATGAACTGAAACTCGTAGGAGCGGCTTTATGCCGTGATTCCATTGACCTTAGGTTGATCGCGGCATAAAGCCGCTCCTACAGGAATAAAATAAAGACTGTCTGAATGCTGGATATATGAAATCGACTACCCGCCTCTTCCTATCCCTTTTTGCCCTAGTAGCTATCGTCGGAACCTCATTTGCCGATGATCGGCCCAATATCCTTCTGGCCATTGGCGATGACATTTCCTGGAAGCACATGGGAATCTACGGCTCGCCGTTTATGGATACGCCGACCTTCGATCGCCTAGGTAGACAAGGCGTCGTTTTCAACAACGCCTATTGCAGCGCTCCGGGATGCAGCCCTTCGCGAGCGGCTTTGCTGACCGGAAAATACATTTGGGAAATCGAAGAAGCGGGAACGCATGCAGCCAATTTTCCCAAGCATCTAAAGGTTTATCCTGAACTTTTGGAGGCGGAAGGCTACTTTCCTGGGTACACTGGCAAGCCTTGGGGTCCAGGAAAGCTGCCTGAGCGAGATCGCAACCCTGCCGGGCCCGAGTTCAATATTCACAAGCTAGACCCGCCCGCCACGGGAATTTCCGACAAGGACTACGCGAAGAACTTCGAAGAATTCCTGGAAGCTCGCCCGGAAAGAACGCCTTTCGTATTCTGGTTCGGAGCTCATGAAGCGCACCGCGTATTCGAGCAAGGCTCCGGCAAGCGAAATGGAGTCGATCCTGACGAAACTGTCGTTCCCGCCTTCCTGCCAGAGACGGAGTTGACTCGTGAAGACGTCGCTGATTACGGATTCGAAATCGAGTGGTTCGATACCCACTTGGACAGAATGCTGAAACAGCTGGAGCGTATCGGGGAATTGGATAATACAATTGTCGTTGTCACTGCCGACAACGGGATGGCATTCCCAAGGGCCAAGGCCAACAACTACGAGTATGGCGTGCATATGCCGCTGATCGTCTCTTGGCGGAAGGGCATCGCGCACGAAGGGCGTTTTATCGATGACTTCGTCAGCTTGATCGATCTGGCTCCCACTTTTCTGCAGGCGGCGGGCGCGCCGATTCCCGAGGAAATGAGTGGACGCAGCCTAGTACCGCTTTTGGAATCTTCCTCGGAGGGGAAGATTGATCCCACGCGAAACTTCGTCCTTTCAGGCAGAGAGCGGCACACGCACGCGCGGGAGGACAATCTTGGCTATCCAATTCGGGCCATCCACACGGCGAAGTACAATTACATACGCAACATGCATCCGGAACGATCGCCAACCGGGATCGAGTACAAGGATGTCGATGGAAGCCCGTCCCATACGTTGATGCTCTCCGACATGAATTCTCGTTTGTCCAAATTGGCTTACGGCCAGCGGCCTCTCGAGGAGCTTTACGACAAGGAGAACGATCCGCACTGCCTGAACAATCTGGCGGCCAATCCCGAGTATAGTCCCATTCTAGAAAAGCTAGGAGCCCGTTTGGAGAGCGAGCTTCGCAAAGGGGGAGATCCACGGATTTTGGGGTTTGGAGAAGTTTTCGATAGCTATCCCCGCTACAGCACGACGCGCAAATACCCCGGCTTCAATACCAGCGGGAAATACAATCCGGAATTCGTGGAAAGCGCCCTCAAGAAAATGGAGGCTCTCGGAATCGAGAATCCGGCTTATGAGGATCGCGTTGAACATAACAAGTCGCAGCCCGGTCGGGCCCCATCAAGGAAATAGTTGGGGCGCAATCGAGTGTAACGTCTTCCGCGTTTCCATCGTAAGCGATATAGGGCCATGAAGAAAAAGCGGGTATTCGGATTTGGGTTGGGCGGATTGGTCGTGATCGGACTGGGGATCATAGTCGTCGGTTCCGGATTCAATGGCTGCTCCTCGTTTAGCATTACCCAAGAAGAAGCCGCCATTCGATTCGCTCGCCAGGGGCAGGAGCCGCCAGAGTTCATTTTCCAGGAAACCGATCCGGGTAAGATCCACTTCGCCTCCGTGGGCGAGGGGACGGATACCATCGTTTTTGTCCACGGTTCCCCGGGCAGTTGGAGCGCGCTTTCGCGCTTTCTGATGGATGAGGATCTCAAGAAAGCAGGCGGATTGATATCCGTGGACCGTCCGGGATTCGGTTTGAGCGAACCAAAAACACCCGAGCGCTCTCTGCGCGAGCAATCTCGGAGCATAGCCGAGGCTCTGCAGAAAGAAGGTGTAGTGGAAAACGCCATACTCGTGGGGCATTCGCTAGGCGGGCCGGTGATTGTTCGCATGGCGGCCGACTATCCGGACCTGGTTAAAGGACTCGTACTGGTCGCCCCATACATGGACCCGGAAATACAGAAGCGGCAATGGCACAACTAAGCAGCCAAGTTCCCTCTCGTCAAATGGAGCCTTTCTCAAGACTGGGTGCACAGCAACGAAGAAATCTACCCGCTGGAAAACGAACTGAAATGGCTCGCTGAAACACTTCCTTGCATAAAGACTCCGACCATCGTCATCCAAGGGATGGAAGACGAACTCGTCTCGCCTGGCAATGCTGACTACGTTGAAGAAGCTCTCAAGAGCGCCGAGCGCTTGGACATCCGCCGCATCGATGGCCTCAACCACTTCGTCCCCTGGCGCCGTCCTGGTCTGATTAAGGATGCGATCCTGGATCTGCAGGCTTGGGAGTTGGAAGCGAAGTGAAAAACGTCCGAGCGGGCAGGACTAGCTATTCGAGTGCTAATCTGACGTAATTGGGGAGTTATCTGATTTTCGTATATCACCCCGAATTGGGGGCTCTCTCATTAGAGATACTGCAAAATTAAGTGTTTTTACTTAGTTCAAGCTTGAAGCAACGCCTATTCCAGCGGATAATATCTGAAAATCATAGAATAACTTGTTGGACGAAGTATGGGTCCGAGGACTTTTTGATCATTGGTACCTGAGGATGCGGTGACTACTATATCATTTCATCCGGCCGGAGTTTTGACTTCGCCTTCATTGACGCGGATAAGAAAAACTACGATTCCTACTACGAAGCTTGTCTGCGCTTGTTGCGTTCGGGCGGATTGATTGTCGTGGATAACGCCTTGTGGGGAGGGCAGGTGATGGATTCCTCATTTACGGATGCGGATACAGTTGCCATCCGCAACTTGAATGAGAAGATTCGGGACGATGAGCGGGTGGATGCCAGCTTGCTATCGGTAGGCGATGGTGTGTACTTGGCTCGCAAGCGCTGAGAATGCCGCCGATGACTGTGAACGAATTCAAGACACTGAGTTTTAAGGTAGGGCTGACTGTCCCCAGTCAGCCGCAATGGCAGATCAAGCGCCGGCTGCTTAAGGACAAGCAGCCCTACCATTGGCCATTCGCCAATTTTGGATACTTTAAGCTAGTTTGTGGCAACGAGTGATTTTAATGAAGATTATTAGATATCAAGATTCGTCAGGAAAAATTCATTACGGTGAGGAGCGCGACGGCGGGCCCTTCCGAATAGAAGGAGATATTTTCGGAGAGCATCACGCTACGGATGACGTCGCCGATGTGTCCAAGTTGTTGGCTCCAGTCGTTCCGGAGATCATTCTTTGCATCGGTCTGAATTACAAGTTTCACGCGGAAGAAAGCGGAGCGCCGATCCCGAAATACCCGGTGCTGTTCATCAAGGGCCGCAATGCTTTGCAAAATCCGGGCGATCCTATCGAGCTGCCCCGTAAACTGGCGAGCGAGGAAGTAGACTACGAGTGCGAGCTGGCGGTGGTAATCGGCAAGGCCTGCAAGAACGCGAGCGTGGAGAATGCCTTGGATTACGTGCTGGGCTATACCTGCGGCAACGACGTCAGCGCCCGGGATTGGCAGAAGAAGAAGGGCGGCGGTCAGTGGTGCAAGGGCAAGGGTTTTGACACCTTCGCTCCCCTGGGTCCGCGGTTGATTACCGCAGACGAACTGGAAGATCCAAATGCTTTGTCGATCCAGACGCGAGTAAACGGGGAGACGGTCCAGGATTGGAATACCAATGATATGATATTCAACGCGCGAGAGATCATCGCCTTCCTGAGCGGCAGCGCGACCTTGCTTCCCGGGACCGTGATCTTGACCGGTACGCCGCACGGAGTAGGCGTGGCTAAAAAACCACCCTTGTGGTTGAAACCAGGGGACAAAGTGGAGGTCGAAATCGAAAGAATCGGAACACTCGCCAATCCGGTCATTGAGGAAAGCTAGTTTTAGGAGATAGGTAGCATGCCGGAATTAAGAAAAACGCCGCTTCACGCGTTCAACGTAGAAAATGGGGCCCGGATGGTGGACTTCGCGGGATGGAGCATGCCCGTGCAATACGAGAGTATCATCGATGAGCACAAGGCCACCCGTTCGTCAGCGGGATTGTTCGACGTTAGCCACATGGGTGAAGCGTCCATTGAAGGTCCGGATGCCGAAGCGTTCCTGGATTCTGTTCTGACCAATGATGTTTCTGGAATCGAAATTGGCCAAGCCATGTATTCTTTAATATGTTACGAGCATGGGGGAGTCGTTGACGACTTGCTGGTGTACCGGATCGCGAAAGAGGAATTTCTGCTTTGTCTAAACGCCTCCAATACACAAAAGGACATTGCTTGGCTGAATGCGAATAAAGACGCGTTCGATGTCGGTATCAGCGATGTATCCGATTCATTTGCTTTGCTGGCCCTTCAGGGCCCAGAGACTCGGGAGATCCTCAAGGATTTAACGGCGATGAACCTGGATGATCTGGGCTACTATCGTTTCCAAGGATCGGACGTGGCTGGGGTTTCTTGCTTGGTTTGCCGTACGGGTTATACTGGGGAGTTGGGAGTAGAGCTGTTTGTGGCCCCTACCGATGCGGATTCTTTGGCTCGATCGATTTTGGGCGCAGGCCAGCCCTACAGCGTAAAGCTAGCAGGATTGGGGGCCCGAGACAGTTTGCGATTGGAGGCGGGTTACGCGCTGTACGGTCACGAGATCAGCGAAACTATCTCGCCAGTACAGGCGAATTTGATGTGGACGGTGAAACTGAAAAAGGCGTCTGACTTTGTCGGAAAGGCGGCGATCAGAAAAGAAAAGGAGACGGGTCCCAAGCGGCGCATCGTCTTTTTTAAAACAGGAGGCCGGCGCATTGTTCGCGCGGGAGCTTCAGTTTTGGTTGAGGGTGAGGAAGTGGGGAGTGTCGTTTCAGGGGCATTTTCTCCGATCCTGAACGAGGCGATCGGCTCGGCTCTCGTGTCTTCGAACGCCGATGATTCCAAGCTATCGGTAGACATACGCGGTAACGAATTGGCACTGATCCCGACCAAGCCGCCATTTATTGAATTGAAACCTTGAGTATCATTGCAAACTTTAGACCGATAGCTGCGAAAGAATTTCCCTAGTATGAACCTCCCAGACGAACTTAAATATACCAAAGACCATGAGTGGCTGAAGCTTCTCGAAAACGACGAAGCTTTGGTAGGCATCACGGACTTCGCCCAGCAAAGCCTTGGAGACATCACTTATGTGGAAATTCCCACCGATGGGGATAGCTTTGAAACGGGAGCTTCGTTCGGGGTCGTCGAGTCGGTTAAAGCGGCGTCGGACCTTTACATGCCTGTCGATGCGGAAATTGTTGAAGGGAACCAGGCTTTGGAAGATGCCCCCGAAGTGGTCAATCAGTCGCCGTTCGAGGAGGGTTGGATCGCCAAGATCAAGCTTACCAATCCGTCTCAGTTGGATTCCTTGATGGATGCCGCTGCCTACTCGGAAATAGCTAAGGATTAGGTTTTTTCTTTGTTCCGCTTTGGGTGTAAAAATCCGTAGCTACGGACGGGCATAGCCCCACTATTGCGTATTCGCGCTAATTTAAGCTCGCCCGGAGGTCGAGCTCCACCTTTTGGCATCGAAATCAAGGGTGGAACCCGACCTCCGGGCGGGTTTAGTATGAGCCAATACCAGTTAAGTTGATACCCTTGCGCTCGGAGATAGCCCGCGACCATTGATACCTCGTTATGCTGCGTTTGTAGTGTGATCGGAACGAGCGCGGTCGGTTGAGTACCTCCAATCGCGGCATCGGGAGCCAATTTCCCAAAATCCAGGGTTGCCTGAGGCTAAAAGTCCAAGAATCTATTTGTAACCGAAACTTCTAGGCAATCGTTGCTTTTTTGTAAGCAATTGATGATTCGTTTCAAATTATCTTTTCCCTTCTAAATTCTATTAAGGCCAAGAAAGAAACCCATGCACGCTGATCATCCGATCTCAATTGACTCTAGTAACAGAAAGACAGTCCGATTTGGCTCAGGAATCCTAGCCCTGATCGGGGTGGCGGTCTTCTTTTCCGGTTGCATGTCTGCTCCCAAAAACAAGTCGGACAAGCTGGAAGTCGATTTCCCCTCCACTTTTCGATCCGCCGAGGTGCAGGGGGATTTCCAATCTCAGAATTGGCTGAGTGATTTCAATGATCCCATGCTAGTGGCCATCATTGAAGAGGCGCTGGCCTACAACCAGAATCTCAAGGCCGCTGAAGCCCGCTTAAGGGCGTCGATCGCTGGATCTCGCTTCGCCAGCTCCAATCTGTATCCTAGCTTGAATGGAACAGCGAATAAGAATCGTAATAAGCGTAGCGCCGCATCCGGGATTCAGCAAACGCCCACCTCGGAAACGCACGGGGTGAATCTCCGGTTCAATTGGGAAATCGATATTTGGGGCAAAGTCCGCAATGGCTACAAAGGCGACTTAGCGGATATACAATCCGCCAAAGCGACCTATGATGCCACCCGCTTGTCGATCGCCGGCCGCGTCGCTCAGTCCTGGTACAACGCAGTGGAGGCCCAATTGCAATATGACTTGGCCGTTCGTACACAGGAAGCCCTAGAGGCGGGAGCGTTGATCGTGGAAGAGAATTTCAAGCGTGGAATCGCTCGAGCCTTGGACGTGCGACTTGTGCGAGCAAACGTGGCTTCCAATCAAAGCACCTTGGAGACGAGATTACGGCAGAAGAACTCATCGGCCAGACTCTTGGAAACCCTGCTTGGGCGGTACCCGGCTAATGAGCTGATGGCCATCGGCCAGCTGAGGTCGCGCGAGGAAGTGGAGGCCTACAACAATCGAGTCGAAGAAGAGATCGCTGATTTGAGGAGCGAGCTGTCAGCGAGGGAGTCGGAGGCAATCAACAAATTGCGCAGAGCCCAGCTTAAGAAGGTCCCCAAGGACATCCGGGCGGACATGGCGGAAGCGATAGATACTCCAGCGAGCCGCCGCACGGATGTGCACAACTACCTTCTCAACAAATACGAGACGATCGCCGGTGTCGATTTGGAGCGGGCTGAGAAGGGTGACAAGAAACTGCGCAGATATCGGGAGGACATGCAGCGTCGCATCAGTTTAAAGGTTGCCCAGAAAAAGCCCATTCCGAATGGGGAGATGGCGATTAAATTGCCCGATATTAGTGGTGGTGTTCCCGCGGGCGTGCCTTCGGAATTACTGCTTCGCCGGCCTGACATCATCGCAGCTGAGCGGACCCTCGCAGCCAATGAGCAACGGAAGTTCGAGACAAGCAAGGCCCGTATCCCGAGTTTGAATATTTCCCTTTCTCGCGGTACGAACGTTCGCGATGTCGAGGATGTCCTCGATCTAGTCGATCGCCGCGTTTGGTCTCAGAGTTTGACCGGCTCGATGCCTTGGTTTCAGGGAGGGCGTTTGCGGAACAGTTTCAAGCGGGCCAAAGCCAACTACGAGCGGGCGATCTACGATTATGGGAGCGCAGTCTTGACCGCATTCCGAGAAGTGGAAAACGCTCTGAATAATCAAAGCTCTTACGAGCGTGATTACGCGTCGCAGAAGATTGCCGCAGAAGAATCCGCTGCTGCAGAAGAACTCGCCTGGGAAGAATATGGCAGGGGGTTGACCACTATAACGACGGCGCTCGATGCTGTCCGTCGAAATATCACAGCCCAACGTTCATTCATTCAAGTATCCAACCAACGCGTACAATCGCGTATCGATCTTTACTTAGCCTTGGGTGGCGGTTTCAACGCTGAAACCGAATCCGATTCGAATTCCTGATTTTTAAAACGCTGATCTCAATTATTTCGTTCCGATCATGAAACGTCTTTTGCAAATTCTTCTCCCGCTCGTCCTCTTGGGAATTGGCGTGGGAGCTTATTTTTGGTTGGTCCACACGGCCCCTGAACCGCGACAGCGTCCCAATTTCGTCAATACGCCGGAAGTCGTTGCCCGCAAATTGGAAACCACTTCTTATGATGTGGTCTTGGAGTCGCAAGGCACGGTGCAGGCTCGGACTACCAGTACGCTGATACCTGAAATCAGGGGACGTATTATAAACGTATCTCCAAATTTTCGCGAAGGAGCTTTTTTCGAGGAGGGAGACGTTCTCTTGGAAATCGACGATAGCGATTACCAGACCGAACTCGTTGTCGCCGAAGCGGCACTGGCCCAAGCGCAATTGCGCGAATTCGAAGAAGTTGCTCGCTACGAGCAAGCGAAAACCGACTGGGAACGCTTGAATCCTGGCCAGGAAGCCAATCCATTGACTCTGCGCGAGCCGCAGCTGAAGCAGGCCAAGGCTAATACCGCTTCCGCCCAAGCCCGAGTGCGCACCGCCACGCGCAACTTGGAAAGAACGAAGATTAGGGCTCCTTACGCTGGTCGCATTTTGTCTAAGAATGTTGATGTAGGCCAATATATTTCGCCAGGTAATCAATTAGCTCGGGTTTATGCGGTGGACACTGCTGAGGTTCGGCTTCCACTAACGGCTACCCAGTTTTCATTTCTGGATATGCCTTCCGTTTACCGTGGTGAGAATCCGACATTCCGCGAAGGCCCAATCGTCACGCTCGAATCCAAAGTGGGCGGTGAAACCTATGAATGGCGCGGTCGGATCGTTCGAGCGGAAGGTTCGGTCGATGTTCGCAGCCGGCAACTGTATGTGGTTGCTCAAATTCGCAATCCCTATGGACGGACCGATGATGGACGCCCCCCACTAAAGGTGGGGTCGTTTGTTCAAGCTAGGATTCAAGGAAAGACTCTCGACGACGTATTTCTCATTCCTCGCGTCCTTCTACGCGAAAATGCCTTTGTATTGCTGATCGACAGCGAAAACTATCTGACTCGCCGTGAAGTGGGGCTAGCCTGGGAAACGGATGACGTGATCGTGGTTAACAAAGGCCTAGAAGAAGGCGATCGACTATGCTTGACCGAAGTTCCTTATGCATTGGAAGGCTGGCCGGTCAATGCGACTGACGAGTCGGGAGTTGAAATTGTCGCAGAAGCGCCTGCGGATGATGCTCCTGCACGGGCCCGTCCACCGCGTCCACCAGCTGGTGGTGGCGGTGGTGGCATTGGCGCTAGAATTGACGGTATGCTTGAAGCGGTCGAAGCGGCAGGAGACAAGTTGCCTGATGACTTACGTTCCAAGCTGCTGGATCTCAAAGAGTCTCAGGATTTTACTCAGATGCGCCCAGTGATGGGGGAATTCCGTGAGTGGGCTGAAGCCAACGGCGTCGAATTGCCTGCCGGAGGTCGTGGAGGACCCGGTGGCGGCGGTCGCGGTGGCGGCGGTGGAGCGCGCGGTTTCTGACCTATTTTGATCAAGAGATTTTCAAATCAGATAAGTAAATTCATTATTTCTAAGAAGACCTGAATCCAACCAACGGATACCGTTTCCAGCTCCCTACACCAAAGTTCACTGCCAACAATACTAGTCCATCATGCATAAGTTGATCGAATGGTTCACCAAAAATGGAGTCGCCGCCAATATTCTGATGGTAGGTATTGTATGCGCTGGTATATATTCTGGGCTCAACAAAATCATCCTCCAAGAGTATCCCGACTATCCGTCTCGGACGATTACAGTTCAGGTGCAGTATCGGGGCTCCACACCGACCGAAATCGAAGAAGCGATTGTGCTTCGATTGGAAGAAAATTTATTCGATGTTGAAGGCTTGGATGAAATGGAATCCAGGGCTTCTTCGAGCAGTGGACGGGTTTCCCTGACGATATCCGACAATTACGATTTAGACCGAGCTCTTGATGAAGTTAAGAACCGTGTCGATACCATTCGGACCTTCCCGATCGAGGCCGAGCGTCCGCAGATCACGCTGGCCGGATTGCAGGAGCGCGTAATCACCTTAGTGATATCCGGAGATCTCAGCGAGTATGAGATGAAGCGACTGGGAGAGGAGATTCGCGACGAGCTCGGTGGTTTGGATAATATTACGCTGACCGCTCTGAAAGCCGTGCGCCCATACGAAATCGCTATAGAAGTGCCAGAGGCGACGCTCAGAGAGTACGGACTGACTTTCGATCAAGTGGTTAGAGCGGTCAGAAGCCATTCGGTGGATCTGTCAGCAGGGAGCATTAAAACCGATGGGGGCAACATCCTTTTGCGCACCTCTCAGCAAGCTTACACGCAGGCGGAATTCGCGGAAGTTCCAGTCCTGACAACCTCGGATGGAACGCGTATCACCCTGGCGGATATCGCTATCGTTCAAGACGGTTTTGATGAGATGCCAATCGAGGCTAGGTTCAACGGCAAGCGAGCCATAGCGGTAGATGTCTTCCGAACCGGAGACCAAAGCGCCATAGATATTGGCGACACGGTTAAGAACTTCATTATCGATAAGCAGGATCGACTGCCAGACGGGATTGAATTGGGCTATTGGCAAGATGACTCCGGGCGAATCAAGGGACGTCTGATGACGTTGAGGAACAGCGCGGTAATGGGATTCTGTCTGGTAATTGTAATCCTATCACTCTTCTTGCGTCCAACCTTGGCATTTTGGGTATCACTCGGTATCCCAATCGCATTCGCGGGTTCGTTCTTTCTGCTGCCAATCATTGGAGCGTCGCTTAATCTGATTACGCTTTTCGCCTTCATACTCGTGCTCGGTATCGTGGTGGATGACGCCATCGTGACGGGAGAGAACGTGTATCAACACATGCAGCGAGGCTCCGATCCTCTGACCGCAGCAATCAAGGGGACACAGGAGGTGGCGATCCCTGTTATATTTGGTGTTTTGACCACCATGGTGGCGTTCTCGCCGATCGCTATGATGACGGGTCTCCGGGGTAACTTTTTCAAAATGATCCCTATTGTGGTCGTGCCCGTGCTCTTCTTTTCGATAATCGAGTCGAAGTTCATTTTACCGGCCCACTTGAAGCATTGCAAAAGCCTGGGTAAGGGGGAAAACGATAACAACTTCCTCGTTCGTTTCCAGCGATTCTTCGCCAATGGTTTGGAGTCATTGATTCTTAAATACTATAGGCCGGCACTGGAGTTCTGCCTGAATTTCAGGTATGGCACGGCTGCCTTATTCATCGCCATTCTTCTTGTTTTCATCGGCTACATTGCGGGTGATCGTCTCCCTTACAGCTCCTTTCCGCGTTTGCCGCGCGACCGTGTTTCCGTGACCTTGCAGATGCCAGCGGGAACGACCTTCGAGGTTACCAAGAGCAAGATAGATGAAATTGAAAAGCATGCACTCGCTTACAAGAAGGAACTAGAGGACCAATATGGTAAGACGATCATCACCGACGTTTTTGCCACGGCTGGAGGGAATCCTTTTGGAGGAGGCGGGCCTCGCGGTAGTCGAGGACCACCGGCTGGCGTTGCTGAAAACGGGGAGCTCGTTGTTGAAATGCTTCCACCGGAGGAAACTGGTGTGCAAATCGGAAGTCGTGAGATTACATTGGCTCTGCGCGACCGTGTACCGCCTATACCAGAAGCGGAACGATTCTCATTTTCCTTTGCCCGGGGTGGGGGCGGAGCCCTAACTATTCAGTTACAAGGTCCGAGTATCGACGATCTCAAAGAGGTTTCCGAGGAGCTTCAGAAAGTAATGGCTGGGTACGAAGGCCTTTACGACATCGAAGACTCGTTTGAGCGATCAACGGAAGAATTGGAACTGGAGCTCAAGCCTGCTGCTACCAATCTTGGGGTGACCGCTCAGCAGCTCGCTTCGCAAGTAAGGCAAGCGTTCTTTGGCGCGGAAGCCCAGAAAATCCAGCGAGGTCGTGATGATGTTAATGTGATGGTTCGCTATCCGCGGGAGGAGCGACGTTCTCTCGCTGCCCTGAGAACCATGATGATTCGAACGGCGAACGGTACGGAGGTGCCCTTTGAAGAAGTGGCTCAAGTGGTTCCCGGAAGAGCTCTGCCATCGATTCAGCGGATCAATCGCAATCGTATTATACGCGTATCCGCAGACGCCGATACTGAAACCGTCGACGTGGATGCGATCGAGTTGGATTTGTATACCAATGTGATCCCGGAAATGATAGCTGATTACTCCGGAATGGCTGTGAGTCTCGAAGGTCGGGCGCGTGATCAAGCTCGGAACAACGCTGAACTTTTGAAGGGCGTTTATTTCGTTATTGCTGCTATCTATGTGCTTCTGGCGATTCCGTTCAAAAGCTACACGCAGCCGTTTATAGTCATGGCGGCGATTCCTTTCGGCATCATCGGCGCGCTCCTGGGCCATTTGA
Organism: Opitutaceae bacterium; assembly: GCA_002694885.1. Taxonomy (GTDB): domain Bacteria; phylum Verrucomicrobiota; class Verrucomicrobiia; order Opitutales; family Opitutaceae; genus Pelagisphaera. The sequence goes on along the minus strand of NZNM01000155.1, from coordinate 2,691 downwards.
TTATGAATTTCCTCTTGCTTGAGGTTTTCGGAAGAGGAAACAGCCCAACGTCAACCGTATCCATGCTTTCGTTACTGGGTATGATGGCCTTATCTGGGGTTGTTGTAAACGACAGTCTGGTGATGGTGGATTTTATCAACCGGCAAATCCAAAAAGGCATGAAGGTCATCGATGCGGTTCGCTTGGCAGGCGTTCGCCGCTTCCGACCGATTTTGCTGACATCCCTAACCACATTCTTTGGGTTGCTACCGCTAATGTTTGATCCCAGTTCTCAATCGGCGTTCCTGATTCCGATGGCGGTATCCTTAGGCTGGGGAATTGTGTTCGCCACGACGATCACTCTCTTGCTCGTCCCGACGATAACAGTGATATTCGAGGATATCCGAGTTGGTTTGTGCAAGTTGTACGATCGACCTATTGATCGTGGCTACGAGCAATCTGGCGAGCTAGCGGATGTTGCGGATTCGTTCGAGTCGGTGGGAAAGAAATAGAACGAAGTAGGGAGGATTAGTTCGAGCCTGAGCAGAGTCGAATGGCTCGGTCCTCTTTAAAAAAGTAGCACAGGCATCTTGCTTGTGAATTCCTCTTATGTTCACAGGCTCGAAGCCCATGTTACCTTTCGAGCCGCTTATCGCCTACAGCCGCTTCACCATGTGGATGTTTTCCGGCTCTTTTTCTAATAGAGCCGGAACGGGATCTGTCGTGGGTTGAAATCCTTGATGGAGGTAGAATCCGACTGCCGCATCGGTAGGCGTAGCGGAAACATAAAGGGTACTCGCGCCGTTAGCTCGGGCCGCGTCTTGAGCTTCTAGGAATAGGGACCTAGCAATGCCGCTCATGCGGTGAGCGGAATCAACATACAGCGCCATGATCTGAGCCACACCTGGTTGCAGATCGTGTTTGAGAATGGTGAATCCTGACAGCCCTTCTTCATCCATAGCCCCATAGAAAGCAGCGCCCTTATCGATAGCCGTTTTCCATTCATCAAAATACTGATCCCAAAATGCCGGGTTGTGAGGAATGGAAAGGTCTTCTTTAGTGTAACTCAGGTCTCCATTGGAAAACTGGTATCGCCGATGGATTTCTCCCGACCGATCGATCTGGTAGATCTTTTCGAGCGCCTCGGAGTCGAGAAGTCGTATCTCTATCAGATTCATGTAGGGTGTACGCAGGAGAAGGAAGCCCGAGGGAAATTAGCTAGCAAGTAATATCCGTCGCTGTAACCTGGGTGTCACCTGATTGTAGGGTTATTAACAAATGTTGCCCTGACGGCTGGAATGACACGGACTTAAACTCGCCCGGAGGTCGAGCTCCATCCGTTCGATTAGGTTTCAAGGGTGGAACGCGACGTCCCGGCGCGTTTTTAGAAAAGTGATCTAGCTTGGTTGGCTAATACCGAGGCCCTGTCTGCCATTCAGACTATGGACAGATTTAACGCAATTTTTGGTCGCAACCTAGAGAGGAATCGTTGAACGATACGCCCGTGAAAATTCCGGTAGAAGACGATTTCAATGATGTGATAGGCAAGGCTCAGAAGGGGCTGGAAATAACGACCGAAGATCTAGCCGGAAAGACCAGCGTGTCTGAGGAGAGTGTCCGAAAGATTCGGAGGGGCGAGTTTGATGAAGCAGCTGTTTCGGCCGTTGCGAAGTATCTCGATTTAAATGTCGATGCCCTGCTTAAAATCGGTCGTGGCGATTGGTATCCGGAGCAGCCCGATCCCATCGATGGATTTGAGCTCATAGCGACGCCGTTTTACGAATGGCACGTTAATGCCTATTTGCTTTGGGATCCCAATACCAAGGAAGCCATCGCATTCGATACGGGAACGGACCCGGAACCCATGCTCGCTAAGATCGATGAATTGGGTATGCAGTTAAAAACGCTGTTTCTGACCCATTCGCACGGAGATCATATTGAAGGCGCCCCAAAAATTTTGTCGCAGACTGGGGCCAACGCGGTGATTAGCCGGTTAGAGCCGCCGGTAGATTTCGAAGCCGAGGCGGTCGACGAAGGATTTAGAGCGAACATTGGATGCCTGAGTGTCGAGATGTTCAATACGACTGGTCATACTAGTGGTGGCGCCACGTTTGTGGTCAAGGGATTGGATCGCGATTTCGCCATTGTGGGCGATGCCATTTTCGCTGGATCGATGGGTGGTCCCAACGTGTCTTACGATGATAGCCTAACGGGCTTGAATAGAATTCTTTCACTGGACGCGGATACCGTGTTGGCGAGTGGTCATGGCCCATTGACTACGGTAGGCCAGGAGAAGCAGATGAACTGTTTCTATGCGGGCAGTTGAGCTCAAGTTGACCTCGTTAAGCAATAAGCGATCGACGTTCGCGTCTACCGTTTCGAATGACCGCTGATTGTCTGGGGTTTTCATCATTGGGAGAAGACGGTTGCTTCATCCTAGATTTGTTAGCGGGCGATTTTCGAGTGCCCATTCTTCAAAGTAGCACAGGCATCTTGCCTGTGAGCAAAGTCAGAAGTAACAGGCTAGAAACCTGTTCTACCATTTGTGGTCCCTCGTCTTGCGCCGCTGTAGCTCTTGAGCGAAGGCGTGAGATCGCCCGCTGTCTAAAATGCCCCGCAGCAAGGAGGTTGTTGAAAAAGTTGGAACCGTAGGGGCGTCGCTTGCGACGATCCGCGTAGGTTGGAATCAGGCTACTCCTGCGGGCGCCGGTT
>NZNM01000154.1 GCA_002694885.1 Opitutaceae bacterium | reverse complement strand
GTGCCATCAAATATCCGTTCAATGGCCGCCTCGATCTCGGCAAGGGCTTCTTGCTCACTAGAGACCATGCTCAAAGCGAAGTCGCGATCGAAGGTATCGGTCCCGGCATCGGCCATGTGTTGGCTATAGCCGGACAAGTCTCCCGCTTCATCTTTGCTGGACCTTTTGAGCGTTTCCTCGGTGTGCAAGCTCAGCTCGGATTTAACGTGATCTCGCAGGGAAATGAGAAGATTGTAGAATTTCTTGAATTTCTTGGGGACTGTCCGTGTTTCTATCTTAGAAGCGCTCACCATAGTATCGAATCCAAGGATGTCTGATAGGGAAGCTGCTCCTAAAACTCGTTTTTCCGTTTTTTGCTCAGCCTCTTCGACAGCTTTGCGGGCTTTTTCTTTGGCGGCTCGCTTCTTCGCCAGTTCATCGTCTTCCTTCTGCCGCGTTTTAGCGACGGAGAGGGCTTCTTCGAGCGAGAATCCAGCAGAAACTGGAGGTGTCTTGGATGCGGGGGATGCCGACTTTGTCTTAGCTTGCTTAGAGGCCTTCGTTTTCGTCGCAGTTTTTACGGCAACCTTCTTTTCCGCTACCTTCTTTACAATCTTCTTGGCTGCTTTCTTTGAGGTGACTTTCTTTGTATTGGATTTCTTCTTGGGCATTCTAATTGGACTGTTAAATGATTGCTTCAGCGCACCGCGAGCATAGCTGCTCGTTTTCAACGCCGTTTTCGAGTTCAGGAAACCATCGCCAGCAGCGTGGGCATCTGCCGCCTTCCGCTTTTACGACCTCTATTGAAAGCTGTTGGGTATCGCTTTTTTTCAACTTCGCTTGCGACACGATGAAAAACTCGTCCAGGAATTTCTCGTATTTTCCCAGAAGCTTTAATGTCTCATCGTTTGCTGAACCGGAGATTACGAGATAGGCGTCCAGTGAGCGGCCGATTTCGCCATTCTTACGAAGATTCTCGAGTTTCTCGTTAACGCGGTCGCGAAACGCTAGCAGATTTTTGAAATCCTGCTCGAGCGCTTCATTGCGCCAGTTGTTGGCTTCGGCTGGCCAGGATTGCAGGGCGAGTGGGCTGTCCACGAAATCCTGATCAGCCTGAAAATAGCTCCATGCTTCATCGGATGTGAAGGGAAGGATTGGACCCAGAATACGAACGAGAGCATTGAAAATATGGTGAATCGCGGTTTGGGAAGAGCGACGTAGCGGATGGTCTTCCGCCAGAGTATACAGGCGATCTTTCAGGATGTCGTGGTAGATGGCCGAAAGCGTAACTGAGCAGAATTGATTGCAGGCTTGGTATACACGATGGAATTCATACTTCTCGTAGGCCTCGCCACAGTGGGCGACGAGTTGAGCGGTCTTGTCCATGGCCCAGCGATCGAACTCATGCAACTCGGCGATCGGCATCCCGTTCTTCGCTAAATCGAAATCGAACAGATTGGAAATTTGGAACCTGAGTGTATTGCGGATCAATCGGTAGGCATCGCCGATCGTCTTGAGAATCTCGTCTCCCATCGGTACATCGTTACGGAAATCGGTTGAAGCGATCCAAAGGCGAACAATGTCGGCGCCAAACTTGTCCATGTAGTGCTCGAGGGTCATGGCATTTTCGCTTTTGGAAAGCTTTGTGCCATCCTGATTGACGATAAATCCATGAGTGAGGATGGACTTGAAGGGGGCTTGGCCTTTTCGAATTACACCGGTCCACAACGAAGATTGAAACCAGCCTCGATGTTGATCGCTGCCTTCCAAATAGAGGTCGCAGGGCCAAGATAAGTCTTTGTTGTTGGCAAGAACTGCGAAATGGCTGGTACCAGAATCGATCCACACATCCAAAGTGTCGGTACCTGGGACTAGTTGCTTGTCGCGAAGGGATTCTGGAAGGTCGATTCCGTCTAGAAGTTCCTCTGCGGAATGTGTAAACCAAACGTTCGAGCTCGATCGCTGGACCTTATCGGCGATCCCCCTTACGATTTCAGCATCGAGGAATCCATACCCGTCCTCGTCGTAAAAAGCGGGTATGGGAACTCCCCAAGAACGTTGACGGCTGATGCACCAATCCGGGCGCGCTTCGACGTTGGCTTTGATGCGATTCCTACCCCAGTCGGGTATCCAACGAACGGATTCAATAGCTTCGAGCGCTTTTTCTCGTTTTCCTTCGTTGTCAAGAGCGACAAACCATTGATCTACGGCTCGGAAGACGACAGGCGTCTTCGACCGCCAGCAATGAGGATAGCTATGGGGGATCTTCTTTTTTCCAAGCAAAGCTCCCTTCTCCGACAGCGCTTTGAGAACTTTGCCATTCGCTGGAGTCCATCCATCGGTCTCAAGCACCGATTCGCCGACTAGGTAGTCTGGAATCCTGCCGTCGTCATCGTAGGTCCCCTCGTCATTGACGGGGCAATAGGTCTCCAAGCCATATTTCTGACCGGTCAAATAATCGTCCAGACCATGGCCGGGAGCGGTATGTACGCATCCCGTGCCTGATTCTGTTGTGACGTAGTCGGCAAGCGTAATCGGGCTTGGGCGATCGACTAGCGGATGTCGTGTTTCGACGCCTTCGAGGGATTCGCCAGTTGCTGTTTTGAGAACAGTCCAATTCTCTAGCCCGCAATTTTCCGCGAACGACTCCGCGAGCTCCTTGGCTACAATCAAGACGCGTTCGCCTGTATCGATAAACGCGTATTCGATTTTAGGATGCAGGGCAATTGCCATGTTCGCTGGTATGGTCCAAGGAGTGGTGGTCCAGATGACTGCTGACAGCGGTTTCTTGATTTCCGGGTCGAATTCTCCGGGGATGTCGAATGCTACCCAGATTGATGGGCTCGTGTGGTCTTTGTATTCGATTTCCGCTTCGGCTAGAGCGGTTTTGTAAGGAATGGACCAGTAGACGGGTTTCTTCGCACGGTAAACAAGTCCGGAATCGACGAAGGAGGCAAGTGTCCGCAAAATCTCCGCTTCGTATGCGGGATTTTTCGTCTTGTATTCATTTTCCCAATCTCCAACTACGCCTAGACGCTTGAATTGGCTCCGTTGTATGCCGATCCACTTTTCCGAAAAAGCGTCGCATTTGTCTCGAAGCTCAGCGGTTGTCAGAGATTCCCCGGATTGTTGCAATTCCTTAGCCATTCTCTGCTCAATAGGCAGTCCATGGCAGTCCCAGCCGGGAATATAGGGGGAGCGATAGCCCTGGCTCGATTTGTACCTTAATACGATCTCTTTTAGCGTCTTGTTGAGCGCATGACCCAGGTGGAGATCCCCGTTGGTGAATGGAGGGCCGTCATGAAGCACAAAAGTATCGCCGTCCGCGTTCTTATCTTGGATCTTTTGGTAGAGGCCAATGGACTCCCAATGCTTAACGCGGTCTGGCTCACGCTTTCCCAGATTGGCCCGCATGGGAAAGGCAGTCTGGGGCAGTTTGAGCGTGTCTTTGTAGTTCTCGGCCATTCCCTAGATAAAGAATGCGCGGATATTGCCCATGGGCATGACCGTGTCAAGGGTGGAGAAAGCCGTATTTCTCAGTCTGCGATTGAGCTAAATTCAGCTCATTCTGCTTCTTTGTAGAACTCGGGAATCAGGCTGAGCCAGCGCTGCTCGGTCCTAAAGCTCGGGCCCTATAGTGTGCTCGCGAATTGAATTCGCTGATAAAGTTGGTTTGTGTTTTCAGAGGTAATCCGATCGACGATTAGAGAGGGATCGAAATTGGGTTCTGTATCGAGCCGGATTCCCGCCTCTGTTCCTGGAGGGACGAAGTCGTCTACAAAGTCCATTCCCCCTCGTGCTTTTAGCCATCTGTAGTAGGCGTCCGTATGGTCGGTTTCGATTACAATGTCCGTATGCAAGCGTAGGCTGCAAATCAGGGTAAGATCTCGGAAAGAAGAGAACCAGGTAGGGGGATTTACGAGTTCGTCTCTGATTCTCAGGGTCATTGAGATTCAATGGGGTTTATCAATATATCGGCAAAATTCGAGATTGGCGCGTTCCTAGCCGGAATTTCGCGGGATTTTCATTCGGCTTTACAGCAAAATTAACGAATGTAGCGACTTGGGCAGGCAACTATCCGGGAATGAAGTTGCATTATGGAAGAAGATTTGCCCAATGTTCGCGCTCTTCTTTGAGCTACCGATCTAGGGCGGCTCTTCGATTATAGCGATTTAGGAATGAAACGTACGCACAATTGTGGTCAGCTTCGCGCGAGCGATGTTGGAAGCGAGGTCTCTTTGGTTGGTTGGATTGATTCCATCCGCGACCATGGCGGGATCCTATTTATCGATTTGCGTGACCGGGAAGGTCTCACTCAAATAAAGGCTGACCCGCACAGCGATGATGCAGCGTTTAATCAATCTGTGAATGGGCTGAAAGATGAGTCAGTCATTGCCGTAGCTGGTCAAGTTGTAGCCCGGGATGGCGAAAACGTAAATCCGTCTTTACCGACTGGAGAGGTCGAGGTGGATGTTAGCCAAGTTGTTGTCCACAACATAGCGGAAACGCCTCCGTTTCCGATCGATGATGTCAAAGGTGACCGTGTTCACGAGGATTTAAGGCTAAAGTACCGTTACCTAGATTTGCGCCGCGACAAGATGCGCAAGGCGATCAAATTGCGTCACGAGACGACGCGATCGATTCGCTCGTATTTGGATGACGAGGGCTTTTACGATGTGGAAACTCCCACATTATTTAAGAGTACGCCAGAAGGTGCTCGAGAATACCTAGTACCAAGCCGCATCCAGTCGGGGCACTTCTATGCCCTGCCGCAATCGCCACAGCAGTTTAAGCAAATGCTGATGGTCAGCGGCATCGAGCGATACTATCAAATCGCCCGATGCTACCGAGACGAGGATCTGAGGGCGGATCGGCAAATGGAGTTTACGCAGTTGGATATGGAGATTTCGTTCATCGACCGGGAGGGTATGTACTCTTTGGTCGAGGGACTCATGAAACGTATCTGGAAAGATACGCTTGGAGTGGAAATCGAAACGCCTTTTCCGCGTATGTCGTTCAAGGAAGCTATGGACCGGTTTGGTGTCGATAAACCGGATACGCGTTTCGGAATCGAAATCTCTGATTTTTCTGAAACTTTCGCTAGTTCTTCGTTCAAGGTATTCTCGTCGACCGTGAAGAACGGGGGAGTCGTCAAAGCGCTTAAGGCTCCTGGGCTCGCGAACATTACCCAAGGGGAGCTGAAGAATCTTGAGGAGGTTGCCAAATCATTGGGAGCCAAGGGACTAGCCTTTATTAAGATCGAAAATGGCGAGTGGAAATCGCCAATCGTGAAGTTCTTTTCCGAGGACGAGAAGGCTGCTCTGCAAGATTCTCTGAATTTGGAAGAAGGCGATATCGTGTTTTTCGCGGCCTCGCAATGGGAACAAGCATGCTCGATTCTTGGCCGTATTCGGTTGGAATGCGCCGAGCTTTTGAAGAAGCGGGGCGAGTTGGAGATTCCTTTGGATCAATACGAATTTCTTTGGGTAATAGATTTTCCACTGATGACCTACGAGGAGGATCAGGGCCGATATGTAGCGTCGCATCACCCGTTCACCGCTCCCGTTCCAGAGGACTGCGAATTTCTCGAATCGGATCCGAAGAAGGTTCGCGGCCAGCATTACGATCTTGTCTTGAATGGCGTTGAATTGGGAGGGGGAAGTATTCGTATTCACCAGACACAACTTCAGAAAAAGATATTCGAAGACGTTCTAGACATTCCCAAAGACGTTGTGCAATCGCGCTTTGGCTACATGCTGGAGGCCTTCAAATACGGGGCGCCGCCTCATGGTGGAATCGCGTTCGGATTGGATCGTCTTGTTATGATATTGGCTGGAGTATCAAGTATTCGGGAGGTGATCGCTTTCCCGAAAACTCAAAAAGGCCAGTGCCTAATGACGGAAAGCCCAAGTCCAGTGAGCGATAAGCAGCTCAAAGAATTGCACATCGAGTGCCTTTCCCTCGAAGACGAAAGCGACTGATTCGCTTCGACCGGTCCTCTACGCTCACAATGATTTTGGCGGTCGCTCTTTTTTGAGCGGCCGTTCGCGTTTTCAGCCTAGCCGAAGGTTACAATTGAGCGCCTGAGCGATATCTGGGCAGGCAAGCCCCATGGATCTCCGAGGAATTTCTCGGAATTCGGGTAGTTTACACGGAGTGGCATGCCAGTTGCTGTAGGCAGGCAGTCACTGCTGCAACAGGGCAGCACTAATTCCTGAAAATCTAGAAAACAAACGACATGAAAAGACTCCTAACACAACTATCCGGGTTCTTGCTGATCGCTTTACTGACGGCTGCGGTATTTGATACCACGCCGGCCATCGGGCAGGATGAAGCAGGTCCGGTAGACGAATACTTAGAACTCGTCGAGTCCTCGGGAGCTGAATACGCGCCTGCATTCGATTTCTTCACCGTATCCATGCTGTGGACGGTAATAGCCGCTGCTTTGGTGTTCATAATGCACCTCGGCTTCGCGACGCTAGAGGCTGGTTTAACTCAGTCGAAGAACACGGTGAATATTCTCTTCAAGAACGTATGGATCATATCCATTGGCCTGATCACCTATGCCCTTCTTGGATTCAATACTCACTATCCGGTGGATTCCTGGCAAATTCCAGGTTGGCTGGGGATTAATGGCCCGATAGGCGACCTGAATGCCGACGGGGGCGCCACTTGGGGATACGGTGGCCTCAGTTTGGCGATGACTGGTTATGGAGATTTCATTTTCCAAGCAATGTTCGCCGCTACCGCCGCTACGATCGTTTCGGGCGCTGTTGCTGAGCGAATAAAGCTTACCTCTTTCATGGTCTACTCGACAATTTTGGTAGCGTTCGGATACACGATCGCCGGTTCCTGGCACTGGGGTGGCGGATGGCTCTCCAGCCTAGGTGGTGGCGATGCCGCTTTCTACGACTTCGCGGGTTCGACAGTGGTCCATGGATTTGGTGGCGCGGCTGCATTGGCTGCCGTTCTCATTCTCGGACCTCGTAAAGGGAAATACACTTCGAGTGGAATCAAGCCGATCGTCGGGCACAGCATGCCGCTGGCGACAGTGGGAGTGTTCTTACTCTTTTTCGGCTGGTTTGGATTTAATGGCGGATCGGTTCTCTCAGCTAATCCTGGACCTCTTGGTTTGGTCTTCACGACCACGGCCCTCGCGGCTGCTGCAGGTGGCATCAGCTCGATTCTGACTTCCATGATTGTGCTCAAGAAGCCTGACCTCTCCATGGCTCTCAATGGGTTGCTGGCTGGCTTGGTAAGCATTACGGCCGGTGCCGACTCGGTTTCGGTTTGGGCATCCGTACTCATGGGAGCCATAGGTGGCGTGATCGTGGTGTTCTCGATCGTGTTCTTCGACAAAATAAAGATCGACGATCCTGTCGGGGCGATTTCAGTCCACGGAGTCTGTGGTATTTGGGGCACCGTTGCTGTTGGAATCTTCGGGGGCGCCAATTTGGTGTCCCAGATTATCGGAGTCATTGGGGTTTACGTTTTTGCCTTCATCTTCTCGTATGTCGTGTTCCTCTTGATCAAAATGACCATGGGCGTGCGTGTAAGTGAAGAAGAAGAGTCAGGTGGCCTTGACATCGGAGAGCATGGCCAAGAAGCCTATAACATAACCTAATCGCTAAGCAGGAAAGCTAAGTAACGCATTTACTTGCATTTACGTAGGCGTTTCAATTACATCAGCAATCAACCTCAAAGGAAATTTTAATGAAACTTGTAGTAGCAATCATTAAGCCGTTCAAGTTGGAGGAGGTCAAAGAAGCCCTTTCCGAAGTCGGCATCGAAGGAATGACGGTAACCGAAGTCAAAGGCTTCGGACGCCAAAAGGGTCATACGGAAATCTATCGTGGAAGTGAATACACGGTCGACTTTCTTCCCAAAGTGAAAATCGAGATCGCCGTTCAGGATGACGCGGTCTCGCAAGCCGCGCAGGCGATCGTCAAATCCGCCAAGACTGGTAAAATCGGCGATGGCAAGGTGTTCGTCGTTCCTCTGGAAGACGCGATCCGAATCCGTACGGATGAAAGTGGCGATAGCGCTCTCTAGCCCAGCAGATCGGTCTTAGAAATTTCGAGCCGGGTCCTCCTTGTTGAGAATCCGGCTTTTTCGTAAGCTAATCGATGCAATACGCTGTCGTTCAAAACCTTGGAGGAAGGTGCATCGAATGCTATTCTGTTCGAACACGTGTCTTGGTGCCGATCGCTTTGCGATTATAAAATCCGTATGCCAATGAAATGGCAAAAACGATGATAAAATACGCGGGAAAGTACCCGAGCGCGCCCTTGAAAAGCGCTGCTCCTAGCTCCTCGGTTCCCAGAGCTTCATAGGAATCTTGATTTCTTAACTTGTAGACAAGCAGCGAATACAACAAGCCGATTCCGCCATAGGCGAGATTGTAGGATAGCCCTTTGAAGCTTAGCGCAGTGGCTCGGGCGTCGGATGGCGTCACTTCGTTCAGATAGCTGCTTACGAGATATCCGGTCAGCCCGATGGAAACATAGATGAAAAGCATAGGGGCAACTCCCCAAACCGGGAAGAACCAGGTCATGCCATAGAGCCCAATGAGTGTCATAACTCCGAGGAGGTAGTAGTTGAACGACTTGCTTCGATTCTCGCAAAGCCATCTGCCGATACGAGGAGTGAACACTCCGAGAATCCCAAACCCGGCGCTGATTATGCCAAAGGAAGCTTCGGGCAATTCGATTCGTCTATAGTATTCGCTATTCAGCGTCAGTATCATTCGGGCTATGTGATCATTGAGAAATCCACCCAGAATGATCATCAGGGCCATAGGTGTATTGAGAATCCATTTTCCAGTAGACAGCGTTTTGGCAAAAGCAGCTCTTATCGTAGCTCCCGTCGGCGCTTCGCGCGCTTTCTCCCTTGCTTCCTTTTCGGATTCAGGTTCCTCTAAGCGGATCGACGTTATTAGAGCTCCGACGCCAAGGGCTAGAGTCAAAATGAGAGGAAGCCGAATCGC
>NZNM01000153.1 GCA_002694885.1 Opitutaceae bacterium | reverse complement strand
CCGAAGTTCATCGATTCTGCATAGGGTTCTTCGATGGCAATGACCTGGTCGTTACTCTCTGAATAATCAGGTTTCGGGTCTTGCGCCAAGGGACTACTCACGAGTTCGTAGAGATCGTATCCGCCGTCTCGAGACATTGGAATCGCTTTGATTTCCGCTTCATCGTCGTCGCCCGATAGGAGCATGATCCCATTAATCTGGTTTTCCTTGATGAATCTGAAGAGGCCATTTCGGTCGTCTGGGAAAGCCATCCAAGTATTCTTGTGGAGATCGGATAGATTGCTCCAGCTGCTGCCGCTGAGCAGTACTTTGAACGTAGCGTCGCTTGTCACAAGCTGATCTTGGAGCCATTCCATTTGAGATTCTCCCAGAATGGTGCTTTGATTAGCTTCATCGCGATAGGTATACGTATCGAGAAATATGAAATCGACCCCTCCGTATTGATACGTGAAATACGTATTTGTAGTTTTGTCAGATTCCTGAGTTGGAGTTGGCCAGTAGCGCTGAAAAATCTCCATGGAAGCATCGAGCTTTTCTGGACCTATTTTTACCGGGGCATCCCAGGTGGCTAATTGAGGAATCGAGCGGAGGAGCGGTTGCAAAAAGGGTACGCTTCGTTGGCGTCGATACTCTTCCGCTTGGAATTGAGGCTCTAGCTCCGAAAACGCTTCATTCGCCCCTAGCCAGAAGAATGCGTGTGGGCGAGCGTTTTGAACCTGTAGCCAGATTGCTTGCAAGCCGTCATGATCCGCCCGAGCGCCTGATCCAAACCCAATAGAGAACTTTGTCAGCATCTCTTCTTCGGGAGCGGTCAGCACAGGATATCCATCATAGTCGATCGGCTCGCCGTCCACCAGTACTTGATAGTAGTAGAACGAATTGGGATCCAGGTCGTTGATTGTGATCGTTACGCAATAGTCCTCTTCGGCAGAAGCGAATACGGGAGAGGTGATCTGGGCACTCAAAAAATTAGGGTGGGCGCTATAGCGAATATTGATGACGCTTTCCCCCGCTGCTCGAGCCCAAACCGTGATTTGATCTGACTCTATGGCCCCTACCATTGGCCCTTGCATAAGCCGACCACCTTTTGAGTATGCGGGGATCGCGGTCAGAGGGAGAAGCGTAAGCGTAAGAAAAGAAATGAGGATTCGCAGCATAGGTAATAATTTAAAAAGATTGTTAATCAAAGCTGCGGGAATGGGAAGAATAAACGGGGCGTTGGGAGCTTGAACGAGTCCTAGGGGAAAGTCTTAGGCAGCTTTCAATTCCTGTATCGAATCGGGGACGAGAGACTGTCTCGAGTTGATCTCGAAGAATATTGATGGGTATGTTCGGTTCTAATGGATTTAGAATTGGACCGAAAAAATGTGCTCCGAGCGTCGGAGAGGGCGGCGGATAGTGACCGATTATTGAGGGCGATAGAGCGAATCGATTCCCTCAACAATGAGGATCCCAAAAAAGTGACTATAGGGGGTGAAACGATTGGCTACGAATTGCATTTCAGCCGATTGCTACTCGCCAAAGTGTTTTCTATAGAGCCGAATGCATCTGAGGCTTGTCTGTTGGCGGCTCGAGGGCAGCACCTCTGCCGCTGGGAATCTCCGCGGTCCAGCTATCCGGAGGGTCGGGCTGGATACTTGAAGTGGCGATCAGATCTAAAGCGATTTCACGCAGACAAGATGGCCGAAGTTCTCGAGTCTGAGGGATACGAAAGGGAGACGATGGATAGAGTTCGGGCCATCAATCTGAAGAAAGACCTGAGAGGCAATACAGAAGCCCAGGTGACGGAAGATGCGCTGTGCCTAGTATTCTTGGAAAGCCAATTCGCCGAATTTCGTCTCAAGACGAGCGAGGAAAAAATGGTTTCCATTCTCAAGAAAACCTGGGGAAAGATGAGTGATCGAGGGAGGGCTGCTGCGTTATCGCTGAGTTTGGGCGAAGAGGAAGCCCGGTTAATTGAGCTAGCATTGAAGGGAGGCTAGTAACCTGCAGGATGGTAGGGCTGCTTGTAATCAAGCAGCCGCGAGAATCGACCAGTTCGGCTGTTTGCGGAGAAACAGCCCTACCATCAGCTTATGGGAAAAAAGTCGAGCCAAGGCCGCGGATCCTCAAGCAGCCGCGTTTATACTGCTCGCTAAGAATCACGGGCGCCTTCGAGATAGATGGAACCCAACTTTAGAAGGACCTCTTCGAGCTGCTCATAGTAGGCATCCTCGTCGAGATCGGATTTGCGCCCGCGAAGCGATTCCAATTCTGCTTCAAGTTGGTCTCGAGCGAACCGTTGCTCGGGAGTCAGCATTTTCTCTTGGGGGGATGCAATAAAGGCGATTTGACGAGAACGAAAGCCGTCGGGAATTTGGTCGTTCTCAGGTTGTTTCACGAGTCTCTCGCCGCGAAACCAATCTGATGGCGTGCCCACGGAATCCCCATTATCATCAATTAGGGCGTGTTCTGAAGCCAGGCGATTGGATTCCTCATAAAATGATTCAACGGATCGGCTCGTTGCAACGAAGGCTTCCAGCAGGGAAACTTGACCATCTTGATTGGAGTCGCCGGTTCTCGATTCAATCACATTGGCGAAGCGTTCGCCGAACCGAGCGTAGTTGAGTTCGTCTCCGCTTCGTGTAGCGGTGATAAGGATACGATTTGGTTTTGAGAGCCGATTGATAAACGGGGCTGAAGCGGATCCTCCGTGTATAAAAATCAAGGTGCGTTCCAAGGGTTCCAGCTGTTGGGCCAGGGATTCGGCGCTGAGGTCAGGTCCTCTGAGGTTGAGGAGCGTGTTCTTCTGAGTGTGGGTTCCGTGTCCGATGTAAACGATCCAGGCGGGCGTCGCGGATTTTGGATCCAGATCGGCTATCCACGATTCAATCAGAGTTAGATCGTCCTCGTCGGTTTCCCCGAGTCCGACGATTTTCAGACGAGCCTGGGTCGATGTTGCGGCTTCTTTCCAGGCGTTTGCGGCCGCTTTAAAGCCTTTCTCGAATCGTTCCTCGCCGGGAGCTCCGACTATTACCAGTGTCTCGTGCTCAAAGAATGATTCGGTTTCTTCTTCGGCCAAGACCGCCGAATGGAACGGCTCCCCAGAAACAACAGTGATCAGGAACGCCGCTCTCAATGACTTAAGAAAACTGCTTGTCACGCTAGACCCCGCTTTCTACGGAGGCCCCATTCGACAAGAAAGCAGCCAAGCGCGGCCAGAAAGAGCCAAGCGTTGTGCCATAGTGGGTAGGACCAGAGTTCAGTAACGGGAGCCTTCTGTTTGGAGATCATGGATTCCAATTTTTCCAGGGAGGAGATTTCCAGAACGGATCCACCCGTTTTTTCGGCGATTTGCTCGAGTAGTTCTCGATCTGGAGATAGTGAGCGGAACTCGCTGGCTAGCGGTTCGTTGACCCAACCGGTTTCCGCGATCCCGACCACTTCGCCTTCCGGACCTTGGACCTCAACTCTGGCGATATAGGCGCCGGCGTCTTGGGAAGAGAATTCGGCAGTAAAGCGTCCCGGCGCATCGGATACAGGTTCAGCGAATAGGTCGACCTCGGTGAAGCCCTTGTGGGTAGCGAGATCCGCTTCCGAGAGATCGACGCGCTTGATTGTTACGCGGGCCTGTCCGATCTCTAGCGGATTGTAATCCTCTTCTCGAGCCTCGACAACGATTTCCGTCCCTTCGGCCGAATCTCGCGCCTCGATCTCAACCAAGCTTGGCACATCGGTGACGAGCCAGCGGGCTATTTGCCGCCACAATCGGGCGAGATCTTCATGTTCAGCTTCGCCTCGCAATCCCCATCGCCAAAGATCGCCCACGGCCACGCAAGCGACTTTCCCTGCTCCAAAGTTGTGGGCAACAAGGCTAGGATAGCGGTCCCCCAGAGCGTTTTCCACTTCCGCGAGAACGCGTGCTCCCGGTTTAATCTTAGGAATCGTATTGAGTACGTGAAACGGGGGCATGGTATCGAGGCGGGCTCGCTCATCCGTTTCAATAGGTCTTACCCGTGTCCACGGTTCTACCCATCCTTCACGAGTCAGGCGCCAAGAAAGATTTTCGCTCGAGGCCCGAGTGAATGACTGGTCTAGGTAGACGGGCAGGGTGGCAGCAATCGGCGTATTTTCGTATCCACCATGATCGAGCGCGTCCGCTCCTCCCAGAGCCAATAGGCCGCCTCCTCGCTGGGCGACGAATTGACGAATCAAGGTTTGCTGATTGAAGGTGAAGAAGTCGGCTTCCAGATCGTCGATGATGATGGCGTCGTATTCAAAAAGCTCTTCAGCGGTGCTGGGGAACCCGTCGCTGAGCTCCTTTTCGTCGCGAGTATTCACTCGGATCAGCACCGGTTGATCGTACTCTTCGGTCTCTTCTTCATCTGTTCGGTCAAATCCGCGGTACAGCGGGTTGCTCGATTCGCCGGCCCGACCTTTGAATTCGAATTTAGGTTCCCTTCGGGCAACGCGTATCAATCCCGACATTTGTAGTTGGGTATCGTTGTAAAGGGCTCGGTTTAAAAACTTGTATTCCCAATTGGGTCTCCCGGTTACGTAAAGAATGCGGAAGGCTTCTTGTCCGCCATCGACCATGACGATTCGTTCGTTGTTCGCCTGTGTGGCTTCTTCATCAGTGGTCGAGGCGCTGGCGGCCACACGATAGAACTGAATGCCCGTTCGTATAGGTCTCCAATCGAAATTCAGGGCGTGGCTTGATCCTGATGCTTTAGAGCGAGCGGATTGAGGAGCCGGCAAGTCTCTGTCTTCGAGCGAGGTAGACAAACCATTCCGCGTTTCGATGGCTTCAATAGATACGTCGATACTTTGAGCGGGCAGGGCTGAAGAAGAAACCACCGTTTTTAGGGAGATCGGGGCGTCGTCGAAAGCTGTTTGACGGAGCTCTACGCGATCGATAGAGATGTCGGGCAAGGGTTCTTGGTTTCCGATAACTACTGGGTAGATAGGTGGCAGGACATTTGTATTCAGATCTTCTAGTCTGCCTTTGTCGGTGGCGATACCATCGGAAAAGAGGGTGACCCCAGCGAGCGGCAGTCCTTGATAACGATCACCCAGTTGATTGAGTGAAGCGATTAGGTTGCTTTGTTCGCCCTGGAAATCCAGACTGGAAAAGTCGGTAACACGGCGAAGGTCGCGATCGAATCGATACGAGCGGGCTTGGAACGATTGCTCCAGATCGGTTAGCCAGGAAGCGGCAGGTCCAAGCAATCGATCTTTGAGGGCTTCGCCACGGTTTTCGCTCGCCGACGGTTCTCCTAAGTTCATACCGCGACTATTGTCGGCCATGAGGGCGACGATATTGGCTCCTTTGGCGGGGCGTTCGCCTGTCCAGTGAGGATCTAGCAAACACATCAGAAGTAGCAATATGCCCAAGGCGCGTAAGGAAAATCCGATTACATATCCATTGACGAGTCGGCCCTCGCTTTTCCAAGCGAAGTAAGAGCTGATAATGGATGCGGCCGCCGCGAGTAAGGCAACCCACCACCAGTTGCCTCCGTTAAATGTGATAACCGCTAGCATAAAGAGCCAATCGATAGTCGATATCGTCCTCCTCTATTGTCCCAAAGATTCATAGTATTTCCTGACAGACTCTTGGTATGCCCGAGGAACAGGATCCCTATCAATCGGCTGGAGCGCCTGCGGATCTTCATGGCGGGCCAACTCTTGGGCGACCCAAGAGCGTGCTTCACTTAGCGGAGCTATGATTCCCTCGTCAACGACTCCCCATTGAGGCATGGATCCGTGGCGCTTAAATTCAGCTCGAAGTCGTTCTGCCTCTTCGCGAGCTTGGGATAGCCGCTGTCGAATGTCTGGCTGCTCCACGAGCTCCTCGATCGTGCGGAGCCTTTGATTCCAATCGCCGAAACCGCGTCCAGTAAGGGGGGATTCCCGACCAGGGTTGTCCGAAAATTCTCTGAGAAATTCGTCGAGAGCGGACGCGATATCCTCGGAACCACCGCCGAAACCACCTGAAGAGCCGCTGCGCTGGCTACCGCTGGGAGAACTACCTGATTGCGATCCGCCGCTTTGTTGACCTGATTGAGGCGATTGGCTGTCCGATGGCTGTTGAGCGAGAGACTGGCTCGATCCTTCGCCTCTTGGTTGCCCACCTTGGCCTTGCTGGCCAGACGGCGATTCGGATCCCTGGCCACCCGGCTGAGAGCCTGGCTGTCGGCCAGTCTGTTGAGATTGGCTTTGTCCGGGTTGTTGTCCTGGTTGGTTGCCGGCATCAGCTAGGGTTGGTTCTTGTCCTGATTGTTCGCCGGGCTGATTACCGGGTTGATCACCGCTCTGGGCCTGAGAATGTCCTTGTTGTTCGCCATCCTGGGTTTCATTGCTGGCTAGTCCGCGACCTTCCGCTTCCCGTTGCTGGCCTTCGGTTGAGGACCCTTCACTATCGGATCGGTCCGCCTTCAAGTCGCGGGTTAGGGAATCGAGCTCCTCTTGGGCGAATCGGAGCGAAGTGGCTTCGTCGCCAAGCACTGAGCTCGCGGCTCGCTCGACATTTTCGCGAAGCTCATCGAATCCACGCTGCAGTCTGGGCTGCATATCCTCGGTCTGCTCGACGAAGCCCTGGCTCAAAAGGTCCGAGCTTGCCTGGAGCTGATCGTCGATGCCGCTTTGGCTTTGCTGGCGTAGCAAATCGTAGAGTTCTCGGTGAAGTTTTCGCTCGCTGAATTCGGAAGCTTCCGTCACTTCCCGCAGCTGATTCATAAGCGTATCCAGATTTTCCTGCTGTTCTTGAAATTGCTGTACGATTTGCTCGCGATCCTCGGAATTGTCGAGGCGAGGACCTTGATTTTGGTCGAGGTTTTCCAAATTTTCCCGAATGGCTTGCTGGTTTTCCGCGAGCTCGCGGGCTGCCCGTCTCGCTTCTCGTAGCTGTTCGGTGAACTGGCTGGAAGTTTCGTTCCGGAAGTCCTCCTTCAATTCCTCCAGATTTTCTTGAGCTCTCGTTCCGGTGGCTAAGGCTTGGGAAACCTCTTCGCGACGCAGCGATTCGCCCAGCTCCTGCATTTCTTGCCGCGTTTGATCGAGCTGTTCTCTGGCTTCGCGATTTTCGCGATTGGACTGTAGGCGATCCATGCGTTCCCGAGTCTCGTCAATATCGGCTAGCATACGTCGCTGCTCCTCCTCGAGTCGCTTGAGTTCTCGGCGAATACGTTCTTTTTCTTCTTCGTCTTTCGCCTTGGCGATCTCGGTTTGCAGCTCTTGCAATCGTTTATTGATGTCCTCTTGTCTTCGGGCGAGCTCGCTCAATTTGCTGAGAACCTGCAACTGCTCTTTTTGCTCTGGCGAAGTCATGCTTTGAGCTTGGCTAGCCGTTTCGTAGCGATTCTCCTCGTCGCGAAATTCCAATTGGTTCAATTGTCGCTGGTTTCTCGACCGGCCACCTCCGCCGCCCCCGGCCTGGCGGGATTGGGAAACATTGAACTCCTTGGGCTGCATGCGAAGCAAGGCTTGTACCGCTCCCTGGGCATTCGACCAAGCGGGATCAAGCGGGCCGTCTGTTTCGGAGCTTAGAACAGTATCCAGATCCTTAGTTACTTTGTCCATCATGGAGCCGGCAAGATCGGCGTCGCTTCGAGCCTTTTCGTCTTCGAGCTGAGCTTCGAGTTGCTCGAGCTGCTGACGGGCCTCCATTTGAGATTCATTGATAACTGCAGTGTCTTCCAGGAATGAGCTATCGGTGGCTCCTCGCTGCTTTAGCTTGAATAGAGCGATAGCAATCTGGCGCTGCAGCTCGATGAGTTCCTCGCCTTCGTTGCCCATCCCCCCTGGCATGCCTTGACCGCCCCCGCCTTCATTCTCCCGGAAAATCTCATCGAGAGAACGAACTTCGGCGAAAAACAAGTCGCTGGTAGAGCGTCTTATTTGCCCATCAGGACCGTAGTCGTCAGCCCAAGCGTACCAGGATAGAAGATCGTCAACTTCAACTCCGCTTTCTTCCAGGGCCAGATCCGAAGCGAATTCTATGTTTAGCTCATCATTTTCGATATCCGTATGGGTCAAGTATACGGGTGGTTCGGAACCGACGCTATAGGCAATACCGTAGTCGATGAGGCCGAAGTCGTCGCTGACTTTTGCTTCTAGCTCGATTTCTTCAATTGGGGACACACGTTGATCCCCTCTTGGAAAGGCGATTGCCAATTCGGGTCGTTTGTTCGGGAGGGCTTCAATGCGTATGTCTGGGGGGAAGGGATTCTCGCGCCCTTTGTCATCTTGCAAGAGCAAGTTCCAGCGGAGGTTCTCGGTCACTGTGAGCTTCGTTTCAAAACGGGTTCGTTCCGGATTGGCTGCTTCGAGGATAGTTTTAGAGCCGTCCCGATCGACTAGTTTTGCGACGTCGACGGGCTTGTTGGTTGAAAACGAATAGACTACTTCAGTTCCTTCAACCGCGCTAACGCGGCGGGTATCCTCGATGCGACGGTCAGGAATTTGCGTGTAGTCGGGAAAATCCAGTATGGCGTCGGATTGGGAAAGGGCGGGCAAATCGAATAGGGTAATGTCGTAGCTTTCTGAATTTCGTCCATCGTAGTCGATTTGATAGCGGACGTCCGAGTTTAGACCGTGTAGCGAATAAACAAAGACAGGATCGGACAAACTTTGCCCCATGGTTTCGCGGGTCTCGCGACCATCCGGATAGAGGGCTACAAGCTCGACGCTATTCGGAAGCGCGTCTCCGTCGAAATGGGCCGTTACCACAACTGTTGAGCCCCGCTCAGCCTCGGTGTCTCCGGGATTGACCGTTAGGCTTATCGAACTGTCAGGCGTTAAGTTGAAGGGCTCTTTGGCGATCGGCTCCAAGGTGAAGGCGGCCAATAGGATCAAGACGAGTGGCAGGGCGAATACGAGCTTTTTGGATTTGGACCTCCGGTAGTCATCGATTCCCGCGGAGCGCCAATCGTTCATGGACGGATGTCCAAGGATTTCATTTACGAGCCGAGTTTGCAGAAAATCGAGTCGGGCGCCGTCGCCAGGCTGTTCGATAGCTGTCGAGAGCGCTTGTTTAAGAGAAGGTTCGGTTTCTTCGATTTTTCGAGCAGCAGCCACGAAATCAATTGGAGTAGAGCGCGTGTCGTTCCAGTTCAAATACAAGACATAGGCTATGATTCCCAGGATTCCAACGGCAGTAATTTGAGGGAGGCCAATTATGAACAGAGACAGGGCAAACCATGCGATCGCGCCGATCAAAGCGTATTGCCAGCGTCGCGTTTCCCGTTGGAGCAGGCGCGTTGACCTCAAGCGGTTGGCTACTTCGAAGGTTTCTGCCCGCAGTTGTGGATCGGCATTGGATCCGGGGCCGCTGATGTGTGGATTGATTGGCTTTCTCATGCGGTGGCGCGCTCCTCTCTGTTCTGCAAAGTTCTAGCAATTAGGCTCTCGAAAATCAGAGCCAAGGCTATGGCTATGATCAGCCACTTCCAAACCTGTTGCTGGCTTTCGAGTTCGACAGCGTTTTGGGCCCGCCGTTCGTTCTCCCGCTCAGATTCTGTTTGGGCGATCGTCGTCGCGACTTCTAGTGGGGCGCCGAGGCGTTCCCAGTCCTCGTAGGGCAGGGGGTCCCACTGGCTTTCTTCTGATGGCGCTTGGACCGCGATCCATCGCTCGGTGAAACCTTGTTTTAATTGGTATAGCCCTGGATTGGTTGGGGCCTCGGGTGAGTACGCTTCCTGGCCCAAAGGTTTCCACTGGGCCGAGCTCGTATCGAATGCAGATGCAATAGAATCGGATCTGATGATGCTGGTTCGATTCGATCCGCCGGCTGCTCGCTCGAATAGCCGCTGTAGCCAAGGCACGAACTTCGTGGATAACGGCCATTGACTCTTTTGTGGAGCCCAGTCTGCGACCCATATCGTCAAGAGCCCATTTCCTAGAGCTTTTTCGATAATGGCGGGACCGTTGTCATCGTATTCCGCGATAATCGACAAACTGCTGGGGTCAGGTATATTCAGCTTATGAGTATTCCAAAAACGGATACGTGTAAAATCGCTGAACCGAGGATCGGAAAATATGGCGAAAGCATGACTTTGAAAGTCGATGTTGCTCAGCCGCGAATCCTCTTGGGTAGACTGAGCCAGACTCCAGTCGGATTCGCCTGCTAGAGAAGTGGCAGTAGGCAGCATTTCGCGATTGGAGAGCAATAGCAAAGCATGAGAGCCGGCTTCGATTTGCTTACGGGCAGCCGCGACTTCATTTTGGGCCATGGTCGAATCGAAGAAAAGGAACGGAGGAAGTTCCGTCTCTTGCTCAGATTCGCTATTGCTATCGACAAACTGGACAGTCGGATCGACCCAACCAGCGGAGGCCCGTTTAAGATAGAATGCCGATTGGTTAGGATCGTCAGAATTAGCCGTATCCCCGTAGTACCGCAAACGCATGGGTCGGGGCTGATTTTCAGCGATGTGCAATACGTTGTCGAAAGGGTCAGGATCGCCTGTTAGTTCGACTCGGAAGGGACCCGTAGCGTTTTCTGGTACTTCGAGCAAGACCATGTGGTTGTCACCAGTGTACGAGTACAATTTGAGTGGTTGACCAAGAGGCGTGTCGGATTTCGCGTCGAAAAGGGTGAGATTCAAATTGGTGGCTAACGACTGCCCGGAGCTTTGTATGCCGATTCGCATGGATCGGTTTTCCTCGTCGCCAGTCCATCCGAGCCAGCGGATGCCGGTATTGCCTGAATGGGTTCCTTGAATTGTTTCCAATTCTAGGAGACACGCGTCCGGCCACTCGCGTCCAGCGACTCCAGCAATTCGCGATGTGCTTTGCATATCGGAAATGAGAACAACCGTTTTTTTCGTCGCCGTCTCCGATCCCTCGTCAATCTGTTCGAGCTCAGTCAGGGCCATTTCAATGGCATCGTCCAGTCGAGTTGCTCCCCAGTTGGGGCGGGATTCCGATAGCAGCGCTTCTGCCAACGTCGTTCGCTCGCTTATGGGCCACTTGTCCCATTGTTCGAAGGAAAGAAGTAGGCGGGCGTTGGTCGATGCGCTGACGATGGAAAGTTTGTCGACGGCATCTACTGTGTCTAGATAGGACTGCGCTCGTTGAACCGCGTTTTCCCAGGCTCCTTCCCGTTGCATGCTCGCGCTGGCGTCAATGGCCAATACGATAGCTTTGGGCGGATTGGTTGCCAAGTCGATCGGCATATCGGAGACAAAGAATGGCCGAGCGAAGGCGAAGGCGAGCAAGATGATGATCAAGCAGCGAAGAGCCAGGAGCCAAGGATTCTGGATATGGCTTTTCTTCTGCAGCTTGGGTGGCGATTCCCGCAGGAATCTCATAGCGGAAAAACGGATTCGGTCTTTCGTCGCTCGACGAATCAGATGAAAGATGATCGGCCCGGCTAGCAACAGAGCCCCAGCTAGAAACCAAGGTGAGAGCAAGCTCATACCGCTACCCTCCCGTGTAAGGGTTGACGTTTAAGCAGATCGATAAGCGTGTAGTCGAGTGGCTTATTGGTGGGAGCTATGAGATGGCGAATACCTCGCTTTTCCAAGGTTTGCTGAATTTGGGTTTGATGTTGGCCAAAGCTCTCTTTGTAGGCGCTTCGGGCTTCGGCAGGATCGATGTAAAGACGATCGCCGGTTTCCAGATCCTCCCACTGGGAAGCCTTGCCGAAATCGAGGTTTAACTCGGCTGAATCGAGAATCTGGATGGCTCTTACGTCATGACCGGCTGCGACTAATTGGCCGAGTTGGTTGTCCCATTCTTCAGGCGGGGAGAGGAAGTCGGAGATGACGACAATCAAGCTGCGCTTTCCGCTAAGCAGGGCGGCTTGCTCGAGGGTCTTGCCAACATTGCTCTCTTTGCCTTGCGGTTCGCGAGATAAGGCGGAAAGGAGTCGCCGAAAGTGTCCGGTCCTCCAGCGAGCGGGTACGAAATTGCGCAGTTCTGAATCGAAGAGTCCGAGCCCGACCAGGTCTCGTTGCTGTAGAAGAAAGTAGCCGAGAGTCGCAGCCAGAGTGCGAGCGTATTCGGATTTTGATACCTCGCCGGAAGCGAAGCTCATGGATCGGCTCGTATCAACCAGCAATAGGCATCGCAGATTGGTTTCGTCTTCGAACTTCTTGATGTATTCCCGGTCGGTGCGAGCGAGAGCTTTCCAATCTAGATAGCGTAGATCATCACCTTGGGAGTATTGCCGGTATTCGGTAAACTCGACTGAAAATCCCTGTAGCGGGCTGCGGTGGAGACCTGACCAAAGACCTTCGACCACGACGCGCGCTCGCAGCTCTAGGTCGCGAATGGCGAACAGCGCGAGGGGATCGATTCCAGTCTTCGGAGTGGCAGGCACGCGGTATAAGGATTGTTGGCGATGATGCTATGCGTTATCTAGCAACTTCTGAATGACCGATTCGACCGTTTCACCTTGGGCTTCGGCTCGGTAGTTGAGGAGAATTCGGTGGCGAAGCACGGGAGGAGCGAGTTGCACGATGTCCTCCTTGGTTACGTGGGCTCGGGAGTGCCAAAGAGCTTGGGCTTTTCCGGCGAGAACGAGGGCCTGGGCAGCCCGCGTGCCAGCTCCCCAGCTAATCCATTCTTTGACGAAATCAGGAGCATTGGGATCGCTTGGGCGAGAAGAGGCGGCGAGCTTCACCGCGAAGCGTAATATTTCTTCGGATACGGGAACTTTTCGCACCAAGGATTGAAAGTCGAGAACGTCCTCCGCCGTGAAAATAGACTCGATAGGATCGTGAACTTTGGACGTTGTCTGAGTCACGACTTCGACTTCATCGTCTTCCGGCAAATAATCGATCAAGGTATTGAAAAGGAAGCGGTCAAGCTGGGCCTCTGGAAGCGGGTAGGTGCCTTCCATCTCCACGGGGTTCTGCGTGGCCAGCACGAAGAAGGGCTCGGAAAGGGTGTGACGTACGCCCGCGGCGGTAACCTGATGCTCTTGCATAGCTTCCAGGAGCGCTGATTGCGTCTTCGGCGGCGTACGATTGATTTCGTCAGCGAGCAGCAAATTAGTGAAGATGGGCCCTTTTGCGAAGGTGAGCTGGCGCCCTTCGGGCGTATCGGTGAGGATTTCCGTGCCGGTGATATCGGCTGGCATCAAGTCGGGGGTGAATTGGATCCGCTGGAAGTCTAGGTGAAACACTTTGGCGACGGATTTCACAAGCAGCGTCTTGGCCAAGCCGGGAGCTCCGGTAATGATGCAGTGGCCGCCAGAAATGAGCGAGAGCAGGATTTGCTCGACGACATCCTTTTGGCCGATGATGGCTTTGCCCAATTCCGCCTCCACTCGTACGCGACCTTCTTGCAGGCGGTTGAATGCGGCTTCTTGTGATTCTGTGGTTTCGAGTAGAGACATTAGGTAGGATTATGAATTGTGAAGTATGAATTAAAATATTGTATACGGTGCAAATTAGTGGGTCATTGCGTAGAAAACGATGTTAATACCCATTGGATAGGCTTTCTTTTCGGCGAATTCACGGAAGTACCATTCGTCCTCGCCTTCGCGCTCCCAACCATCGCCGAGGTCGGTATTGTGGCAAATGATACACATGATACGTCCCGTATCATCGAAAATGGCCTTGTAGTGAACTTGGTCCGTTCCGTATCCCTGGTGGGTAACGATACCATAGCCAGCTCGGTAGTTCCCGACGGCGTGGCCAACGCTGGGAACTTGAGGCTTCTCGTCTAGGTCGAAGACCATATGAAATATAGGGTGATCAATCGATAGTTCTACAGGTTCGCGATCCGGGAAAACGCGCTTTATTTCGTAATAGAAATTATCATACTCATCGTCGCCCCAAAAGTCGTCGACCATAAGAAATCCGCCGTTTAGCAAATATTCACGCAGGGCAACGACCTCCTCCTCCATGAAGACCAACCGGCCAGGCTCGATCATGTATAGAAAGGGGTAATTGTAGAGATCGTCTTGGGTGAGGTCGACTACAGCGGAGTCCGGGTTGACTTTCAGGCTCGTCATTTGCTGGAGCCGAAAAGCGAAATTGAGTTCGGCGTCGGGGTAGTCAGTTTCCCAGCCTCCTCCTCCCCAGCCGCGACCGTGACCACCACGACCTCCGAATCGTCCTCCTCGCGTAGAAGTGTATCGGACGCGGGCGAATGTGAATACGTCCTGCTTGAACTCGGGATCCACTTGCCATTCGGGTACGCCCCCTCGGTGGTCATACCGCTGCCGGTGGCGCTGCGAGAACAACATGGTAGAGAGCGTCGCGATCGCGATGAAGGCGAAGAGTATCTGCGGAGTTCGTTTGCTTCTCAAGTTCATTGGTTCAGTCTCACTAGTGGGTCATGGCATAGAAGACGATATTGATTCCCATAGGATAGGCCTTTTTTTCGGCAAATTCGCGGAAATACCATTCGTCCTCGCCTTCCCGTTCCCAACCGTCGCCGAGGTCTGTATTGTGGCAGATGATACACATGATTCGACCGCTATCATCAAAAATGGCCTTATAGTGGACTTCTTCCGATCCAGGCCGCTCCCAAGTGATACCGGAACCGCGCATGCGCGTTGCGTGATGAATGCTCGGCACTTGCGGCTTTTCCTTCAGATCGAAAACCATGTGGAAAATTGGGTGCTCAATCGGCAGTTCGACCGGTTCCCGCTCGGGGAATACGCGCTTAATTTCGTAGTAGAAATTGTCATACTCCGCATCGCCCCAAAAATCGTCCACCATAAGAAACCCCCCATTGAGCAGATAGTTCCGCAGGGCCACTACTTCATCTTCCATGAAAACCAATCGGCCGGGCTCGATGATGTAGAGGAAAGGGTAGTTGTATAGATCTGGCTGGGTCAGTTCCACTACTGTGGAGTCGGGATTGACTTTCAGACTCGTCATTTGCTGGAGTCGGTAGGCGAAGTTTAGTTCGGCATCCGGATAGTCCGTGGCCCAATTGCCGCGTCCTCGACGCCCCCAGCCGCCGCGCGTATAACCACCTCGGCCAGAGCTGTACTGCACGCGCGCAAACGTAAATACGTCCTGCCTAAATTCCTCGTCCACTTGCCAATCGGGCACTCCGGCTCGATGGTCGTAGCGCTGTCCCAATGCGGAAACGGCGATACCGAGGCACAAAGCAGCGGAAAGGACAAATTTGGAGGCGAAAGTCATAATTATTCTATAAAGCCCCTAGTGAGCCACAAAGCCTTCTTTGGTAGGGTTGCTTATCCCTAAGCAACCGAGAAGTGAGAAGCGGCTGACTAAGGATAGTCAGCCCTACCTGAGCGTTTTGCAGATTACTAGCGTGCGACAATTTCATTTTTCGCTCTTTCAGAAGGGTAGCCTTTCTAAATTTGACGTGGAGGCGTTTGCGGAATTACTGTTGTTTCTCGTGGCCTTTTCTTTCTTTTGAGTAATTTCGTCCAGAAGCTCGTAAGCGGAACGAAAACGGGGCGCCTCTTCCAGAGCCATTAACGTGTGGCGCCGGGCGGTCTCGGGATCGGAGCGAAGGTATTGCAGAGCCAAGGTATAGTGGACCTTGGCTATTTCCGGGGGATCCAAGGTAAGAAGCGTTTTTCCAGCCTCAATGGCAGCGTCTCGATACTGAAAACGAGCGTGGGTAGCAAACAGGGCTCTCCAGGGTTCGATGGCCATCGGCTTGATGGCGATCCAGGCATTGGCCCAT
>NZNM01000152.1 GCA_002694885.1 Opitutaceae bacterium | reverse complement strand
TGGGGCATGCTGGACCAGTTTAGCAAGCAAGATCTTGTCGGCCGCTACTTTAAAGATGAAGGTTTCGATCTTAGAATGCAGACCAAGGCGGAAGAAGATCCGGTGGTTGCCGCGGCTTCAGTGGTCGCTCGGGCCGAATATGTACGCTACATACAGGGACTGTCCAAACGTTTTGGCGATACGCTGAAAAAAGGGGCTAGCAAGGAAGTAAAGAAGCAAGCTGGGGAAATTCTAAAGCGCTATGGCCCTGATAAATTCTGTGAGTTCGTGAAACTGCATTTCCGCACTGCCTACGAAGTCGTTGAAGAGGCTGGGATGTTGAAAGAGCTCCCGTTGAAGCCTCCGCCTGAGAAAAAGGAGTGGCGAAAGTAGCCATAGGTTCGTATTATCGCTCTGAAGCTAAAATTGACGCTATCGGAAAAACGCGCTTTGGTCGCTGTGTTTCCCGAAGGCATGACTGCCCCTGATCATCTCACGAAAATACGTTTCCCCCTATGAAATCGAAGCGCCTAAGAGCGTTCGACCGAGCTCGTCTATCTGAGTTGACGGGCCTTATAGGCATTGACGAAGCGGGAAGGGGGGCTTTGGCAGGGCCTGTTGTGGCGGCTGCGGTGGCAGTTCGTAGCGAGTTCTATGATACGGAGTGGTGCAAGCGTAATGCTTCGAGGATTAATGATTCTAAACTCTTGGCTCCGGATGAAAGAGAGTATCTATATGGAAAACTCCGTTGGCTGGAGAACAATAATCGTCTCCACATCGGGGTTGGCTGGGGAGATATTGGCGAGATAGAGAAATTGAACATTCTAGGGGCGACTCAAGCTGCCATGAGAAGAGCAGTTGAGAGCGTATTCGAGAGCGCGGGGATTGAGCCTCATGAACCGGATCCTCTGTTCGCGGATGTCGATTCCAACGGTTCGACATATGGCAACTATTTGTCTTCTTGGCGGATCTTTGTAGACGGAAAACCGATGAAACAATTGGGCTATCCGCATCAGGCATTCGTGCAAGGCGATTCTCGTTCGCTTTGCATCGCCATGGCATCTATTGTAGCTAAGGTGACTCGAGACCGTACAATGATGGCCTTAGATTGCCAGTATCCAAAATACGACTTCGCGTCGAGCAAGGGGTACGCTACGCCGTCGCATCGGGCGGCGATCATAGGCGAAGGTCCGTCGCCGGTTCACAGGGCCCTGTTTCTAAAAAAGATTCTGGAAGGGAATGTGGAGGACCTGCAATCGGAGTTCGGGTTCTAGGGGAAAAGGTATAACTTGAACTAGCGACACGTCATAATGGGCTCGAGCTGAAGCATCGAGCTACCGAATTGGATCGCGAATTACGGCGACGGGATTTGGTAAATAAAAAAGAGGACTGAGCCAGTCCTCCCTTATCATTTAGCGAATCTGCCGTCGCCCTTATTCGCTATTGTCTTCTTTTTCTTCTTTCAGTTTACGCTGGTGGGCAGCGGTAACCTTATACATTTGCAGGCAAAGCCAAAAGGTGCCGGCGGCGGGAAGGGCGGAGAATCCGGCCCAAAAGAATACTGTAGCCGGTTCATAGCTCATTACATGCGGCTTAAACCACAATGTGAAAAGGAACCAGACGATGACCGTCAGGATCGTGTCGATGACCGCAGATTTCGCCGTTACTTTGTAGCCGCTGTCTAGTTTTGACATAACAATGTGAGTTCTAGGTTTCCGGGAAAGCGTGTCCAACCAAAATTTGGATTAAAACCGCCATAGCTTGAACGGTCTTCGCAAGTTATTTACGGTTATCGAAGTAAATGAACGCTATCACGCATGCGCTTTGCGGAAATCCGCGTGCAATTCGGTATGCATCACGGAATGTTTTTCTTTATCCCTTTTGGTTAACTGTGGGCACAGTCGAGGCGAACAAAACACGAGCTTAGCGAGAAAATTTCAGACTTTAGTTCCAAAACTGAGTCGTTGGTTGGCCCGGCGGATGTGGGGCCGCCGGGTCTTTCTCGTTTTGGAGAGCGACCTATGAAAGAATCGGGTTTTAGAACTGGAGAATGTGTCCCGACTGTAGTTTCGAGGACTTTGAAAAGTGGCCGAGATCGAGGCGGTATAAGCCATTTTCAGATACTAGCAAAGAGGCTATCAGGTATTCTAATCTCCCTCAAAAAATCGCTTAAAAACCCCTGATTTTAGGGCGATATTTATTGACCCAATAGCTCTCGGGATCAACGCAATTAAAGATAGCTCTAGGACGCGGTGCCTGGAGCTGTACGGGAGGGCATCAAGGGGATGAGAGTGCTAAAGGGCGGCAAAACAGACGCCTTTATCTTTTGCCAAACTTTCTACAAAATTTATTGGGAGGTTGGAATCGTGAGTCCGTTAATCCTGATCGACGAGCGCCTGAGTAGCGAGGGTATAGCCTTTGATTCCGAGACCGGCGATGACACCTTGGGAAACCGCTCCTGTGTGAGAGTGATGCCGGAATCGCTCTCGCGCGTGGATATTGCTAATATGCACTTCAACTGTGGGAATATTTGAACCGCTGATCGCATCTCTCAAGGCTATGCTAGTATGCGAGTAGGCTCCAGGATTGAATACGATTCCCTGGCAATTGCCCTCAGTAAGCTCGGAGATCTTGTCGACAAGCGCGCCTTCGTGATTGGATTGGTAAAACTCGAATCCCACGTCTGGAAATTGTTCCTTCAATCCCTCCGCCACGTCACTCAAAGTGTTGGTTCCATAGATTTCCGGATCGCGTTTTCCAAGGCGATCGAGATTAGGTCCATTCAAAATGGCTATTCGCTTCATGATTGGAGTATCTATCGATTGCTTGAGTCGATTGCACGAATTTTCGTAATTGGCATTAGAGGGGGCAATCGGTTGAAATAAACTCGTAGGGAAGGTCGAATTTCGTGGATACTTCCTTGGCGAGAGCGTCGACGCCAAAGGTTTCGGTGGCGTAGTGCCCGCAAGCGTAGAGATTGAGTTTCCGTTCCTGGGCAACGTTGTAGAAGTGCTGCTTTAACTCGCCCGTGATTAGCGTATCGGATTCTGTGGATGCCATTTGATCGACGACGCTGTTTCCACTACCGGTTACGACGCATATCTTTTCTGGCGCCGTTGAGCCGAATTCGATTGAGGCGATCCCGTTTGGAAACGCGGCCTCGAGGGAGTTTCTCAGGGCATCGCGGCTATCGGTCCAACTGCAAACCAACCCGATATCAGTGCCTTCGTAGGGAAGAAACGAACCTGATATGCTGGACCCGATCTTCTTGGCAAGACAAGCGGAATTTCCGATTTCAGGATGGGCATCTAGAGGGAGATGGCAGGAATAGACAGCCAAATTGCCGTCAACAAGACTCCGGATCTTTTCGAATTCGCTGCCGACAATTCGCGCAGGGGCGTTCCAAAACATTCCGTGATGGACAACGAGGAGGTCGATACCGGCATCGATCGCCTTTTTGAAGGGGATGAGTCCCGCGTCAACGGCAGCCCCGATTTTAGTGACCTGTCCGTCGTTGGAGAATTGAAGCCCATTCAATGCTCCAGGAAAGTCCGCGATTTCCTGGCATCGGGTTCGATTGTTGCAGTAGGCTACGATTTCGTCGAGCGGTCTCATGGAAGAAATAATTTTGGCAGGTTGCCAAGAGTCGATCTTTTAGCCAACTTATGGGCGAAGATCAGGAGTGATTCGAGTACCGATTTCTATCGAAGCCGATGTTCCACGAAAGCGAAGAAAATTCATTTAGGATTCCGGGTTCCCTGATGTTGGCCCATCCGCACTTAACCGATCCGAATTTCGTGAGAAGCGTCATATTGATGACGGCTCACGAGGAAGACGGCTCGCTAGGCGTGGTGGTCAATAAGGGCTCTGGCCAAAAACTAGGAGAAGTTGATTCCTCTTTCCGGGATTACGGTTTGGAAGAGGTACCGCTCTACATCGGCGGCCCCGTCGCTACGGATCAGGTGATTTTGGGTGGTTGGAAGATCGATCCAGTGTTAGGCTCATTCAAATTGTTTTTCGGCTTGGAGCCTGCTTCGGCGGCCTCGAAACTGGAAGAGGATCCAGGGATCAGTTTGCGCGCGTTTCGCGGCTATGCGGGATGGGGCAAGGGGCAGTTGGAGAGTGAGTTATCCAATAATGCTTGGGTCGTCTCCGACATGGATAGCCAGGCATTGTCTGAATTGGAGGGCGACGATCTCTGGCGCCATGTGATTATCAATATCAATCTGGAATTAGGATTGATGTCGCTAGCTCCGGAACATCCTGAGGTGAACTGAGCTTCCGGTACGCCGCCTAGGGACATAGTTTTCCCAATTTTTTAGGGAAACAGTTATTGACAGAATTCGGGGCGCCGTATCTCTTATCGCCCCTTATGAAAGTTGTCTCTTCACTGAAGTCCGCGAAGACGCGTCATCCGAACTGCCAAGTGGTACGTCGTCGGGGTCGTCTCTACGTGATTTGCAAAACCAACCCGCGATTCAAAGCCAGACAAGGCTAGCAACCCATTTTTTAAAGACCGTGAAGCAAGGCATTCATCCGGAATATCACCCGACTGCGTTTGTAGACGTTTCGACGGGAAAAAAATTTCTCACCATGTCGACCATCAAGACTGGCCAGACGGAAACCATTGATGGAGTCGAATACGTGAAAGTCGTTCGAGACATCACGATGGATTCGCATCCGGTGTACACGGGAGAAAAGCGTTTCGTCGACACCGCTGGGCGAGTCGAGAAGTTCCAAAACAAATTCCGTCGTCGCAGACGGTAGGAATCCGGAACTCTACGATGAGTTTCAATCGATCGAAAAACAGGGAATTGTCCAGTGTTCTTCGATCGCCAAATTGGATAGCTCTATGAATCCTACCCTGACTGGGATGCAGGTATCTCTGAACGTCCCCGGTATTGCTTTGCCATGAGAAACAGCGACCTTGGAATCGAAGCTCCCAAAATTCTACTGCCGAAAGATGGTGTAGATCTAACTAATTGGTCGGTGGTAGCCTGCGACCAGTTCACATCCCAGCCAGAGTACTGGAAGAAGCTTGCCGATGATATCGGTGACGATCCGTCGACTTTGAATATGGTTTTTCCCGAGGTCTTTCTTGGGGAAGCCAATAGCGCCGAGCGGGTGAGTCGCATCAACGCAACGATGGAAGCCTATCTCGAGAAGGGAATTCTCGAGGAGCTAGAGCCAGGTTTCATCCTGCTTGATCGGAAAACAAGCCATGCGGCCTCTAGGAGGGGTCTGATCGTTGCCCTGGACCTCGAAAAGTATGACTACAAGCCCGGTTCGCAGAGCTTAATCCGAGGGACGGAAGGAACGATCGAAGATCGCTTGCCGCCACGCATCGAAATCAGGAAGAACGCGAAGATCGAACTTCCACACATAATGGTGCTGATTGACGATCCTGATCGTACCGTTATCGAGCCGATTTTTGAAAAGAACTTGGAGTCCGTCTACGATTTCGAGCTGAACGCGGGTGGCGGACACCTCAAGGGTTGGCGAGTCGATGCCCTAGAGGACATCGCTTCGGTCTTTCAATCGCTCGAAGCATTAAGCGACCAATCTACGTTCGACGAGAAATACGGTGTATCTGGAAAAGGGGTTCTGCTGTACGCTATGGGCGATGGTAATCATTCGTTGGCGACGGCGAAGAGCATTTGGGAAAATTTGAAAGCAGAAGGGGATTTACCGGAATCTGTAATGGACCATCCTGCGCGTTTCGCTCTCGTAGAACTGATGAATGTCCATGATGAAGGTCTCGAGTTCGAACCTATTCATCGTGTGGCGTTCGGTGTGGATGGAGACGAATTGCTGGTCGAGCTGAAACAGTTTTTCGCCGATGATGGATCAGCGGTCGCTTTGGAGCTATTTGACAGTCTAGAGTCGGCGAAGAGGCGATTGGCGGATCTTGAACCGAATTCCAGTGAGCATCGGGTCTTGTGGGTCGCCCCAGGCGAGTATGGATTGATTCGATTGAGCAACCCCAAGCGCAACTTGGAGGTGGGAAATCTGCAGGCATTTTTGGACGAATACCTGGATGGCAAGGACAGCGAATTGGACTATATCCACGGGGAAGACGTAGTTGAAGATCTCGGATCGAAAGTTGGAAACTTTGGTTTCATTCTTCCAGGGATAGGAAAGAACGATCTATTCAAAACGGTTGTTCTTGATGGGGCGCTGCCCAGAAAGACGTTCTCCATGGGTGAAGCGGATGAAAAACGCTACTATCTGGAAGCGAGACGGATCCAGTGATGGCGGTGACGGGCTCCTGCCTTTTTCATCGGTTTCGACCCAAAATAGGATTTGCTATTTCGAGCAGATCAGTTGGCTTCTCCGCCTTATAAATGACCGTCGCCGCTGATTGGATAGCCGCCGCTCGGCTGAAAACCTTGCCCGCTGCCGTGGCCCCAGCAATCGTTGGGGCAGCCGAAGCGACGCGCGTGGGCATGTTCGATTGGTGGCCGCTGGCTATTTGCCTAGCGTTTGCTCTTCTCGTCCAAATAGCGACCAATATGGCCAATGACTATTTTGATCATATCCGTGGCGCGGATACGGTTGACCGAGTCGGTCCGGAGCGTCTGGTTGCTAGTGGGCGCATTTCGCCTACCGCGATGCTTCGGGCGGCTATCGGCATATTTGTCGCCGCCTTTCTGATCGGGTTGTCGATGGTTGCCTACCGGGGAAGCGAAATGCTGGTGGTCGGAATCGCGGCGATTGTCTTTGGATATGCGTACACAGGTGGGCCTTACCCGCTTGCGTATCACGGTCTTGGAGACGTTTTCGTGATCGTGTTTTTCGGATTGGTAGCCACGATGGGTACCTTCTACGTGATAGCGGGCCAGCTATCCTTTGCTACGTTTCTCTTGGGATTGCCCCTGGGGTTGATGGCCAACAATATACTGGTTGTAAATAATTACCGCGACAAGGAAACGGATGAGGCAGCTGGCAAGCGCACCCTTGTCGCGCGTTTCGGCCGTCGATTTGCCCGTCAACAATATGGTTGGCAGTTGGCTTTGGCTTATTTGTGCTTGAGCGCCTACGTGGGAATCAATCGCTCTTTTTGGCCCTTGATTGCCCTAATCACAATTCCCATTGGAGCCCGGCTTATCGTCGAGTTGCGATCTCTAGAAGGAGCAGCCCTGAACGAGCACTTGGCCAGTTCGGCTCGACTGCTGCTCATGTTCAGCGCCTTGCTGGCATTGGGGATCGCTTTGTCTTAGTTGGGCGTTAAATGGTAGCGGTCGATTTCCGAGCTACCACGTAGATGGAAAATGGGTGCTCGGAGATCACCCGCTACCTTAACAATTTGCTCGGCAAAGAAAAAGGCCCTCCACGAATTAGGGAAGGCCTTTGAAATACTAATCGGATTCGGCAATTGCGGAATCGAATCAAGTGTGAGCCTGCAGCTTGGTTTTCAGATCGTCTTTGCCGACCATGCCGACGAATTGGTCGGCGAGCTCGCCCCCTTTAAATAGAAGGAGCGTTGGAATAGCCCGGATATTGTATTCAGCCGCGACTGTCCCGTTTTCATCCACGTTGACTTTAGAAATTTGGACTTTGCCATCAAGTTCGCCCGCTAGCTCTTCGAGAATAGGAGCGATGGCTTTACACGGGCCACACCAAGGTGCCCAGAAATCTACGAGCACAGGCACATCTGCCGAGCTGATAGTGTCATTAAAGTTTTGTTCGTTGAGTGTGGTTATTTCTGCCATTTGATTATAGCGTTTTGTAGATTCTAAACGCGAACGATAGAGAAATGGCTGCGCTGGCAAAGGCCATCATCAATTGCCACTTCTTGTTGCTGTTTTTTCGGATGGAGTATTCCTCAAGCAATGTCAACGAACTGCCATCGGCATTGCTGGATAATACGCGTTCGTCTTCGCTTTCACCGGATTCTATGACAAGTGTCTCTTCGCTTTCCTCGGTTTTAAGAGCGAGCTTTCTAGAGTTCGAATCTGGGGATTGCCTAGGATGAGACATTTAAGTGGCTTCGAAACAAAATTCTCGATCGCTAGATATCGGCTCAAGCGGGGCAATTCTTCTGAAGAAGATCCGATAGTCGCTCTGGCTCGATGTTGGATAGCGTCTTGCCATCGCTCTTCATGTCTTCGAACGTTTTGATGACAGTCTCGGTCATTCTCTCGTGAGTGTTCTCGGAACCGCCGACGATTGAGAATTCTTCCGCTTGTGTAATCCGCTTATGCCCGTCGTCGTTATCTAGACCCACGCCGAGCAGATGCGGTTGCTCTGTTTCTTTTTTTGGCACAGCTCCCACCGTGGGTTAAAGCGGCGCGGTTTCAAGCTCGTTTTCAGAGTCGTCGGGTCGCTCGCTGGTGTGGGGTTCCTCGTCGACCCGATCAATCACGAAATCGGAGAACGAGTGGTTTTGTTTGATCGTAAGCCGTTTAAGACGAACGAGTTCTAGAATAGCGATAAAGGTAACAACTAGCAGTTTTAAGCTGCATTTCCCCGGAAAAAGGCTGGAAAACTCGAATCTTGGCTCTGAGTTAACCTTCTCAATCAACACTTCCATCTGGTCGACGACGGTAACGGCGTCGTCTTGTATTTCTCCCAAGATGAGCTTTTCAGAAAGCCGTCTCAGCACGATGTTGTAGGAATTCCATACCGATATCCGGTCCTCGGGCTTTAGTGGGCGTAGTGGGCCTTCTGCTCGATTGACCGAATTGTAGTCTCTGGGAAGTTGTAGCGATGCATGGTCAGAGAGCTCATCGAGCGATTCAGCGGCCTCCTTGAATTTCTTGTACTCTAGAAGTTGATGTACCAATTCCCAGCGAGGATCGAGGTCCTCGTTATCGTCATCCTCAGAAGCGGTCCGCTGCTGTTTAGGCAGTAGCAGACGGCTTTTGATTTCCATCAATGTGGCTGCCATGACGAAAAAATCGCCTGCGATCTCCAGATTGATCTCCTGCATCTCGCTAAGGGCATCCAAGTACTGATCGAGAACTAGGCCGATCGGGATATCGTAGATGTCGATCTCGTGCTTTCGAATGAGAAAAAGCAGAAGATCGAGGGGTCCTTCAAAAACGGACAGCTTTATTCTAGGATCAATTTCAGCGACCACGTCCAAAAGTCGCTGAGCAATTCACGGGCGGCAATGACAAATAGCCAATTGTGAATAATTCGCGTCCAGATCAGAGTCTCACCTTTTGCGCTGGAAGCTCGCGACGTACAACCCATCGCCATCGAAATCCTGAGGATAGACTGTGATTCCAATGGAGTATTCTCGCGGGCCAAATTTTTCAGCTAACGGAAAATGCTCGAAATCAGATCGGTGACTCAAAAACCTTTGGCTCACATCCTCATTTTCCGATTTGCTCAATGAGCAAGTACAGTAAACGAGAAAGCCTCCAGTCGCTACGAGCTTTCCGTATTGGTCAAGCAGCTGTAGTTGTCTAGCGGCAAAATCGGTTTCCATTTCTTCGGTTGTCTGTCGCATCAGGTAGGGGTGTCGCCGCCAGGTCCCTGAGCCCGAGCAGGGCGCGTCGACAAGAACGCCATCGAAGTATCTGGTTTTCGGTGGACGAGAAACGATCGAGATATTCCGACAATGACCTCTTTGGGCTCGCTTTTTGAGTTCTTCAAGAGCATCCGGTCGGGCATCGTAGGCAACTACCCTACCTGATTCTCCAAGAAGTTGACTCAGTTGCAGCGTTTTACCTCCGGCACCCGCGCAAGCGTCAAACCAGCGCCCACGAATAGGAGTATTTAGAAAGTGGAGAAGAATTTGAGAGCTGATATCCTGAATTTCTACGAGGCCCTTTTCGAACAAGACGGTTTGTTTTACGGGGAACTCGGGCGGGCAGCGGAGCATTCCCGCTGGATCAGCGATTAATTCGATACTCTCTGATTGATCGGGAAACGCTTCTTTCAGTTGCCTAACTGCATTATTTGGATCGATACCGCTGCACCGAAGCCAAATAGGCGGTCGACTGAAGAACCGTTGCCAATCAATTGTTTTAGAATTACGCGAAAAGCGGGCATGCATCCAATCGGGGATCAATGCGGCGAAGTCCCTTGGCTGTTTACCTAGATACTGAAAGCGATCGGACGATTCCGTAGCTCGAGCCAGCTTGGAGTCTAAGGTCGAATAGAGAGGCGTGACTTCTTTTGTGGGGTTCGCTAGGAAAATGAGGTGGTCTGTGAAACGGACATGGTCTCCCTTGATTGGATCAAGCCAAGGTTTGAAACGGAGATAGGTGTACACGACTTCTCGATACAAGCGTCGGTCTCTTGATCCGAAATTTGGGCGTTGTCGAAATAGGCGATTCAGCGCTTTCGAAAAATTTACCTTGGGCTCTGTGATTCTTTCAACGTTGGCGACTATCTCAAAAATGATACGCCGTTGATTCGACAATCGGGAATTGGAAAGGCAGTCTTTTCCCGATTGCTCAGTCTTCATTGCCGGTGGGCGAGGCAGACGAAATTGCGGCTACTCGTCGAAGAGATCGATCCCGATGCGAATTCCGAAATCGCTTTCGCGACGATTGCCCTCGAAAATTCTTAATTCGTATTTGATTCCGTATTTCTCCAGGGCCCGTTGCATAAAGCCGATACGCTGTTCGTAAAAAGTGTCCGACTGTTGGTCGAATTTAGCGACGGCATAGATTTTATGGTTTTCGTTGAGATTGTACTCCCCGAATATGAAATACTGCTCCAAGTGGCTTTTCAAGAAGTGGTTGCCGATGCCGAATTTCCAGTATCCAGGATCCGTGATTGCATAGCTTGCATTCAGTTCTCGGGTTACGCTGTTTTCAACGTCCCAGCGAGAGAAAATATCGATCTCTAGCCATCTTGTCGGGGTGATTTCCAGGTCGGAAAGGAAATCCGAAAAGTCGACACCCGAGTCGTAATCATCCACGAGATAATCGATAGAGAAATCTAACCGGGCCAGGTCGCGTGATCCATATTTCTTATCACGAGTTTGGATACGGTTGCGGAACTGAAGCCGTGTTATGTGGTGCTCTCCAATTCTGTCTATGTCTCTTCGATTCTCTATGTCTATTGGAGTGAGATAGTTGGAGAATGCAGGGATGTCGTGTGTGGCACTCGTGTTGGCGCTGTCGAGATCCGGTACGTACCGGTAGGAAACCACGGGTTCAAAAATGTGACGCAAGCCGTCGATATTCCAGATTTCGTTTTTGTAATCGGATTGAGCGTATGCGGTGAACTTGAGATCCACTCCTAAATCACCGTATCCTCGCGTACCTTCTTTGATAGATGGCCGAGGAAACACGTGGTTATAGTCATCGAACAACGAAAGCGGGGCGTGGCGAAATGGGGCGTCTGGATTAAAGCTACTGGCTTCAGATTTAACCATGTTGTCGAAGTAGTGTATCGCCTTTACGCCTGCCTTGGTAGTCAGAGTGATACCCGGTTTGAGTGTTCGCGTGTATCTAATTCCGTAGTACGCATCGGCCCGGTCGGCCTCGTTTTCGATGGGCTGATCAAGCGCTATTTGGTTTTTCAATTTAGCGAACGATAGGCTACCGCTGTGGGTCAATCCTTTGGCTAGGGGGCTGGGGAAAAGGTCGAATCGAACTTCGGGAAGCCTTTCAGTGAAGGATTGAAAGTCGTTAGGGCTGATGCGGCTAAAAACTGTTGCCTGCCAATTGTTCGAACTGTAATTCGCCTCTAGATACGTGTCTGGGTCCTGCATCGTATCGAAGGAGTCCTCGTAAAACTCCCGGGTGATCTCCGGGTCGGACCACCATCTTCCGTAAGCGGTTAGCGCTCCGTTTTCCCCCCAGTTTTGGCGGTGTTGCCACTCGGCGAAGAATCGCTCGTCATCGATAGGGTTCCCCGTGAGCAGGTCTGGTCTGATCTCTGAAGCGGCATCGTCGATGTAACCCGAAGTGAACGACCCGAATGTCGGGTTTTCCTCATCGCCAAAATCGTACTCGAAGGCGGGTCCCGCCAGGACCCCGCGTTTCGTAGTGAGGACTAGGTTCGCTCCAGCCCGGAAATTGGAGTTGAGGGGGACTCGGGCTTCGCTTCCTATCGTCCCTCCAATGTGGCCAGAGTAATCCAGGTTGGCCTTGAAAATATTTCTCTCCGCATCGATCGGCTGCGAAATGCTTGGGATAATGAAAAATGGGACCACACCGAGTTTGAAAGACAGGCGTTCTCCTTGAATTTCATTTTGATCAATCAGCGCGAGTTCATCGGCTCGGGCTTTGAATAGATAGGTTCCGGGCTCGCCTGGGTGGAAATCGATGTCGGTAAACCGAAAATTGTCCGGGTTTCCCTCCAGAAGGGCTCCCGAGACGAAGTACTTCCCGTTGCCCACCCGAAAATTTTCGATTCGGGCGCGTTGTTCGTCGACTTGATAATCAAGGAGGTCTGCCACCAATCTAATATCGCCTCGCGTGAAAACAACGTTCCCAGTCGCGATAGCCCGATTCGTTTGCCTATTTAGACGGATTTCGTCCGCCGAGACAAGCCAGTCGCCATAGGTCAATTGGGCATTCTCAGTGGCTACAAGATCGCCGGTATTGGTATCGATCACGACCGGAGTGCTGAGGGTTGCTTCGAATTCCTCATCTTGGGAGAGGACGAGAGGGGCCAGGAACAGCAAGGCGGATGAAATCCCGCATAGGCGGTGGAAGCGGCTAGAAAGAGACCCAGGCATAGTAGTTCCGAAGCTCTAGTGGGGCATATTACGACTGGCAAGGCTGATCCTGTGGAGGCGTTGATGCCGCTCATTAGCCAGGGGGCAGAAATGTTTTGATAATGGATAGGCCCTATGATGTTTAAGCTTCTGTCGTTGGACGGTGGCATCCATGCGACTCTCGTTTTTAGGAAGCGAGTCTACGTGTATGATTATTGAGAAGAAAGAATTGGAATCTATCCGAAACGCGACCTGTAGCGCTCCCCACGCCCTGCTAGGGCTTCATCCAGAAGTAGTCGATGGGCGTTCGGGTATAGTGGCACGGGCTTTCTTGAGCGAAGCTACTCACTGCGAGGTTGTCGATGTAGACGATCCGGACGGCCAACGCTATCCGCTCGAACGTCATACTGAAGACGGGTTTTTCGAAGGTTTTATAAAAGATCGAGATGAGGTCTTTAAATACCGATTTCGCATAGAAACTCCAGAGTTGGAGATTAGGCAGTATTACGATCCTTACTCATTTCTGCCAACCATTGGCGAGTCGGATCTGTACCTATTCAACGAAGGAACAGAACGGCGTATTTTCGAAAAACTGGGCTCGAGAATTCGTGTCGTCGATGGCGTGCCGGGCGTGAGCTTCGCGGTTTGGGCGCCGAACGCGAAACGGGTTTCCGTGGTAGGAGGCTTCAATCGCTGGGATGGCCGCTATCACCCGATGCGTACTTTGGGCCCCAGCGGTGTTTGGGAGTTGTTCATTCCTGGCCTTCGAGATGGCGAGATGTACAAATACGAGATCGTGGGAGAGGGAGGATTGCCGTTCTTGAAAACGGACCCCTATGGATCATACTTCGAGGCGCCGCCCAACAATGCCACCATAGTGTACGACCACAATGGCTACGAATGGGGTGATCGGCAATGGATGGACGAGAAAACGGAGCGGCAATCGCTGGACAAGCCGATGTCCGTATACGAAGTGCATCTGGGATCCTGGAAACGGCGTTGGGAAGAGGATCACCGTCCATTGACGTATTCGGAGTTAGCGAAAGAGCTAGCGGAATACGCATTGGATCATGGCTTCACGCACATCGAGTTGATGCCGGTGGCCGAGCATCCGTTTGATGGGAGTTGGGGGTATCAAGTTACTGGTTACTTTGCCCCGACTCAGCGATTCGGGGCGCCGGATGACTTCAAAGCCTTTATCGACTACCTGCACCAGCAAGGGATCGGAGTGATTGTCGATTGGGTGCCCGCTCACTTTCCCCGGGACGCCTTCGCTCTACCAGGGTTTGATGGCACGCATTTGTACGAGCATGAAGATCCGCGATTAGGAGCTCATCAGGATTGGGGAACATTGATTTTCAACTACGGACGACACGAAGTTAAGTGCTTCTTGATTTCCAATGCGTTGGCTTGGATCGAGTATTTCCATATCGATGGCCTTCGCGTTGATGCGGTCTCATCGATGCTCTATTTGGATTACTCGCGGGAAGAGGGGGAGTGGATTCCCAACCAATATGGCGGGAATGAAAACCTGGA
The DNA here is from genome assembly GCA_002694885.1 of Opitutaceae bacterium. Classification (GTDB taxonomy): domain Bacteria; phylum Verrucomicrobiota; class Verrucomicrobiia; order Opitutales; family Opitutaceae; genus Pelagisphaera. The sequence continues at coordinate 5,528 of NZNM01000152.1, read as the reverse complement.
GGCCATAGCGTTTATCAAAGAAACCAATCAGCTGGTACACGAACTGCATCCTGGCACACTCATGATCGCCGAGGAGTCTACCTCTTTCCCTGGCGTTACCAAATCTCCTGAGGAAGGAGGGCTAGGTTTCGACTTAAAGTGGAACATGGGTTGGATGCATGATAATTTGCGTTACTTCGAGAAAGACCCGATTCATCGGAAGTATCATCAAGGCGATCTCACCTTTGGCACGCTGTATCAATATGCGGAAAACTTCATCACCGTGTTTTCCCATGACGAGGTGACCCACGGTAAAGGTTCGATGCTCATGAAGATGGGCGCGCGTTCAATATCCGAAAAATCTCAGACGCTACGGGCGTTGTATGGCCATATGTGGGCTTATCCCGGAAAAAAGCTTTTGTTCATGGGTGGGGAATTCGGACAGTCCGAAGAATGGAATTACGCGACCAGCCTCCAGTGGCACCTTAATAGACACAAGGACCACTCGGGAATCGCGGCCTTGATTAAGGATCTAAATCGGCTTTACCGGACGGAACCTGCTCTGGCGGAGACCGATTTCATGGAAGACAGTTTCCGTTGGATCGCTTGTTGGGACACCGAAGCGGGAGTCATTAGCTATTCGCGAACAGCTCCTGATGGTCACAACATAGTTATGGTTGTCGGTCATTTTACTCCAGTTGAAAGAGGAAATTATCGCATCGGTTTGCCCAGAGAAGGGTATTGGAGGGAGGTTTTAAATACGAATTCCCAATTCTACGGAGGGAGCGACCTGGGAAATGGATCTGGGATCCATTCGGAAACTCTAGCTTTCGACGACCTGGACCAGTCGGCCGAATTCACCCTTCCTCCCTGTTCGACCATGGTCTTTAAATGGGAAGGGTGACATCCAAACCAACCAGGCTTGGATCTTTGGGAAAAGCAACAGGCGGGTTAGGCTAGCGTCAGAATCTAGTGACCCGAAACGATCTCTTCGCGAATCTCTCGAATGCGCGTATCTAGAATCTTCTCGAAGCGACTCAACTGATTGGTCATTGAGCGTTGTATCAGCGAGTCGTGACTGCCATGCTGATTGATCGTTCCGATTTCCAGTCGACCTCGTTTGAGTGGTTGTTCTTCTGTGGAAGCTTTGGGTTCTAGCTTCAGGCGACGCCTCATAGTCGCTTTGCCTACAGTCGGATCCTCCCAGTTTGTTGCCTCGCTAGACTTAGGATGCCTAGTGAGGCGGTCCCTTTGCGATTCAATAGATTTCAATTTCTGAAGTAGATTCATTTCGTTATTGTGTAGATAATCTACTTTATTGGAGACTGAGTTGAGATCTCCAATGATATCAGGGATAGCCGAACGAATTCGCGGATATCGTCTTAGGTAGTATAGCTCAATTTCCCATAAGTTATTATTCTACAATTAGTTGTGAATAAACTTTATTCTGGGTAGAGATTGAGATTGGCTAGCCGAACAAGTCCAGCTGCTTGTCGTCAGTCTCAATGCGAATCTTTTTGCGCGGCTTGGATTTTGGGCCAGGAGCGCTAACGGTTACCGTCGCATCATCCGATTCGAGTTTATTGAGAATCTCTTGGGCTCGATCGATCACGGGCGAGGGCAATCCAGCCAGCCTAGCGACTTGTATACCATAGCTACGATCAGCTGCTCCTTGGACCACGCTTCTCACAAAGACGATGTCGTCGTTCCACTCTTTGACGGCCACGGAAAAATTTTCTAGTCGATCGAGATGCTTTTCTAGCTCAGTGAGCTCCTGATAGTGGGTGGCGAAGAGCGTTTTCGGACCGGACTCCTCATCACGATGAAGGTACTCCACCACAGACCACGCTATGCTCAATCCGTCGTAGGTGCTGGTGCCACGCCCGATCTCATCCAATATGATTAGGCTGTTTGCAGTCGCATTATTGAGGATGTTCGCGGTCTCATTCATCTCCACCATGAATGTAGAGTTGCCGCGAGCGAGATCGTCGCTTGCTCCGACTCTCGAAAAGATGCGATCAACTAAAGGGATTCGGGCGGATTTCGCGGGAACCCAGCATCCGATTTGGGCCATGAGAGTGATAAGGGCGACCTGGCGAATATAAGTGCTCTTCCCGGCCATGTTAGGGCCGGTGATAAGATGTATCTGACTTGTCGATGCGTTTAGCTGGGAATCGTTGGGTACGAAAGATTGGTCGCTGGATAGGCCCACGGCTTCCTGTTGCAGCATTTGCTCGACAACCGGGTGTCTTCCTTGATCGATTTCCAGCGACTCGGATTCATCCAGTTGAGGTTTGCAATAGTCCCATTCCCTAGCAAGTTCCGTCCAGCCAAGCAATACATCCAATTCCGCGAGCGCAGCTGCGGTTTTGTTGAGAGATTTGGAATCCTCTAGGGTAGCCTCAACCAGACCGGTGAAGAGTTCTTCCTCTCGCCGCTTACTATTTTCCTCAGCGTGGAATATCTCTTTTTCTTTTTTCTTTAGGCTCTCGGTTACGAATCGTTCCCCGTTGACCATCGTCTGCTTGCGTATGTAGTTGTCGGGTACAAGATTCAAATTCGCCTTAGTAACCTCGATAAAATAGCCGAAGGCATTGTTGAATTTGACCTTGAGATTCTTGATGCCCGTACGGTCCCGTTCGTCGGCCTCGAGGTTAGAGAGCCACAACTTGTTGTCAGTTGTGAGAGAGAGCATTTCATCGAGCGCTTCGTCGTACCCTAGGGCAATGTATCCGCCATCGCTCAAATTGTTGGGCAATTCCTCTTTTAAAGCTCGGTTCAGCAGCTCAGTCAAGTGAGGCAATGGGTCGATTCCTCGCGTGATGGTGTCAACTGAGGTGCTAGAAACGCCTCTAAGGGCCTCGATGATTGCGGGTAGTTGCTTGAGCGTTTCACGAATGCCTCCCAATTCTCTTGGATTGCGAATACGATTTTGAATACGGCCTAGAATGCGTTTGATGTCGCGTACGGATTTCAGAAGATCCTGGATTTCGCTAGAGGCAACAGGTGAGGCGGCAAATCTTTCTATGCAATCTTGCCGACGCTGAAGTTCGTCGATTGAACGTTCCGGCGCGATAAGCCATTGCTCAAGAAGACGGGCTCCAGAAGCTGTTTTTACTCTGCTAATCGAATGGAGGAGGCTGCCTTCGCGAGTCCCGCGGGTCGAACGGAATATTTCCAGATTTCGAAGAGTTGCCGGGTCAAGGAGCAAGGCGGTGTCGCTGCTGTATTCTTTAATCGACGACACATTCTCCGGTTTAGATCGAAGGTTTTCAGTGACGTAGTGAAGAACCGCGCCGGCGCAGCCCAAGGCGGAATGGCTTTTTTCGATTCCAAATCCTTCTAGATTGATCACTCCGAGCGTATCCATGACTGCCTGGGCGCCGGAGTCGGCGTCGAATTGAAAACCAGGGATTTCGGTAATCGCTCGAGTCGCCAGGAAATGGATGAGTTCATCGTGACTCGTCCCATCTTGGGCCATAGCTCTCCAGCGATTTTCTTCTCCTTCCAATATGAGAACCTCTGCAGGATCGATCGATGTTAGGACTGGCATGAGGTCGTCAATCGATTGACTGCTAGCGATTTGAAATTCTCCAGTCGAGAGATCTAGCCAGGCGAGTTCTGCTTCCTTTCCCTCGAACTCGATTGCGGCTAAATAGTGGTTCCTGCTGGATTCGAGTTGATTATCCTCGATCGTGGTACCGGGCGTGAGAATTCGAGTGAGCGATCGCTTAACCAGTTTCCCGGGCTTTGGAGTTTCCACTTGATCGCATATGGCGACCTTCTTGCCTGCTTGCAGAGCCTTGCCAATATATTGCTCAGCTGCATGGAAGGGGATCCCTGCCATTTTATAGTCGCTACGCTTGGTCAGTGTAATGCCTAGCAATTGGGCGCCGATCTCGGCGTCTTCATGAAACATTTCATAGAAGTCGCCCAACCGGAATAGCAGCAGCGTATTCGAAGGAAGCGATCGCTTCACATCGAAGTACTGCTGCATCATCGGGGTTATCTTCTTTTTCGCCATGATCGCCGCTCTAAAGGAGGAGCTTGGTAAGCAAGCTTGTGGGAATTGGCTGAGCAAGAAAAATTCTATGTGATCCCGCAATCTACCCCCGCAGTATATCTTGACTCGATGGTTTGACCCAATTGCTTCAGTTAAAGATGTCGCAGTTACATTTCCGAGCCTACGGCGATTCTTCGAAGCCTACGTTGCTGGTTTTTCATGGGTTGCTTGGCTCATCGCGAAATTGGCATAGCGTGGGAACGGAGCTGAGTTCTGGGTTTCACGCGCTATGTGTCGATTTGCGAAATCACGGTATGTCGCCTTTTCGGATGCCGCATTCATACGACGGCATGATTTCCGATGTTCTCAGTCTGATAGAGTCTCAGGGTATAGGGCGATGCCATTTGCTCGGCCATTCCATGGGAGGAAAACTGGCGATGAAGATTAGCTGCCAATGCCCAGAGATAGTAAACAAGCTTGTAGTGGTGGATATAGCGCCTAAAATGTATCCAGATACTCATGATAACAACTATGAAGCGATGCGAGATCTCGATTTGCCGAGCTTGAGAACCCGGAAAGAGGCAGATGAAATCTTGGAGTCGAAGATTCCTGATTGGGCAAAGCGCCAATTTCTGCTTACCAACCTTCGTCGCGATGAAGAGGGCGAAGGCTTTCGATGGTCGGTTAATCTACCGGCCTTGGAAGCGAATCAGCGGGAGATCGAATCTTCACCTCTACTTGATAGCGACAGATTTGCCGGTCCAACCTTATTCATACTCGGCGGTCGCTCGAGCTATACGAATGACGAGGATATTCCAAAGATACGGGGAATTTTCAGTGACTGTCGCATAGAAACGATTGAGGAAAGCGGACACAATCCGCATATCGAGGCTCGGGAAGCGTTTGTTTCTCTGGTTGCCAGTTTCCTCTCAAGAAGCGAAAATAGTTCGTGATGGAATACGCTATATTCAAAGCCTTGCTTTTCGCTGTAGCCCTGTTGGACGGCGTTTATTTGGGTGTCTTAGCTCACGGGTTAGGGCATGCGATCATGGCTTTGATTTTGACCCGCCAGAGTGTGATAGTGAAAGTGGGGACGTTAGGAGAAGTCGTTGGCCTCTCTATGGGGCGACTAACACTTAAGCTGGGGTTGAAAGGGTTTCGTTACGGTTCGACCTCTTACGATCGACAGTCAGAATCCGTGAGCCGGCAGCGATTGATTATATTGGGTGGTCCCTTGGTTACCTTGTTCTTGACGATCGCTTTTGGATCGAGCTTGGCTCGTTTCGATCCTTGGGGTTGGATTTGGGTGGCCTTGATGGGGTTCTTTGTCGCCAATTTGAGGATACTGACTGTTTCCTTGTGGCCCATTGCTTATCAAGCTCCAGATGGGAGCGGGGAGGTATGGAAAAGCGACATGCTCGATCTTCTAAGCCTCGGAAAGCGCTGATAGGGTGTCTCTTGATCGCGTTTCTAGTGTTTTGGACATGGTAGCGCTGACTGTCCCCAGTCGGCCGAGACGGTGAACCCCTCCCAACTCGGCTGACTG
>NZNM01000151.1 GCA_002694885.1 Opitutaceae bacterium | reverse complement strand
GCATCAGACGGGACTCTACTGGGGCTTCACCCGTGTCAATGGACGCGACTATTTTCATAATCCATCCGGTGGATACTGGCAACTCGTGGAATCCAAAATTCTCGCTGGCAGTGGAGAAGTGGTCCAATGGGAAACCGTCTACCATTTGCTAAACGAGGACAGTACGGCGATCATGGAAGAGTCGCAAGTTTGGTCCATGCGCGATACAGGGGACAAGTATTTCCTAGATCTCCTCTGGTCCGGCAAAGCTCATACTGAGGTAACGGTTGGCAAATACAACTACGGAGGCTTGTTCCTTCGCATGCCCTGGAAACGAGGGAAGATCGAAGGGGAAGTATTCAACAGTTCCCGTCAGCGCAATGATCGGGCCGAGGGACAGAAGGCCATGTGGGTGAATGTCGGCATGGAAATCGAGGGACGCGATGATTGGGGAAACATAGCTATTTTTGACCATCCAGACAATCCGACCTATCCCATGGCATGGCGGGTGGATAAGCAGCTCGGAGTAGGACCGGTGCGGACCCGATTTGAGGACTGGACAATTCCCGCTGGCGAATCCGCTAGCTTTCGACATCAATTCGTGGCCTACACCGGAAAGCTCGACGATGTGGCTCTAAACGAGGATTGGAAGGAGTTTAGCGGCCAGCGGAATAATTTCGCGGATTGGGTAGCCGCTCGAAATGAGTCGAAGCAAGCGGTTTTTTTGTCCCCTGAAGAGGCCGTGGAAAAAATGACAGTGGCGGACGGGCTGGAAGTGAATCTCTACGCGTCCGAGCCAGCCATTACTCAGCCAATGGCCTTTTGCTGGGATGACCGGGGACGGCTTTGGGTTGCGGAAAACCGGGACTACGAAACTAGAAAGACTGGTTTCTCTGCCGACGGAAATAGCCGTATTCTTATTCTCGAGGATGAAGATGGTGACGGAAAAATGGATACTCGAAAAGTATTCATGGAAGGAATCCCTTTCCCCGCCGCTATCGCTTGGGGATTCGATGGCCTATGGCTCGGGGCGCCGCCGAACCTGCTTTTCGTTCCCGATCGTAATGGAGATGACAAGGCTGATGTGGACGACATCGAAGTGCGTTTGACGGGGTGGGGCATCAGAGACCGCCACGAAACGCTCAACAGCTTTATCTGGGGCCCGGACGGCTGGCTCTACGGTTGCCAAGGATTCGCGACTCCCTCCATGGTTGGGAAGCCTGTCGGGGAAGGGCGCATCTATAAACATGGAGAGGCATTTCCCGTGAATCAGGAAGTTCAAAATCCCGTTGAGATCGATGGAGGCGTTTGGCGCTACCACCCGATCAAAGACCGCTTTGAAGTGGTGGCCCACGGATTCAGTAATCCCTGGGGAATGGATTTCGATGACAATGGCCAGATATTCATATCAGCTTGTGTGATCCCGCACCTGTGGCATGTCATCCCTGGCGGAATCTACCACCGTCAAGGTGGAAAGCACATCAATCCCCATGTGTATTCAGATATTCAGACCATAACGGATCACCGGCATCGTTCCGCTCACGGAGGAGCCCGCATCTATTTGGCCGAGGAATTTCCGGAAAAGTATCACAACCGAATCTTCATGGCCAATATCCACGAGCACGCGCTATTGTCCGACATACTTGAGCCGAAGGGGTCCGGATTCGTCGGCAAGCACGGAGACGATACAGTGCTTGCCAATGATGGGATGTGGGTTGGTTTCAGCGTCGAAATCGGTCCCGATGGAGCCGTCTATATTCTGGATTGGCACGACCCGGACATTTGCGGAATGAGTACCATGCAAAAGGATACGGGACGTATTTTCCGTGTCGCTGCCGAAGGTACTCGGGGCAAAATTGGGTTCGATTTGGCAAAGCTGTCGGACGAAGAGCTCGTCGACATGCAGGCTCATCGTAACGATTGGTATGTGCGCCGAGCCCGTGTCTTGCTGCATCAGCGAGCGGTAGAGGGGTCGCTGTCTAAGAAGAAAGTCCATGCTTTATTGTGGGATCAATTCGAGTCTGGTCCTGATGCGGGACGCAAACTCCGCTCTCTATGGGCCCTGCATGTGACAGAGGGTGTCAGCCAGAAGCGCTTGACCCAGTTGCTCGACGATAAGGACGCCCATATCCGGTCCTGGGCCATCCAGCTCTTGTGCGAGGATTTCAAGCCCGGCAGTGCGGCATTGATTAAGTTCGCGAGCATGGCGGCATCAGATTCGTCGCCTGTGGTTCGGCTTTATTTGGCGGCAGCCTTGCAGCGCATTCCTGAATCGAGCGCTTGGAAGGTCGCCCAGGGCTTGTTGAGCCATGCCGGTGATGCCGATGATCACAATCTGCCCAAGATGATTTGGTTCGGCATTGAAGGTAACGTGGAGAATTCCACGAAAGTCGCTTTGGATCAAGCTCTGCAGAGCGAGATTCCAATGGTTTCGAATTTCATCGCGAGACGCGCCGTAGCCGCCAATGAGTTAGCCGCCGTGGTCGCCGCCATTGGAAGAGCCCGGAACTCAGGCCAGAGAATACCGCTGCTCGAAGGCTTGCGGGACGGGCTTGCGGGCCAACGCTATTTGGAGGCCCCCAAAGGATGGGCAGCCGTAGAGGAGAAACTGATACGTTCCCAAGACAGTAAGGAGCGTAGCTTGGCGCTTCGGCTAGGGCAATTGTTCGGGAGTGCCGAAGCCGGCAAGGCCCGATTGGCCCAATTGAAGGACCCGAGTACAGGGCTGGAAGAGAGAAAGGACATACTGTTGAGTTTCTCCCAGGAGATCTATGCTCCAGCTTACGACACTATTATCGGATTTCTTGACGAGCCAGCCTTAAGGGAACCTGCCCTGAGAGCGATCGCCGTCTATGATGAGGAAAGCGTGCCTAGGAAAATTCTCAGTCGCTATTCCAGTTTTTCTGGCTTGGAAAAGTCGATCGCTATCCAGACATTGGCGACACGAAGATCCAGCGCTTTGGCCTTGTTCGCGGCCTTGGGGAATGGCTCGATACCTCGCGGAGACGTATCCGCTGTTTCGGCACGACAGCTCAGTCGAATAATCGGTCCCAGATTTGCGGATTTCTGGGGTTCGATCGAATCTCTTTCGAAAGATAAGCAGATCGCGATGGACCGATACCGCTTCCTTCTAACCGATGAGTATGTCTCTCACGCCGATTTGGTGGCGGGCAAGGCGCTGTACGAACAGACCTGCGCTTCTTGCCATAAGCTTTACGGCGAAGGTGGCGAGATCGGGCCGGACATTACCGGGTCGAATCGGGCGGATCTGGAATATATTCTGACCAACATGCTGGATCCTAGCGGCGAGATTCCCGAGGGATACCAGCTCGTAACCATCAACACCCAGGATGGTCGCTCCTATGCAGGGAACATCGCGAGCGAGGACGACAAGCAAGTGACCTTGCGTATGATCGGCCAGAGTGTGACCCTGGCGAAGTCAGACATTCTTTCCCGCCAGAGCCTACCTGTTTCCATGATGCCAGAAGGCTTGCTGGCCGGCCTCGACGACAAGCAGGTGCGGGATTTGATCGGCTATTTGCGCACAGAACATCCGATCGAATAGGGCTGCTGGTCGCAAATCCCCAAACTGAGTTATGAGGCTAAGAGACCTCCTTGTCCTCGCCCTGATTGGCGCCCTAATTCCAGTAGGCGGCGCGGAGTCTGCCAAAGTCGTCTTCATTTCGGGCAAACCGAGCCACCCCCACCTGGAACACGAGCATCGGGCCGGAAATATACTTCTCGCCAAGCGGCTCAGCGGATCGGGCTTGAATGTGGAAGGTATCGTGCTCAGCGTCGTGGGCTATCCTGCCAGTGTTGGTGTTCTCGACGACGCTGCGTCGGTTGTTCTCTTTTGCACCGGTAACAAGGGGCATTTGATTAATCGGCATTGGACGCGGCATTTTGCCGACTTTCCCGATCGCCAATGGGTTGAAGCCATTCAGTTTGCATGACGAGTGGTACTACCATATGCGTTTTGTGGATGATATGAAAGGGGTAACATCCATCCTGGCCGCAGTGCCGCCGCTGGATACGCTCTCGCGGCCTGATGGAGAGTGGTGTGGCAATCCTTACGTGAGGGCTTCCGTAGCAGCTGGCGAAAAACAGACCGTAGGCTGGGCCTTCGAACGCCCCAATGGTGGACGGGGATTCGGATTTACCGGAGGCTATTTTCACAAAAGCTGGCAAGACGACAATTTTCGAAAGGTCGTGCTCAATGCGATCTTGTGGACAGCCCACTTTGACGTACCAGAAAATGGGCTGGAATCGAGAACGCCTTCGGATTTAGAGATGCTGCAAAACTTGGATCCGGGTAAGCGGATTCGCGAACCGAAATAAAATCGGAAGTTAATTTGAATTTCAATTCAGGGATACTCGACCTTTGTATTATTGTATCCAAAAAAGTACTCAACGATTGAACTATGAAAAAGATGCGTCGCATAACTGGGAAATGCCTTTCAATACTATTTATCGTTCTGCTCTCCTCGCTAGCAGTTGAAGGCCAGCAACAGCAGACCAGGCGCCGAGCGCCCAACCCAACGGACGAACAAATCCGGCAACGGCTTCCCGAAGGCGTTACCTTCGTGCCGAATATCGCATATCGGGAGGGTAATGATGCTTGGAAACTCGACCTGGCGATGCCGTCGGAGCGGGGTGATTCGGCGAGACCTGCTATCGTGTTTATTCATGGAGGAGGATGGCGAAATGGCGACAAGCGGGCAGCAGGATTTCTGAACCCGACACTGAGCTATGCGGCCAAGGGCTATGTTTGCGTTACGGTCAATTACCGCCTATTAAAAGAGGATTCGCGAGCGATCGACCATTGCGTGGAAGATGTCAAAAACGCGGTACGCTGGTTGAGGGCCAACGCGGAGAAATACAACGTGGATCCCGATCGCATTGGCGCCACGGGAAACTCGGCGGGAGCTCACCTGTCTGTGATGTTGGGGCTAGTTCCGAGGGATGCCGGACTTGAGGGCGACGGCCCATACCAAGATTACTCGAGCGCCGTTCATGCGATTGTCGCCAGCGCGACGCCAACGAGCTTTTTGATTCCCATGAGCGAACGAGTAAAGGAACGTTTCGATCAGGAAGCCCGCAATCCCAATGCAGAACGCGATGAACTCAGAAGGAAGGTTTCACCCATCAGTTACGTTTCTCCGGACGCCCCTCCCATGCTATTATTTCACGAGGAGTCTGACCGCACGGTGGGCGTATATCAATCTGATACATTTATTCAGGCTTTACGAGAATCCGGAGCGAACGACGTGAACTACGTCCTTTTCGGGGACGGGACCGGACACGGCACCTTCAGAGCTAACATCGCCGTCGCCGAACCCATGCGAGAAGCCTTTTTCGCCAGGACGTTGAAGCATGAGAGCAAGTGACACTCTCGCAGCTCGGTTATTTGGCGAGAAAATCCCGCGACCCTTACCTCAAAGTCTATGAATCGACGCTTATTCCTATCGCTATTTCTTGTCGTTCTGGCCGCTTCGAGCTGGCTACACGCCGACCATCACGTCTCCGATCGCCCTAACATCTTCTTCGCTATCGCGGATGACTGGGGATGGCCTCATTCCAGCAGTTACGGGGATGCGGTCGTAAAGACGCCGACATTCGACAGTATCGCCGCCAACGGGGCCCTGTTCTCCAACGCCTATATTTCTTCGCCATCGTGTACGCCGTCGAGAAACGCCATTCTTACGGGCCAGCACTTTTTCAGATTAAAGTCGGGCGGCAACTTGTGGAGCGTTTACCCCGAAGGTTTCCCGACCTACGTGCAAGCGCTCAAAGCGGCCGGTTACTTTGTCGGTTCGTACCGTAAAGCCTTCGGGCCTGGCGACGACGGAGGACGCGAGGTCGCAGGAAAGAAGTTCTCCAGCCTGAGCGACTTTCTAGAGCAGCGGCCGGACGACCAGCCCTTTTGCTTTTGGTTCGGGGCTTCCGATCCCCACCGAACCTATATTTGGGAGTCGGGCGCGCGTTCCGGTATGAAAGTAGAGGATGTCGAAGTGCCGGCATTCTATCCGAACTCGGAAATCATTCGCAAAGACATCCTCGATTACTATTGGGAGGTGCAGCGCTTCGACCGGCAGGTTGGCGAGGCCTTAGCGCTACTGGAAGAGAAAGGTGAGATCGACAACACGATCGTGGTTATGACTGGCGACCACGGATTTCCCTTCCCGAGGGGTAAGTCGAATCTATACGACTACGGAGCCCGCGTTCCGCTGGCCATCAAATGGCACAAGGCCATTCCTAAGGATCGTGTCATAACGGACTTCGTTAGCACGACGGACCTGGCTCCGACATTCTTGGAGGCTGCCGGTGTAGACATCCTTCCTGGAACAACCGGCCGATCGTTGTTGCCGATTTTAAAATCCTATGCCCAAGGCCGCGTCAGCTCGGACCGCGAGTTCGTCTTGACCGGCAAGGAACGCCATACTTTGGCTCAGCTTGACCATCCCGGAGGCACGCCCATGCGAGCGATTCGCACGGACAACTTTCTTTATATCCACAATTTCAAGCCTGACCGTTGGCCTGCTGGCCATCCCGATGGCAGCTATCACGGCAAGATATACATGGATGTCGACGCGAGTCCCACCAAGGACGTTCTTATTGAAGGCAAGGACGATCCCGATATGGGCATATACTGGCAGCTTTCCTTTGGCAAGCGTCCCGCCGACGAGCTCTACGATTTAAGGCTCGACCCGGTTCAACTACACAATGTCGCCGATCGTACAGAATACGTGGATACCTTGGAGCGCCTTAAAGGAAAGCTGTTTTCCGAACTCGAGCGTTACGAGGATCCACGGATTATCGGGGGCGCCGACGCCTTCGACAGCTACAAGTATACGGGACGCCTTGTTCGTCAGCCCTAAGGTTCTTGAAAGGCATGGGCCTAGATCTTTTAAATCAACATTACTCTAATGCATAAATACATTCTTCGACTCCTTCTCCTCTCTCTATTCATATCGGTAGTCGCCGCTGAGCGTCCAAATATCCTCTTCATCTCTGTAGATGACATGAACACCGATTCTGTCGGCGTTTACGGAAATCCATTGGAGGACATTACTCCGCACATGGACCAACTAGCTGCGGACGGGATGCGTTTCGAATATGCCCATGTCATGGTGGGCAATTGCTACCCGGGGCGGAATGTCATGTTTTCGGGACGTACATCTCACAGCAACTTGGTCGAAGGATTCTATCCGATTCGAAATCCGCATTATCCGCACCTCGTCGATATGATGAAGGAGGGAGGTTATTTCACCGGCATTTTCGGCAAAGTGGGCCATACGACGCCTTACTCTCCGTACCCATGGGATCTTATTATCGGCGAGGGCGAGGAGAAAGAAGACTATCATTTTAAAGACGCAGACGCTTACTTTCGCAGTACCTTGAGGGGCATCGAGGCGGCAGAGAATGCGGAAAAGCCCTTCTGTCTCCTAATCAATATTTCCGACCCCCATTTGCCATTTTACAAATGGAGCCGTCGTCAGGAGATAAAGGATCCCTACGCTCCGAGTAAGCTCTACACGCAAGAGGAGATTCCCGTTCCGGGCTACCTTCCCGACACTCCCAATGTGCGGAAAGAATTGTCGCACTACTACATGTCCGTCAGCCGGGCCGATGATTGCCTGGGAGAAACCTTGAGAGCCCTGGACGAATCGGGACAGGCGGACAAGACGGTTGTCATGTTTCTTTCCGATCACGGCATGCCCTTTCCTTTTGCCAAGACGTGCCTGTATCACCACAGCACCCGCACCCCCTGGATGGTCCGCTGGCCGGGCCAAATTAAGCCGGGAACGCATGATACGGATCACATGATTTCAGCGCTAGACTTGCTGCCGACACTACTTGATGTAGCAGGTATCCAGCATCCGCAAGGCCTCGAAGGTCGATCTTTCTATCAGGTTTTGAAGGGTAAGAAACAGCCGGAGCTGGATCATGTGTTCAAGGAATATAACGAAAGTTCGGGTCGCCGTCGCCATCCCATGCGAGGAGTTCAGTCCAAGCGTTTCAACTACATTTTCAACCCTTGGGCTGCAGGGGGACGGAAATTCCAAGCGGCTGGACAAGGAACGCTCACCTATCGAGAAATGGTCGCCCTGGCGGAAACGGATCCCGCAACGGCCAAGCTGCTACAGCAATACGACTATCGAGTCGTCGAGGAGTTTTTCGATATCGAGAAGGACCCAGACAATTTGAATAACCTCATCGACAACCCCGAATACCAGGATGAAATCGCCGCTCATCGGGCGAAACTCGGCCAGTTCATGGAGAAGACCAAGGACCCCGTCTATCCGGCATTCCAGAAGCGGAATGACCCAAGCTATCTCGATGGATTCGTTGAAGCTTTACAAACGGAAGCCTTCCGGAGAAGAGACGTGGAGCGGGAGAGGCAGCGGCGCGAGAACTCTAATTAGCGAATCCGCTGAAGTCATTAGAGGTCGCGAATCAGTAAGTGCCAGCCCGGCAACTCGCAATGGTTGGTGGGATTGGCTTCCAGAATACGATGTCTTGATCTAATTGCCTCCTTCATT
>NZNM01000150.1 GCA_002694885.1 Opitutaceae bacterium | reverse complement strand
TAAAATCTTATCGATTTGCCCGTCCTCCAAATTATAAGGAAGATTAGTTCTACAAGGACCTCGACGTTGGCAGTGGCTGTAATTAAAGTGATGATGGTGTTCGTTTTCAGGATGAAACCAAACTTGGATAAGAGCCGTTAGGACGACAATTTTTTCTGGGGCTGTTGATGGATACTAATGCAAAGGCTGCTACTCGAATAAACCCCCGCCCCCCACCTAATTTCCTGCCATTTTCCTGTCATAATCAGTGCAGGTTAATGCAGCGAAAAGGTAATTAATGCATCTATTTACCTAGGTAAGGTCTTGTTGCCTAGGCAGCAACCGATTTCGAATCCCGCTCTCTCCGCCAGTTTTCCAAAGAATGGGCTCACTGCAATGGGAGCTTTTTTGCGTCTGGAAGTCTACGACCGAGATGAGAACCCTCAGGGTTTGACGAAGCGAGGATACGAGCGAAGAAGGGACATGCGAAGCATGGGTCCGAAGGACTTGCTCCCAACCAATTCCGTGTCTTCGCTTCGCTCGAGTGTCGCCCGAGGGCTCGGTACTCTCCGCCGCGCTTCGCCCGTTGGGCTTCGCTCGGCTGGCGCCGCATTGATTGGGATTCGAACGGTCCGGCAGATCGTAGCAATAGCGAAGCGCGCCCTGCGAAGCCCAGGCGTCAGATTGTACCGAGAATCTCTCCCTATCGAATGCATTACGTCTACCTAATTCGTTCGATTGATCATCCTGAAGAAACGTACATTGGATTCGCTGCGAATCTAAACTTGGAACTGCACTTCGCTTCACCTCCACAATTGTTAATTGGCGTAAATTCTAGCTCGCGCGGAGGTCGAGCTCCGCCTTTCCAAGAGTTAGGCAAGGAGGGAGCACGACCACCTGTCTTGGCAGCACTAGCAGGGTGGCCACATGCCTCCAAGAAGTTCCACCGGTTCATCGAAAGGTCGATGGGCCCATTTTTGAGATTCGCAATGTCCGATTCAGTCTCTAGCTTCTGTCACAGTGAAAATCTATTTTCTAGGTACGGGGACATCGCAGGGCGTTCCAATGGTCGGGTGCTCGTGCCCAGTCTGCCTCTCGGATGATCCGCGAAATACGCGCTTTCGCACCCACATTCATTTGGAGATTGGCGACTTGAATATTCAAGTTGATGCTGCCCCGGAATTCCGGATACAGGCCGTGCGGCACTCGATTCCTAAAGTTGACCTCATATTTCTCACGCATGGACACGCGGACCACATTTTGGGTATGGATGACATGCGCCGCTATTGCGATATGAGAAATGGGGGCGCTATCCCTATTTATACCACAGAAGAGGGCGAAGAACGAATGAGGGCGATATTTGGATACGCGATCCGCGATAAACCAGTTGTCAGAGGATATCCCGCTTTTTCCTTGAAGCAGATGCCGGAAGAGCTCGATTTGGACGAGGCGTATGTCTGTTCCACGATGCAGAATCACGGAAACTTCGAAACATTGGGTTTGGTGTTCGAGGAAAAGCGAACAGGCGCCCAGATCGCTTACTACACGGATTGCGCATCTGTGAGTGAAGAAGCCGAGGCGCTGGCGAAGGGTGTCGATGTCGCTATTCTGGATGGGCTGAGATACAATTCGCATCCTTCGCACATGACCATCGATGAAGCTGTGGAAGCGGCGGGTCGCATTGGGGCGAGGCAGACCTACTTGGTGCATATGACGCACGATATTGATCATGCATCGGCCGAGAAGGCATTGCCCGATGGAGTCCGATTTGCCTACGACAACCTCGTCTTGGAGGTTTAGAACGGGAATTGCGGTGTAAAGCCGCTCCTACGAATCGGAATTGGCGAGCTCTTAATGCTGATGTTGTGGAGGACCGAGCCGGTCCTCCCTACCTTCAAGATTTACCCTACGTAGACATCGCCGCCTTTTTCCCGGAACTCCTCTGACTTCTCGTCCATTCCTTTAGAGAGGGCTTCCTCATCGGTTAGGCCATTTTCTTCCGCGTACTTCCGGACATCGTCGGTGATCTTCATGGAGCAGAAGTTGGGCCCGCACATAGAGCAGAAATGGGCTGTCTTGGCCCCGTCTTGAGGAAGGGTTTCGTCATGGTATTCGCGGGCGGTTTCCGGATCGAGAGCGAGATTGAATTGGTCTTCCCAACGGAACTCGAATCGGGCTTTGCTTAGAGCGTTGTCGCGATACTGGGCTGCGGGATGACCCTTGGCCAGATCGGCGGCGTGGGCGGCGATCTTGTAGGTGATGACGCCCTCTTTAACATCATCTTTGTTGGGCAGTCCTAAGTGCTCCTTGGGGGTGACATAACAAAGCATGGCACATCCGTACCAGCCGATCATAGCGGCTCCTATCCCGGATGTGAAGTGATCGTAGCCAGGGGCAATGTCGGTCGTAAGCGGTCCGAGTGTGTAAAAAGGAGCCTCATCGCACCATTCCAGCTGCTTTTCCATATTCTCATGTATCATGTGCATGGGTACGTGTCCTGGTCCTTCGTTCATGACTTGGCAGCCACGTTCCCAAGCTCGCTTAGTGAGGTCTCCTTGGACCTCCAGTTCGGCGAATTGGGGAACATCGTTGGCATCCGCTACAGATCCAGGACGCAATCCATCGCCAATAGAGAAGGAGACGTCGTAGGCGGCCATTATCTCGCAGATTTCGTCCCAGTTCGTGTAGAGGAAATTCTCTTTGTGGTGGGATAGGCACCATTTGGCCATTATGGACCCGCCTCGGGATACGATGCCGGTCATGCGTTGAGCCGTTTGCGGTATGAATCGAAGCAATACGCCGGCGTGGATGGTGAAATAGTCGACACCTTGCTCGCATTGCTCGATAAGCGTGTCGCGATAGATGTCCCAGGTCAACTCTTCGGGGCGTCCACCCACTTTTTCCAGGGCTTGATAAATGGGTACGGTGCCGATGGGTACTGGGCTATTGCGAATGATCCATTCCCTAGTCTGATGGATATTCTTTCCTGTAGAGAGGTCCATCACCGTGTCCGCTCCCCATCGGGTGGCCCAGCGCATTTTCTCCACCTCTTCTTCGATGGACGAAGTGATGGCCGAGTTTCCAATGTTGGCGTTGATCTTTACCAGGAAGTTTCGCCCTATAATCATCGGTTCCAATTCCGGGTGATTGACATTGGCCGGTATAATGGCCCGCCCGCGAGCAACCTCTTCTCGAACGAATTCGGGTGTGATCTCGTTGGGGATTTTAGCTCCCCAAGCTTGGCCAGGATGCTGTTTGAGCAAGCTATTGCGTGGCGCATTGGCATTCATACGCACGGCCTCTTTGGCCTGTTGCAGCTTAGTGTTTTCGCGAATGGCGATAAACTCCATCTCGGGAGTGATCATTCCCTCTCGTGCGTAGTGGAGTTGCGTTACCGGTTTTCCATTAGCTGATCTGAGAGGCAATCGATCAGCCCGATCAAAGCGGATCATGCGTCCATTTTCTTCGGCTTTGCGAGCGTGGGCATCGGAAAGATAGCCATCATCGATAGGCGTCGTGTCTCGCCCTTGGTACGATTCGACATCGCCCCGTTCGAGAATCCAAGGCTGGCGTAGAAGCGGGAGACCTCGTTCAACTTTGCGGTGGTGATCCGGATCGCCCCAGGGACCCGCAGTATCGTATACTCGAACAGGATCGTTCGAAGCGAGTGTTCCATCGGGACTACGTGTTTCGGAAAGGGCGATTTCGCGCATGGGCACGCGAATGTCATTTCGAGACCCCTGAACGTAAATGCGTCTGGATGCCGGCAGTGGCTGAAATTCGGTTTCTGGTTGGCTGGTGGAGTCTGGCATAGCTTATTGGCAAATGTTTGGGCCTGCCGGGGACTCACGTGTTTTGGTCGCAGTTCCCTTCGCCGGCATTACCCGTTTCAGGTTCAAAGGGTCTCAAGATCGAGCGCATCCTAATCTCAGCCTATCGCGCTAGGCACCCCGTTACGTTTTCATCAACCAAAAGGCCTCGCGTGCCGTATTACAAACGGAAAGCGCGATAACTTGCGAATTGGGCTAGCTATCGGCCGACTATGGATCGTGAGAGCGGTCAGTTGACCGTGACGGGCACAACAACCTCTGAGTAGCCTGGTATGTTGATAAACAAGCTTCCACTGCCTGGCGATCCGCCTTGGACGACTACGCTCGTCGAGCGTTGTCCAGATTCTATGCGCACGGTATCCATGATGACACTGTCCGGTACGTCGGTGGTGACATCGATCTCAAGGCCACCAGGGGGCGCTTCTTCGGGTATGGTGAAAACAAGGGTGCTCGTCTGCCCTTGAGCTAAAGTGGACGGCTGTAGGCGAACGCTCACGCGAGATGAGTCGATTCGAATTGAACCGGCATACATTTCACCGCTGATGCCTATCACCTTAACTTCGTATCCACGACCTTCAGGGAGAGACGGAACGTAGAAGGAAAGAGAAGTAGAACTATCGAATCTAGTGGCAGCAGGGATATCGCCGACCAGGATTTTGTCGTCACGCGAAAATCCTCTACCTAGAACAGCAACCCGTGATCCCACCGGAGCCCGATTGACCTCCAATTCAACAGAGTAGCGATTCTCTACGATGAATCGGCTGAGTTCGCTGACGATCTCTCTCGCGGCTACACCGTCTTCAGTTATACGGTCGTACTGGACAAGCATGTAGTAGGCGGCTTCGGTTCGCCCGACTGGCATGCGGTAGTCGTATTCGAATAGAATGTCGCTTCCAGGCGCTAACGTCATAGGATGAACCTGCCCATCGATGACGATTTGCGGACGAAGCGATTGGGCGACGACCGCGGAATTTTTGATTCGGATCTGGGCGGTGATCGTATAAACGTTTGATGGATTAGACTTGATCGTCGATGGCGTTAAATCGATGACGCTCACGTTACACCCGGCCATGAATAGAGCCAGTGGAGCGATCAGGCTGATGAGCCAGTTACGTTTATTGGTCTTGGACTCGAAAGTATCCATAATGATGATCCTGAAGCCTTGTTAGGCCTTGAGTTTCGTTACAATAATGAGTGTCAGTGAAGGAAATAGTTCATGCAAGGCGACTTAAAGGCAACTATTGAGGCGAAAAAAAAGGAAAACGATTGTAAATTTCAGTCAAAATCGTGGGGCGATGCCCTTGGACTGTACGTTCACGTGCCGTTTTGCCCGACTGCCTGCGATTTTTGCGCTTTCTATCAAGAGCAGACGGATCGTAGTGGAATCGAGTCGTATCTAGAAGGAATCAAACGCGAGGCTGCCCTGTACGCTATTGGGAAATCGGTAGACAGCTACTTTTTTGGAGGGGGCACGCCAGGGTTGCTCACAGCCAAGGATTTGGGGCGGCTATCCGATGTATTGATCGATCATTTTGGAGCGCCTTCGAAGGAATGGACGGTAGAAATGGCCCCGTCGACGATCAAGGCTGACAAGCTGAATTTTTTGAAGGATCTTGGGGTGACTCGAATCTCGATGGGGGTACAAAGTTTCGACGATAAACTGCTTGATGCGTTGGGAAGGCAACATAGCCGCAAGCAGGTTTTTAGAGCCTATGAGGAGATAAGGGCTGTGGGCTTCGAGTCTATAAATTTAGACCTTATTTTTGCCATACCCGGTCAGGATGCGGATCGATTGGTCAAAGATATCGAGGAAGCGGCGTCACTGGAGCCAGATCACATTTCGACTTATTGCCTCACCTTTGAAGAGGACACTGCCTTGTACGCGAAACTGGCCCGAGGAGAAATTTCGTTGGACGTAGACCGGGAAGCTGAGCTTTACCTGTCTTGCTGGCAATCAATGGCGAACTCCGGGTACGACCAGTACGAAGTATCCAACTTTTCCAAACCAGGACATGAGTGCGTTCACAACGTAAACACTTGGGAAATGCAGCAATGGATGGGTCTGGGGCCGTCTGCCTCGAGTCAATTTGGTGGATTTCGCTACTCAAACGTTCCCGACCTAAGCAAATGGGGTCGCGGACTGATCAAGGGAATGCCCAATCGCATCGAGATTCAGAAACTGACAGCTTCACTTTTGATGGAAGACGCTTTGATTTTCGGGCTTCGAATGAATTCCGGCGTGGACGTTGAGGGGCTTAGTGAAAGGTTTGAGCAGCCGTTACCAAGACGTATATCCGACATCTTGTCTGAGATGGAGTCTAACGGATACTTGGATCGATCAGGGGCGCGGATTGCTCTGACGGAATCGGGGCGCCTGTTGGCCGATGCAATTGGGGAGATGCTGATGGAAGATCCAAGGAGGGATCATTAAGCTTGCGCCGCAATTGCCGTTAATCGTTATAGGGCGAGAATGGAATCGGGATTGGAAAAAACTCCATTGGAAAAACGAGGGCGTTGGTATTCGGCTATACTCGCAGTCTTTCTCGTCGCCGTTGTTTCCCTTTTCCTGATATCCTGCAAATCGACTAGTGTTGGTTTCGATTACGACCCAATGCGGGCTCGATTTGTTCTTGAGACTGACCGTGGTGGAACTCTGGTTACACTACCAGTAAGCAAGGTGCAAATACAAGTAGATGCGACAGCTGTCATTACGGAATACGATCTTCAGGATGTCGCGATCGCCGAGTTGGAAATGGGTACCTGTCTCCGATTCACGACAACGCGGCGCGCCTCTCGAATGCTTTACCAGGAGAGCGCGAGCAATCAAGGCAAGCGCATGGTGCTTTTAGTTAACGGCACTCCCTTGGGAATTCAGCGGATAGATAGGCCAATAGCCGATGGCGTGTTCCATATCTTTGTAGAAATGCCAGATTCCGAGCTTCCAGAGTTAACACGAAATTTGAAAGGGACGAGCCTTGATATCCAAGCGAAGCTCAATCGTTAGGACGATACTCGCAGCTATTTGCGCGGCCTCCGCGATGTTTGCGGATCTAAAGATTGGCAATCATCATTGGCCGACGCCAAATGCCTCTTTCTTGGAAAGAAAATCGCTGACCCACTTCGTTCAACCAACCCAATCTGGCGCGCTGAAATCGGCGCTTTGGGGTTGCGTGCGGAATGGCGGGACTCGCTTTCATGAAGGAATCGACTTAAAGACTTTGGGCAGGGATCACAGAGGCGAGGCAACCGACGCGATCTTCGCGTTCGATAGTGGAGTCGTCCAGTACGTCAATCGGGATCCCAGCAAGAGCAGCTACGGACGGTATCTAGTGATTGAGCATAGCCATTGGATGCCAGGCTTGGTCACGCTCTATGCTCATTTGGCTCGGGTTCCGAGCCGCATTGCTCCAGGAACGCGAGTGTCCGCGGGAGAGCGGGTCGCTACGATGGGACGGTCTGCTAGCTACGGGATTCCTAAGTCGCGGGCCCACCTGCATTTTGAAATCGGGTTGTGGTTGGGCCCGGCGTTTCAAAAATGGTACGATGTTCAGAACTTCGATACGGGCAACGATCACGGGGTTTACAATGGAATGAACATTGTTGGTTTCGACGTTTGGGCGGTTTTGAATGAGATTCGCGATGGCAGATCGGATTCCGTTATTGATTATTTCCAGTCCTTGCCAACTGCCATTTCGGTTCGAATTTGGAATGCGTCCATTCCTGATCTTTTGAGGACGAGCCCTGAGCTTATGGTAAACGCCGTTTTGCCGACAGGTCATGCGGGCTGGGAAGTCGATTTTTCCGCCAGCGGCGTTCCCTTGAGATTCCAGGCGTTGTCAGCGAGCGACCGGAAAGGAAGCGGGATGACACAGATTACGTTTCAGAATGATAGCCTGCTGGCAGAGAAACGATGTATAAGTCTGGTCCGGTCGGGAAAGCCGAGTCCGCGCCTGAGCAGTTTACTGGTGCGACTATTCATCGACTGAGAGTTGAATCAGGCTGGGGAGATGAGGCTGAGTGGCGAATTTAGCAGGTACTGAATTCTGGCTCCATCTATTTGAGCCAGAATATTTAGGCAAAGAAAAACGCCGGCCCGGAGTGGGCTGGCGTCATTGAAATTCGCTTATCGCGGTTGGCTTATTCGGAAGGTTTTGTCTTCTTCAGGCCAACGACTCGGTCGCCTTCTTTCCACTCGCCACGCTTCCTGAGCAATTCGACGCGCTCGAATCGCTTGAGTACGTTGCGTTTTACCGCGGATGCGCTGGATGATTTGTAGCTTGGGTGCTGTGACATGGCGTTTATTCGGGTTCCTGATTTTGGAAGCCGTGGAAGTTGGACGCATCTTTCGCCCATTTCAAGTACTTTTCCTCAACTTCTTCTGCCCGGCACTCAATCCACTGGGGCGTGGTGTAAGGGTGCAGCTTGTTTAGGCATTTTCTGGCCTCAGGCAGATTAGATCCTAGGACTTTCAACCATAGCCTGTATTCTTGGGATATGCAGCATTCATCTTTCCATTGATAGATGGATTCTATCGGCGAATCCAGCTGGACGCAGGCTGCGATGCCTCGGTTGACGAGCTCCTGCCCAAAGATTCTCGCTTTTTCGGGGGAGTCGAAAGTTGTCCAGCAGACAAAAAGCGTCACGTCTTCGCGGGTTTCAGAGGGATTCGAATTGGCCATTTTCGAGAGAGATCAATAATCGCTTGACGCCCAACGGCATCAAGATAAAAGGCGGGATTCCATTTATCAGAAGGAGACAGTCGCATTGAGAGACGATTACATTAAAGAAGCCCAGAAGGTCATCAGCGATCCCAACATTTTAATTAATGTCGTATCGCGGCGCGTGAAGCAATTGCGCCATGGCAATCGGCCCCTAGTCGAGTCGCTGGAAAAATTGAATGCCGAGGATATCGCCTTAAGAGAAGTTATCGAAGGCAAGATCAGCTACGAAATTGGCGAGGAAAGCCAGTAGGAAGGCGATAATCGATTTTCAAGATGGCGCGGCGGGGAACTGCCGCGTTTTTTGTTGGTGGCCTAGCGGGGCGCCGATGCTTAGTAGATAATTCAATGGCTCGCAAGAAACAGGACAAAGCCAATCTTCCCAAAGAAATTCGCAATGCCAAGGCGCGGCGGGATTACTTTGTGGAGGACGCGTTCGAGGCGGGAATTGTTTTGACCGGGACGGAGGTCAAGTCTCTTAGGGCCGGAAAAGCGTCACTCAACGAAGGCTTTTGCCGTTTCGTTGGTCCTGAGCTTTTCATTTATGGCGTGCATATCGACGAATATGCCTGGGGCTCGATGAACAACCACATTCCCAGGCGTGAGCGAAAGCTGCTTCTGAAAAAGTCGGAGCTCAGAAAGCTGAAGAAACAAGTGGAGTCCGGTGGGAAGGCGATCATTCCTCTGAGAATGTATTTCAAGGAGGCTTTGGTGAAAGTTGAGATCGGCTTGTGCATTGGCAAAAAGCTCTTTGACAAGCGGGACGACCTAAAGAAGAAAGCGGTCCTTAGAGATATCGATCGCTCGATGAAGCCATTCCGCTAACTGAGAAATTTCAGAAATATATCCTCCGCATGAACGATAGAATGACTGTTGCTTGTCTGGATCTCGAGGGTGTTTTGATTCCAGAAATCTGGATCAATCTGGCAGAGAAAACGGGAATTGAAGAGCTAAAACTAACGACTCGGGACATCGCTGATTACGATGAATTGATGGGAAAGCGATTGGAGGTTCTCGACGAAAACGGTCTCACATTGGAGGATTTTCAGGAAGTGGTGGCGACCATGGATCCGCTGCATGGGGCGCGCGAGTTTCTACATTGGCTGCGAGGCCAGGTAGAGGTCATCATTCTTTCCGATACGTTTCGAGAGTTCGCCATGCCGCTCATCGCGAAACTGGGCCACCCAACTATTTTTTGCCATTCTCTGGAGGTGGATTCGAAGTCAGGCGTGATCAAGAATTACAGGCTGCGGCAAATGGACCAGAAGCGAAAAGCGGTAATCGCTTTGAGAGGGCTGAATTTCCGCACGCTTTCGATTGGCGATTCCTACAATGATCTTAGCATGCTGGAGGAGGCCGACTCGGGAGTGTTTTTCAAGCCGACGCGACAGATTACAGAAGAG
The DNA here is from genome assembly GCA_002694885.1 of Opitutaceae bacterium. Classification (GTDB taxonomy): domain Bacteria; phylum Verrucomicrobiota; class Verrucomicrobiia; order Opitutales; family Opitutaceae; genus Pelagisphaera. Next base: position 36,670 of record NZNM01000150.1, on the reverse strand, counting down.
CACCCGGAAATTCCAGTAACCCGGAATTACGAGGAACTAAAATCCCGCCTTTGCGAGTACCATGGGTTTCGCGCCTAGTCTGCATTGGTTAAGCAGCGAGTAGACCTGGGTTACCGCATGCGATTGGTAGAATGATTCATGTTGTCCTTTTTCAACCTGAGATTCCCCAGAACACGGGAAACATTGGGCGGACATGCGCAATTACAGAGTCTCGACTTCATTTAATCCATCCTTTGGGATTTACGATACGCGACAAGCATCTGAGGCGGAGCGGAATGGACTACTGGCACAATCTGGACATCCAGCATCACGAAAATTGGGAGGCGTTTAAGGCTTCGAAGCTCCGTCCCAAGCGCCTATTGCTCATGACGACTCATGGCGGCAAATCGTATTGGGACACAGATTACAGGGATGGGGATGGACTCGTTTTTGGTCGTGAAGGATCGGGAGCTCCGGATTGGCTACACGAGGAAATTGGTAATGAAAATCGGCTGCGAATTCCATTGTACAATGAGACCTTGAGATCGTTGAACTTAGCGACAAGCGCTGGTATTGCTGTGTATGAAGCGATGCGGCAATTGAAAGGAAACCCGTAGATTGGCAACCGCGCTTGACTTTGGAAGATGGTGTTGGACGGTTAGGCGCTTGTGGAGGAACTGAGAAAACGAATTTTATCCAATGATTGACCTGAAGTTATTAAGGGAGTGCCCGGACGATGTTCGTGCGGGAATCGCGAAGAAGCGCAACGATTGCGATCTCGATACGGTATTGGCCGTTGATGAGGAACGAAGGAAACTCATTGCGGAAGTGGAAACGCTTCGATCGAGGCAGAAAGCAGCTAATATCGAGATGGCGGGCCTGCCCAAAGGAAGCCCGGAATTCCTGGAAAAAGTGAAAGAGCTGAAAATCGTTTCTGCGGAAATCAAAGAGCAGGATTCCAAGCTCAAGGAACTCGATTTGGCATGGAATGAACACTACCTCAGTGTCCCTAATCTACCTGATGCCTCCGTTCCCGAAGGTAGTGATGAGAGCGGCAATGTAGAGATCAAACAATGGGGCGATATTCCTGAGAAACAATCGTATCATATTCCTCACTACGAATTGGATTGGCTTGATCGGATTCTTGATTTTAAGAGAGGCACTAAAGTCACTGGGGCGGGATTCCCGTTTTTCGTGGGCGATGGTGCCCGACTGGCTCGAAGCTTGGTATCCTTTTTCCTGGACCAGGCCAATGAGGCAGGAATTCAGGAGGTAGCTGTTCCGTATTTCGTCAATGCAGCCAGCGCGACCGCAACCGGTCAACTGCCGGACAAGGAGGGGCAAATGTACCAAACAGTTGAGGATGAACTTTACGCGATTCCTACTGCGGAAGTGCCATTAACCAATTTCTTGAGAGACGAGATTCTTCCAGAATCGGACTTGCCGATCTATCGTTGCGCATATTCGGCTTGTTTTCGACGGGAAGCGGGGAGTTATGGGAAGGATGTGCGAGGATTGAATCGCGTGCATCAATTCGACAAGGTGGAGATTCTGAAATGGGTGAAGCCTGAGACGAGCTTTGAGGAATTGGAATCGTTGCGAGAATACGCGGAGAGTTTACTCCAAGCCTTGGGCTTGCCTTATAGGGCTTTGCTAATGTGCGGCGGAGATATGGGTTTCTCTCAGACCAAGCAATACGACTTGGAAGTTTGGGCCGTTGGGCAGCAAAAATGGCTGGAGGTTTCTAGCTGCAGTAATTTCGAGTCGTTTCAATCACGTCGAGCTCGTATCCGGTATCGTGATTCAGAAACTGGGAAAAACGAGTTCGTTCATACACTAAATGGATCCGGTTTGGCTGTGCCTCGCGTCTTTGTGGCCCTGTTGGAAAATGGACTTCAGGCGGATGGTTCTGTCAAATTGCCAGAGGCGTTGCATTCGTACATGGGCAAAGATCGGATTGATTGTTCTTAGTTGGCTTTGCGAGCCAGCGCAAACGTATCGGAGGCAGATTGGTCGATTGGTCAGAGATTGGAAAACGTCTGCACCGAATCGCGGGCAACGATTGGTTGAACTCGAGTTTGCGAGAGCGGATCGAATCGGCTGATGATGTGCGCATTGCCTGCTCCGGAGGCGCGGACTCTGTTTTTCTCCTTTTGTATTTTGCGCCGGCCCTGGATCGAAAAGGGGTGAAAGTCCTGCATTTCAACCACAAGCTCAGGGGGCGAGAATCAGACGAAGATCAGCGTTTTGTAGAGTCGATTTGCGCGAGCTTGAAAGTTCCGCTCATCACGGGCTCTTGGACGCGAGAGCTTACCGATACTCCGGTTTCGGAAGATGACGCTCGGGCAGCTCGCATGACGTTCTTCTCGGAGCATTTTCTGGGTAAAGAGGCGAATGCTGCGATTCTCACGGGACATCACGCGGGTGATGTCGCGGAGACCATGCTCATGCGCATTTCGCGAGGAAGTGGCTTACAAGGTTTGACGGCTCCCAGGGAAGTCTCGAGAGGTCGCAACGGCCTTCTGTTCTTAAGGCCTTTGCTGGCACTGGGAAAGAACCGAATTGTCGACTGGCTCAGGCGAGCAGGAGCTGAGTGGCGGGAAGATGCTAGTAATCAGACGGATGCTTTTTATCGGAACCGACTGCGTTCGAGCGTTATTCCCGAATGGGAGAAGGTTGCTGATCGACCTGTTCAAGGGGGGGCCGTGACATCTCGAGCTTTGCTCGAGGAGGACTGGAAAGCTTTGGAAGGGGCGTTTGAGGAGGCATGGAAACTTATGACTCTCGATGGAGAGCAGCGGCTGGATTGGTCCGCAACCTGTACCCAACCGCGGGCTTTCCAGCGGAGGGCGTTGAATCGGCTGGCTGAAGCGGAGACGGGAAGCTGTCTAACTTTAGCTAGCATGGAGAGGGTTCTCGAATTCCTGAAGATTTCCGGAGAGTTCAAGACGAATGTCACTGCCTCACAATGGGTTGTAGGCGATTTCGTGAATGGAATTCGGGTCGTCAGTGAGCCAGGTTCAATTTCGTGGGACGAATTAGATCTTCCAGAAGGCTGCCTATTGTTTTTGCCAGACGGAGCAGCTCTCAAATCGGAGCGAATTCAGGTGAATGAATCGCTTTTTAGTGATATCTGTTTGGGGGCTTACAGCCATGATCGGGTGGTGTTCGTCAAAGCTGATGGGAAACATTCCCCGTCGGTGAGGGTCAGACTTTGGCGACCAGGTGACGCTTATCAGGCGATGGGTAGGGGATCTTCGGTCAAACTAAAGGAGTTGTTTAGCGACAGAAAGATACCAATAGGAAAACGAAAGCGATTGCCTGTCGTACTCAATAGTGACGACCGGATTTTGTGGGTCCCTGGGCTGCCGCCCAATCAATGGGCAACTTTGTCTGACGATACTAGGCAAGCGTTGCGGTTGACTTACGAAGAATGCCAGGCACGTTAGCGATCACAAGTCAGTAAATGTCAGATTCACCAAATTCACCAAAAGGAAACCCGAACGGAAAAAACCAGCCGGATCGATTCCAACCCAAGGTCATCTTGATCTGGTTGGCGATCTTTGCCGTAATGGCTGTGCTTTGGTACCAAACCGATAAGGGTGGAGATGCGAACGAGATTCCGATGTACGATGTCGTCGTAGCCACGGAAGAGGGACGTATCGAGAAAGGAAAGATTTATCCCAACCCCAATGGGGGAAATAATTACTACGATGTCATCGGGGAATTGCGGGTACCGGATGACACGGTCGAGAGCGGCTACCGACTCGTGCCATTTAAAGCGGACGGGAAACTGGTAGACGACCAGTATGAGATTCTCCAGAAGTCGAAAAAATTCGAAGAAAATGAATCGAATACGTTTCTGCCGCAATTACTCGCTGGATTGATCCCATTTCTACTGGTCATCGGAATCTTGTATTTCCTTTTTGTCCGGCAACTGAGAATGGCAGGGCGTGGAGCCCTGAGTTTTGGGAAGAGCAAGGCAAAGCTTCTCACGCGGGATAAAGACAAGGTCACATTCAATGAGGTGGCCGGGTGCGATGAAGCTAAAGAAGAGGTGAGCGAGGTCATCGATTTCCTTAAGGATCCGAAAAAATTTCAGCGCATGGGCGGAAAAATCCCGAAAGGGATCCTGATGGTGGGCCCTCCAGGTACCGGAAAGACTTTGCTAGCCAAGGCGGTTGCCGGTGAAGCGGAAGTCCCTTTCTTTTCCATCAGCGGATCGGATTTCGTGGAAATGTTTGTCGGTGTGGGCGCGAGTCGCGTACGCGATATGTTCGAGCAAGGTCGCAAAAGCGCGCCTTGCCTAATCTTCATCGACGAAATAGATGCGGTGGGCCGGCAGCGAGGCGCTGGACTCGGAGGCGGAAACGACGAGCGGGAGCAAACTCTCAACTCCCTTCTGGTAGAGATGGACGGTTTTGATACAACTGAAGGCGTCATTATAATGGCAGCCACCAATCGTCCGGATGTATTGGATAAAGCCCTACTGAGGCCAGGCCGTTTCGACCGGGAGGTTGTTATAGGACTGCCTGATTTGAAGGGCCGCGAAGAGATTCTCAAGGTACACGCGAAGCGGATTAAATTGAGCGAGGATGTGAATCTCGAGGATATCGCTCGTTCATCGCCAGGATTTGCAGGCGCGGACTTGGCCAATCTGCTTAACGAAGGAGCTTTGATGGCTGCTCGGAAAAATAAGAAGCAGGTTGAGATGATCGATATCTATGAGGCCAAGGACAAGATCTCCTTTGGTCGCGAGCGTCGTCAGTTGATGGACGAAGAAGATAAGCGGATGACAGCTTTTCATGAAGCGGGTCATGCCCTTATCGCCGCATTGCTCTACAAGAAGAAGATTAAGTTGCACAAGGTGACCATTATTCCTCGTGGCCGAGCGCTTGGTTTGACCATGAGTACGGCGACTAAGGACATATTGGGACAGTCTAAAAAGGAGCTGGTGGACGATATTTGTATGGCTATGGGTGGCCGCATAGGCGAGGAGGTCGAAACGGGTGACTTCAGCAATGGCGCTGCTATGGACATCAAGCAGGCGACCAATATTGCCCGTCATATGGTGTGCGATTGGGGTATGAGCCCGTTGGGGCCTATCGCATTTGGCGACAACGAAGAGCATCTATTTTTGGGTCGCGAAATTAGCAAGACTCACAATTTGAGCGAGGAGACTGCCAAGCGGATTGATGAAGAGGTCAGCAGAATCGTTACGACTCAATTTGACCGAGCCCAGAAGTTGATCGAAGAAAATCGCGAGGCACTGACTAAAATAGCGGAAGCCCTCCTGGAATTTGAAACGATAGAGGGCAAGCACGTGCAAGAGATTGTTGAACACGGCGAGATTCGTTCCGAGGTAGTTTCGACAAAGACGGAGGAGTTGAAGCGAAAACAAGAAGAAGCCGCTGAGGAGGATTCCGAAGAAAAGAAGGCTTCGGACAAGAACGAAGATATTCCGCCTGCGGTCGATGGCGCCCAGGCTATGGCGTAGAGCATGCGGATTTGAAATCCTTTTCGAGGCCCTCGGGAAACCGAGGGCTTTTTGCATCGCTTTGGATGGATCACCCGTGTTTGATTTTCGGCCGCACGCGATGAAGTTAAGCCTTTCTCAACTAGGGTCTCGTCAGAAACCATCGGATATAACGCGATTGATGTCGTTGGCGTTTCAAAGGCCGGATATGCTTAGTCTGGCAGCAGGATTTACGGACTCTGAATCCCTTCCAGTGAACGATGTACGTGAAATCGTCGAAGAAATCAGTGATACTGAAAGCGAGGCGAAAGCGTCACTTCAGTATGGGTCCAACGCCGGTAGGGAAACGTTGCGATCTCAGCTAACTAAACGAATCGCAAATTCCGACTCGGTTGCCGAAAGCGCGTTTCGGACGGATAGGCTCTTCATCACTAACGGCTCTCAGCAAGCTTTGTATCTAGCGGTGCAAACGCTTTGCGATCCAGGGGACAGCATCCTGGTCGAACAGCCGACATATTTCGTTTTTTTGGAGATTCTTCAGGGCCTTGGTGTGACGCCGGTACCCATGCCGATGGATGATGAAGGCGACGTGGATATTGAGTCTTTGCGAGAGATATTAAAATCGGCCGCAGCAGACGGTTCGATCAAGAAGATCAAAGCAGTTTATTTGGTGTCTTATTTTGCAAATCCAAGTGGCCATTCGATTTCCCAGGAATCTAAGCAAAGGCTGGGTTCGTTACTGGTTGAATTCGATTCTTCAATAGCGGTATTGGAGGACGCTGCATACCGGGAATTGTATTATGAAGAGGCTTGTGCCGCAAAGAGCGTGTTAAGCATAGATTCATTTTCAGAACTGCCCATTTTATACACGAGTACTCTCACAAAGCCCTATGCTGCTGGATTGAAAGTAGGCTATGCCTATTGCAATTCAGTTAAGTGGCGAGATGCGATGCTAGCTGTTAAAGGGCAGCAAGATTTTGGAACAGCCCACTTTGCGCAGACCATAGTTGATCGTGCTTTGATTAGCGGTCGATTTGATTGTCATCTCACCAAATTGAGACGAATTTATCGCCGTAAAATGGAGATTCTTAACGATTGCTCGGCGAGCAATTTGAAGGACCTTGGATGGAGTTGGGATATTCCTCAAGGAGGACTTTATTTGTGGATGCAGTCTCCAAATGGACTACCAACTGGTAGCGACGAGGGATTTCATCAAGCCTGCCTAGATAGCGGTGTTTTCTATGTCCCTGGCGAACTTTGCTTTGTCGACAATTCTCGCGTTGATTACATCCGAGCCAGCTTTGGCGTGTTAAACGAGTCTCAGCTAGAAGAGGCTGCCAGACGGTTTAGCAAAGCTGCCTTGTCCGTGGCGAGACCGGCAGTGACTTAATATCGGTCAGTTAAGGGAGAATACCCTCAGTTGCGGTCGTTTGATTCGATCGATCCAATAGGCAAAGTGACAAGGAACTATGACTCAATGTTAGCAGGATCCTGGCGATTGCACTTGATTATCAGAATACGGCCAAGTAACTACGCGCCTTCACCATGTCGGACTATACCGTAACCCATTTAAAGCAACTCGAGAGCGAAGCAATCTTCGTCCTAAGGGAAACGGCTGCCCAGTTTGAGAGGCCTGCGCTCCTTTTTTCAGGGGGCAAGGATTCGATCGTGATGACGCATCTTGCTCGCAAGGCGTTTTGGCCGGCGAGAATACCTTTCCCGCTTCTGCACGTCGATACAGGTCACAATTTCTCTGAAACTATCGAATTTCGGGATCGCCTCGTTGAGGAATCTGGAGCGAAATTAGTGGTCGCGTCCGTTCAGAAAGCAATCGATGAAGGTCGTGTCGTTGAAGAGAGTGGAAACAATGCGAGCCGCAATGCCCTGCAGATTCAGACCTTGCTAGATTGCTTGGAAGAGGGGCAATACGACGCCGCTTTGGGTGGCGGTAGACGCGACGAAGAGAAGGCTCGAGCGAAGGAACGATTTTTCTCGCACAGAGACGAGTTTGGCCAGTGGGACCCGAAAAACCAGCGGCCTGAACTTTGGAACGTTTTTAATGGAAGAATGAGCCCCGGCGAACACTTTCGCGTTTTTCCGTTGAGCAATTGGACGGAAATGGACGTTTGGCAATACATGAAGGCAGAGGAAATCCCGATTCCCAGTCTTTATTTCGCTCACGAGCGAGACGTGGTTGTTCGCAATGGTACAATCTTGGCTATATCCGAATTCGTTCAGCCTAGGGATGGGGAAACTGTGGAACGGAAGCGTATTCGCTTTCGGACTATGGGAGATGCAACGATTACTGGAGCCGTTGAGTCAGACGCGGACGACATGTCCAAGATTATAGAAGAAGTGGCCGCAGCCAGGGAAACCGAGCGCGGTAATCGAGCGGATGATAAACGTAGTGAAAGCGCTATGGAAGACCGCAAAAAGCAAGGCTACTTTTAAACCCGTATCAACTCGCTAATGACGGACCAAGACAATGCTCAAAGCTACCTGGATATGGATCTCCTGCGATTCACCACTGCGGGATCCGTTGATGATGGAAAATCGACCTTGATTGGGAGATTGCTATACGATTCGAAAGCGATCTTCGAAGACCAGCTAGAGGCTATCGAAAAAACAAGCGAGCAAAGGGGAGACGAGAATGTGAACCTCGCGCTGCTGACGGACGGACTCAGGGCGGAGCGCGAGCAAGGAATCACTATCGATGTTGCCTACCGCTATTTCGCGACTCCCCGCAGAAAATTTATCATAGCTGATACGCCGGGGCATATTCAATATACGCGAAACATGGTTACTGGCGCGTCCACGGCGAACTTGGCGATCATATTGGTAGACGCTCGCAAGGGGGTGATCGAGCAAACGTGCCGTCATTCGTTTATTGCCGACCTGCTTCGTATTCAGCATGTGGTGATAGCCGTCAATAAGATGGACCTAGTGGACTGGAGCGAGGAGCGCTTCCTGGAAATAAAGGAGGAATTCCGTCGATTCGCATCCCGCCTAGATAGTATCGTGGAGGTGACGTTCATACCGATCAGCGCTCTGAAAGGCGATAACGTAGTGGAAACCTCCGAAAATATGCCATGGTACAAAGGCCCATCATTGCTGTACCATTTGGAAACGGTTTATGTCGGTTCTGACGAAAACCATGTTACGGCCCGTTTTCCGGTGCAATGGGTCATTCGACCTCACAGCGACGAGCATCATGATTTTCGAGGCTACGCTGGGCGTGTGGCCGGTGGCGTCTTCAAGCCTGGTGACGAAGTCGTGGTCCAACCGTCCGGTTTCAATGCAGTGATCAAGGCAGTTCACAGTATGGATGGGGAGTTGCAGGAAGTCTTCGCCCCGTTGAGCGCGGCCATAACTTTGGATCGGGAAATCGACATCAGCCGGGGCGATATGATCGCGAAACCCAACAACCCGCCAACGGTGGGGCAGGATATTGAGGCTATGATTTGCTGGTTCAGCGAGAAGCCACTCAGCAGCCGCGGAAAGTTCATCCTTAGGCACTCAACCAAAGAAACGAAGGCGTTGATTCGCGATATCAAGTATAAGGTCGACATCAATACGCTCCACAAGATTGAGGACGACTTGGAGTTCCGGCTTAACGATATCGGGCGAATTTCCCTGAGAACAGCTGCTCCACTATGCTACGATCCGTACAAAATGAATCGTTCGACTGGCTCGTTCATTCTTGTGGATCCTTTCACGAATGAGACGGTGGGCGCGGCGATGATCATTTGATCATTCAGCTATTTTCGAGCAACACCCGTTGGGGGATTGTATTAGGCAACATTCTTGTTTACGAAAGCTTTACAAATTGGGTTATCCGCGCGAATGTGCTGTAATGATCCCTGCGGAGGAAACGCCCTTATCGATCGAAGAGATGGCCTCGCGACTGAAATGCTCGCGTGGCTGGGTACAGTTGACCGTTGATGCGGGCTGCCCGAGGAACGAGGATGGTCGGCTTAGCGTACGAGATTTCATGCTGTTCCAGCTTTCGAATATCCACCGTATGCGCCAGATTGCAGGCTTGGATCCAATCGAGACGCGAGGCACGAAGGAAGATTTGAGGCCTAACGTTAAAGCGATATTGTCGACTCAGCTAGAGTGGCTGCAAGCCCGCTCAACGAAAGACAACGTTAAGCAAGCGGCACGGATGGTACATCAAAAGATCCAGAAGATTGGAGACCCCTCGTCGTAGACTAGGAATCTCTCGCTATTTCGGGAGCCCCTTGCGTAAGGCGTTTGCCATCACGGATTTGATGAGAAAATTGTCTAAACCGTAACGGTTTTGAAGTTGTCTCTGTGGATATTTTGGCTTTCTTTCGGTGTAGCTGAGCGTAGCTGAGAAATTCCATGGATAAGAAAGTGATCGCCGTAGTAATGGGCGGAGGACGGGGTACCCGACTTCATCCATTGACGAAAGAACGTTGTAAGCCAGCCGTACCGCTGGCGGGTAAGTATCGTTTGGTCGATATTCCGATAAGCAATTGCCTAAATTCGGAGATCAACCGCATTTACTTACTGACTCAGTTCAATACAGCATCGCTGCACCGCCATATTCAGGACACTTATCGGTTCGATCCTTTCGCTGGTGGACGAGTCGACATCCTCTCGGCTGAACAAACCGAGAAAGGAGATAGCTGGTATCAGGGGACCGCGGATGCGGTTCGGCAAAACATTCATCACTTCGCGAACGCGGATTACGATTATGTTCTGATTCTGTCAGGCGACCAGCTGTACCGAATGGACTTCAGAAAAATCATCGCCCAGCACATCAAATCGGAGGCCGATGTCACGGTTTCAGCAATACCGTTTCCTGTTTCTCAGGTGAAAGGATTGGGATTGATGCGGGTGGCGGACGATCTGCAGATTCAAGAATTTGTAGAGAAGCCAACCGATCCGGAAGTGATCAATGGTCTAGCCATCTCGGATTCGATCGAGTCAAAATTGAAAAACAATTCCGGGGGCGAAAAGCGCTGCTTAGCGTCCATGGGAATTTACGTGTTCAATCGAGAAACGATGATTGATGCCCTCAACAGCAGCGCTACCGACTTTGGTAAAGAAGTTATTCCGGGTCTTCTGAGCAGCCGAAAGCTAGGAGCTTACGTTTTTGAGGGATACTGGGAAGATATAGGAACGGTAAAAGCGTTTTTCGAAGCCAATTTGCAGTTGGCCGATCCTGTGCCTAAGTTCAATTTTTTCTCTCAAGGTAATCCGATCTATTCTAGAGCCCGCTATCTGCCTGCGAGCAAAATCAATCGGTGCTCGATCAATCATGTTATCGCTGGCGATGGGTGCATCATTACGGACTCTTATTTAAAGCGCTGCGTGATCGGGATCAGGTCGACTCTCAGAGAAGGAGCCCGATTGGAAAACGTAGTAATGATGGGCTCCGATAAATTTGAAAGTTCGGCTGATCGGGCGCGAAACCGGGAGCAAGGCATACCGGACATTGGAGTTGGCATGAATTGCGAAATAAAGAATGCCATTATCGACAAAGGAGCCCGCATAGGCGACAACGTTAGGCTAAGTCCGGACGGAAAACTGGATGGTTATTCGAAGGATGGAATATTCGTTCGCGATGGCATCATTTGCGTAACCAAGAATACTGTTGTACCAGCGAACACTGTAGTCTAGTTTCGGATTCATGAGACGGCTTCTCGTTTGCATTGATGGATCGCAGTACGGAATTTCGTGTTCTCGATACGCAGCGTGGATTGCCTCTCGGCTGGAAATCGAAATAGAGGTGGTGTATGTTACGGACCTTCGTCAATTCGAAGTGCCTTTCGTTGCTGATTTGAGTGGTAGCTTAGGGTTGCAGCCTTTTCAGGCCGTTATGGGTCAGCTTCAAGAGTTGGAGAAAAAAAAGGCCGAAGTGACATTGGGGCAAGCAGTCAAGTTGATTGAAAAAAATGGATACAGCCGATCGATCAAGAAGACTCACAAAACGGGTTTTCTAGTAGATAGTCTTAAGGAACTGGAAGATGAGGCGGATATGATCCTGCTCGGCAAACGGGGAGAGAATGCCAATTTCGCGACTGAACATTTGGGCTCCACGATGGAGCGGGTCGCTAGGGCGGCGACAAAACCTTGTTTTGTTGCCTCACGAGAATTTAAGTCGACCAAGAAGGCCTTAATTTCCTATGATGATTCGGAGAGTTGCCGAAAGGCTGTTCAGTTCGTCAAAAGCTCTCCTATTTTCAAGGGAATTGAGATTCATGTGGTTACGGTTAGTCCGAACGAGAAAGAGGAAGATCGCCTGAAACGATTGCAAAGCGCGGAATCGGAATTGCAAGACTCGGTAGACTTGCTCACGTGTCAGATGTTCCACGGCGAAGCGGCTCCGCAAGTAATCGAATATGTGAAAGATCAGGAAATCGATTTACTGCTTATGGGAGCGTATGGTCACAACCGTATCCGACGTTTAATTATAGGAAGCTCGACGACAGAGATGCTTCGCGGCTGCCAAGTACCGTCGATTCTGTTTCGCTAGTTATGGGCGAGCGCCTTTTCCTGCCGGCCAAAAGGACCATCGGATAGTGGAGGCTAATGCTCTTGAGGGTACAATAGCTGCATAGGCTCGCCATGCATTTCCAGCGTGTCTCCGCTTAAGCGTATCCAATCATCAGTGATAGCTCTAAGTTTTCGCAGGGTCTGAAGGTGGTCCGGATCGGCGCCCAGATTTCGCTGCTCGTTTGGGTCAGCTTGCAGATCGTACAGCTCTTCTGCGGGCCTTTGGTGGTAGTAGCGAACCTTGCGAGCTACGGAGGGGTCCGTTTTGGCGACTTTAACCCACGAGAGCCAAAGGTTGTGGCTTTGAGCCGTCGGATTGTGATCGGTTTGGCAGGTGAAATTCAGTTCAGGGTAGACGTTGCGAATATAGCGATAACGATCGCTGCAGACAGACCTTAGGGGATAAGTGTGATGGGCCGCGGATGAGTTGGTGCTGAATACGTAGTCTCGATGACGTTGGGAATCGCCTTTGATCAATTTGAGAAATGAGCGACCATCTATTTGACCGGAGCCGTATCCGGATTTTGGGGGTGTTCCCCCCGCAATTTCTATCAATGTCGGGAGTATGTCGACGAATGAGACGAGGGCTTGGCTACGCCTCCCTGATTCCGCCACTCCGGGCCAGGAAACAAGCATAGGTACTCTGACGCCAGACTCATAGTTGCTCCATTTGCCGTAGGGCAGTTGGGCTCCATGATCGCTTGTGAAAAAGATGATCGTCTCGGGGCCCAAGTAGTTTTCTATGGCCTCCAGCGTGGCCGCTACTTGCTTGTCCATTCGCTCGACATCGGTGTAGTAGCGGGCGAGCTCGAGACGTGTGTCAGGCGTATCGACTAATTTGTCTGGAATGGTCAGCGAGTCAGGGGCGTAGTGGGCAAAGGGCCTATCTGGCCAAGGTACGTGTGGATCCTTGATTCCCACCATCAAGAGTAATGGCTTGTCGCTTTCCCGTTGGCTCAGGTATTCGGATACCATGCCAATCTTTTCCAGGGATATATCTCGATCTACGAAATCGAATCCCGCTCGTTTGTCCGTGCCGTGAGCGATTTTTCCGATAGCCGCGATTTGGTAGCCGAGATCTCGCATGTAGTGGGGAAGCTGGACTACATCGTCGCGAACATAGGTGTGATTGGGCTCGGCTCCGTTTCGGAAAGGCATTATGCCGGATAGCATCGCTCCTCGAGATGGGGCGCAACTTGGCGAAGCAACGTAAAGCCGCTCGAAGATAGTCGATCGAGCTGCAAAAGCGTCTAGGGCGGGGGTACGAACATCGGGATTGCCCATGAATCCGGTGTCGCTGACACCAAGGTCGTCGGCGATGATAAAGGCGATATTCGGGACGGAAGCGCTTTGAAGTTTAGCTGCCGGAGCAAGCAGAAGGATCAACAGTAAAAGCGATTTCATAATTCAGTGAGGAAAAGAAACGCGTAGCATTGCTCGTCTTTAGCGCATTTCAAGTCGTTGTGCACTCGACTGGTTTATCTTGTGCTGATAACACTTAGGTTGGGGGTAAGGACGAGGCCCACCAGCTTTCGCTAATGGGCCTCCATTGGGTGCAGGGCTCGGATTAGAACCGAGGATCCCGCAATTGCGGGATTATGAGCCTGATTCACGTTCCAAACCCGTAAGGTTGTAGAATCCTTGACCGCCTTTCTGCCGTTTGAGCAGGGTTTCCAGCCTTCTAGCGTCAGTGATGGACATTGCTTTGCTCGTCCATCTAAGGGTCTAGGGCCCTTTGCCTTTGGTCCATTTGGTAACGCCCGCGTTTTGTTGAGCTGCGCGAGCTTTGAAGTCTTCCGATATGCCAATATAGAATCTGCCCTGGACGTTCTGGATTACGTAGACCTGGTACATTCGAGTTGGGGTATAGGGCGGAGGCCCAAGGACTTATACCTTGAGCCTCCATTGGGTGCAGGGCTCGGATTTGAACCGAGGACCTTCAGGTTATGAGCCTGACGAGCTACCAGACTGCTCCACCCTGCAATACTTGAAATTGTCTTTTCGTCTCTGGAAATCGAAGAGGTGGGAGAAAAGCGGGATTCGAATTCCCTTGTCAATGCCATTTCCTTCAAATTTCGGGAAATTGTGACAAATTACCGCTTGCCAACTAGGAGGGTGGGCCTAGCTTTGTCGCTTTTTTAAAACTGAACCACCAAACGAAAACCTAATAAATATCGTCCAAGGCGAATTGAATTCCGCCTGCGCCAAAAAGCGTTTTGACGAACCGATTATGAATATCGAACTGACTGACCTGCTGGAAGCGGGTGTCCATTTCGGACACCAAGTAAAACGCTGGAACCCGAAGTCTAAGAGCTTCGTTTTTGATCATCGCCAAGGGATCTCCATTATCGATCTCTCTAAAAGCTACGATGGCTTGAAAAAGGCTTATGATTTCCTGGAAGAGGCGGTTGCCAAGGGCGGCGAAGTCTTGCTTGTGGGAACTAAACGCCAAGCTCAGGAAGTGATCCGAGAAGCGGCAGCCGACTGCGGCATGCCCTTTTGCGCGAGCCGATGGTTGGGTGGTATGCTGACCAATTGGCAAACAATTTCTAGCAGTATCGCCAAATACAAGAGGTACCAGAAGATGGAGGCTGACGGCAGCTTGGCCAAGTTGCCGAAAAAGGAAGGTTCAGCCATTCGGCGCGAGATGGAGCGGATGAATCGGAATTTCGAAGGTATCGTGAAAATGGATAAGCCTCCTGCCGCGATGATTGTTGTCGACGTAAAATACGAGGATATCGCTGTTGCCGAGGCCAGACGCTGTGGTATTCCTGTAGCTGCCTTAGTGGATACGAACTCCGACCCCACTGTCGTAGATTATCCGATACCGTCAAATGATGATGCGGTTAAATCGATTCGTATAGTTTTGGAGGTACTAGTGGAAGGTATTCAGGCTGGACTATCTCAGCGTCAGGCTAAGCAAGAAAAGTCTGGCGTTCAAACTCCGGCTGCTGCAGTGGCCCAAGAAATGGTTGCGGAAGCTCCAGAGGGTGAAGTAGAGGCTGTAAATCCAGCTCCGGATACTGCTGAAGCCCCAGAGGACGAGGCACCCGCGCCGGTTCCTGCTCCCCCTGCGGCTCAGCCTGAGGTGGTTGCCGAAGGTGAAGCAGAATCCGCAGCTGTGGAGGCTGAGAAGAAAGCTGAGAAACCGAAACCTGTGAAGGAGGAGGCGTCTGAAGAAGCTCCTGAGGATTCTAAGGAGGAAGATAAAAAGGATTCTTAGTTTTCACGCATTTCAATTTTTAGAAGATAATCAATCAAATGAGCATCACAGCGAAACAAGTGGCAGAGCTACGTAGCCAAACAGGCGCGGGGCTTATGGACTGCAAGAAGGCGTTGACCGAATCGGATGGCGAATTGGAGCAGGCGATTACGATTCTTAGGAAAAAGGGAATCGCCTCCGCATCCAAAAAGGCGGGAAGAGATACCTCTGAAGGACTAATTGAGTCCTACATCCATTTAGGGGGCAAGGTAGGCGTGCTGATTGAGGTGAATTGCGAAACCGATTTTGTTGCCAAGACGGATGATTTCAAAGCTTTCGTCAAAGACTTATGCCTGCACATTGCAGCGGTGAATCCGATCTGCATCAGCCGTGAGGATGTACCAGAGGAACTTGTAGAAAAGGAGCGTGAAATCGCCGCGTCCCAAGCTGAAGGCAAGCCCCCAGCGGCAGTGCAGAAGATTATCGAGGGTAAATTGAATAAGTACTACTCCACTGCCTGTATGCTGGATCAGCCATTCGTCAAGGATGGTGAGAAGACGGTACAGGAAGTCCTCAATGAACAGATCGCCAAGCTGGGTGAAAACATGAAGATCAATCGTTTCTCTCGTTTCCAGATCGGGGAAGAAGTAGGCGAGTAGTCGGTATCAGAAAAACAAGTATTTAAATGAAAAAGCGATCCGGGAAACCGGATCGCTTTTTTGTGTTTCAGGCAGGAAACGAAGCGAATGCCTCGAGTCCTGCAGTGGCTATTCTGGCTTCTAAAGCGCGAAAGGCGATTCCTCTGAATAAGGGAGAATACGGTCGTGAATGCTCTTCTCTTTTTCCGGAGAGTTCTCGAAACTGAAGGGTACGCGAAGCTTTGATTTTACTGGCTTGCCATTGACCATAGTAGGCTGAAATTTCCATTCTTTGGTGGCTTCAATTGACGGCGCCTTCAGTTCATCATGGCTGGCGGATCTAATTGACGCGGCGAGAACATTACCGGCCTCATCTAGAACAAGCTCCACTTTAGTTTCGCCGCTAAATTTCTGATCGCGAAATTGGCTGGGCAATTGTGGCAAGTTATTGGATAGAATGACGGGCTGTTTGTCCCAATTTGTATGGACGTCTGACTTTTCTGGATTTGCGGCTTTCCAAGATTCGATCTAGATTGGGTAGAGGCATCGAAACGGGATAGCTCATAGCCCTGGCGCTTTCCTGAGGCATCCGAGATGGTGATCGCGCTGCCTTGCGCTTTAATGATTTCTCCGTCGATGCGGGAGCCATCGGCAAGAGAGAAAGAATCAGCTGAGAGTTGAACCGCGCCGGCAAATATAGAAAGAGCGAGCGCTGCATTTTTAATCGTATTGTATTTCATGAGGATTGTTATGTTTTGATGCGTCCTAAGGGACGTGCAGTCTAGTCTACGGTAGTCTGTGTATTTGCTTAACATACTGATTTGCAGTATGTGATAAAATAGGCAGTTTTTCTCTGTTTTCGCCGAGTCAAATGGGCGCGAGAACTTAGGAAGCAATTGAGTAATACTTCGAATCTCGACTAGATGACCGCTGAAGGATGCTCTGGAGATCTGCTTGGAATCCCTCTTGCAATGATATGGCTAGTAGCTTTCATGCCCCTTTTCCCATCCAAGGAGAAGTGCCAGAGTGGTTGAATGGGACTGACTCGAAATCAGTTGTAGGGGTAACTCTACCGGGGGTTCGAATCCCTCCTTCTCCGCCACGCTTCGCTCGTTGGGCTTCGCCTGGCGGAAGCCTAGGCTTTATTTCGCTCAATCTGTTGTCAGGGAATCATGGATTTAAAGTGATTCTCTGGCGCACTCGAGTACTAACAGCTTTCCCAGATTTTTCTCCGGGCATTCATTTGGATTTCAGAATGGAGTCAAGGGCGGGCCTGTCGAAGGCGCTATGGGATGACTGAATAACGCGTACGTTTTTAACGTCTCCGCGGTCCGTGATGATCCATTCTAGAAGGACCCATCCATTTATCTTCGATTGCTTCAAGGCGTAGGGATGAAGAGGTTTTACCTGGAAGACGGCTTTGGGCACGCGATCGAGATCGCTCATTTCGAAAAACTCTTCTGCTGGATCGGATTTGATGAATTAGCTTAGGTCTCCATCTAAAACGATAGCGCCTGTACCAGTTCCTGGTCGAAAGAGGTTCGGCAGTTCTTCGATTGGGATATTTTGTAGGGTACGCTCAAGCTCAGGCTTCTTTATCTTTATCTTTTTCACTGGTTCTGCTTCGGGCAGTTCGAAAAGACAGGGGGATTATCGTAGGCTGTATCGCCAGTGTAGATCTCTGGAACAGATTTAAAGGGATTCGGAATGACTTGGAGAATAGGCAGTATGGCGAACAAGAAAGCCGTTCCTCCAAGTCCGATCAGAAGTGGGGTAATTTTTGAGCGCGTTATATCAGATGGGGTGTATTGGGTCCCCATATTAATTATAGGTTAAGTTTATCAATACTCTTTATCCTACTAATGTAGTCTTAGAAATCAAGCTAAATCCTACAATTGTAAGAAAAACGTTAAAGAAAAAGCCCTCGTGATGGAGGGCTTATGAAAGTTTGGGCTAATTGCTTAGTTTACGGATTGAAATCCATCCGCTGAGTTACGCGAACGGCCACGTTCTTTCCGCCTTTTTTAGCCGGTGACCATTTAGACCTCATGATAGACTCGATCGCTGGCTGATTGAATTCTCGGTGCGAGGATTTCACCACGCGAGGGCGGAGGACTTTTCCGGAATCATCGATTACCCACTCGAGCTGTACCCATCCCGCAATTTTAGCCTGTTTCAAAGCGTAAGGATAATTTGGCTCTACCTGAAACAGAGCCCTGGGCAATTTGTCGACATCCCGAAGATCGAAAATCTCCATATCTGCCATGGCGTCAATACCAGTGTCGAAATCGCCGAAGCCGAAATCGCCTACAGCGTCGCCAGCCCCTGGATTGAGGGCCATTTCCAGCTGATTGAGAGTCATGGGTGGTGGGGGCTCTTCAACTTCAGGCTTTTCCAGTTCTTCCTTTTCTTCTGGCGGAGGTGGAAGATCTTCCGGTGGTGGCGGAGGTGGAGCTTCGCTTGAGTCCATGGTGACCACTTCCCGAGATTCCATGGTGATTTGGCCAAGAATGTGCATGGCCGGCAGGACAACAAATATCCCTGCGGTGAAGGCTAATCCTAAGACACCATTTATGAAAAAATTGCCTTCTTGATTCGATGTTTTGTAATTCGTGCTCATGTCGAGGGTACGGGGCGTTAATAAGATTCTTAGCTAGCTACCCGGTTTCGGAAGTTTTGCAGAGTAATGCTTTCGAGGCGAACCAGGAAGCCTTCGTAGTCGATCACTTTCTGTCTCAAGTAATAGATAACGAAGTAGCCGGGGATAGCCAGGCAAAGTCCCATCTGAGTGGTTATCAGAGCCTCGTGAATGCCGCTGGCGACGATATTGGTCGTGCTTTCCGAGCCACCGAGGGAGATTCCATAGAACGTTGTGAGCATCCCCAGGACGGTTCCCAGCAGACCCATCAATGGAGCCGTGTTAACGACGATCGTCAGAAAGGTTATATTCTGGTTGAGGCGGGGCATCTCGGCTGTGCGAATTTCCGCGAATCGGTTTTGAATATCGTTGAGTGACTCAACGCCATCTTGAGAATAGCGAATAATTTCGCCGACCTGGCCTTTGGCATGGGTAGAATCTTTAACCCAGTCCTCACATTCTTCCAAAGTAGTCTTGCGAAAATGTCCGCGAAGGAAAAATACCCAAAGTCGGGCTGCTACATAAAACGCGATCAAGCCAAGGATAAATAGCGGGATCATTATCCATCCGCCGGATCCAAGGATTTCAACAGCCTGATCTAAATATGGTTTGTCGTCGTACATGGAGGTAGGAAAATTGAGTTACTTGCAGGTGAAATTGGGTTGAGCGTAGGACGTTCTATCCAGGTTCAGTATGGCTCTGCAGGAGTGATGGTGAAATAGGGTTTCGACAAGTGAGTCAAGCGTATCCCCTCAGAAAACTGCTGGGTAATGAGCTCGTTGCGAATTCGTCAACGAATTAAGGATGCAGAACATACTACAGTTGTAGTATTGTCAAGCGGATTGACGGCCGCAATTGGCTCTTTCCCCAGTTTCTGGAGTCTCCTAGATTTCCCTGGGGCGATCTTCAGGCAAGGGTTGGCTACACCTGGTAGGTAGTTCGATTATGCCCATTTCAAAGGCGCAGCGAGTGAGTTCCACTGCGCTTCTCGCCTCGAGCTTTTTCATTAGATTAGCTCGATGGGCTTCGATCGTTTTCACGCTGACGGTTAGTTTCTCTGCAATTTGCTTGGTGCTGAAGCCTTCGGCGACTGCTTGAAGCACTTCTCGCTCGCGGTTGGAGAGACGGCCTTTGCGACGTCCGGTTTGAGTGCGGGAGATGTGGGATTCTCTCAAAAGGCTGGCGGCCATAGGACACAAATAGCTTCCTCCCTCCGACACTTCTTTGAATCCCTCCTTTAGTTTGGAGGCTGAAGAACTTTTTGCTATGATTCCGTGGCATCCGAGCTCCAAGAGTTCTCGTATCGACTCGGGCGTGAAATTCGCAGAAATTGCGATAAAACGAGTTTTGGGGTTCTTTTTTCCGAACTGCCTCAGAATTTCTGTACCATTTAAGCTGGGCAAAAAGAGATCGAATATGACGAGATCCGGCTTTTCGTCGTCGCAAAGCCTCAATCCTTCTCTGCCGTCGACTGCCTCGCCGACTACTGTGACACCCGGTATGCTAGAGGCTAAACTGGTTACCAGATCTCGCAGCATGATCTGATCTTCGATGACGACTATACGGGTTTGGCCTTGGTTCATGATTTATGAGGGACGAATCGTTTAATTGGGTGATCGTAGACCAAGATTGTTTGAGCGCATAGGGACTTTAAGACAGCGATTGAAGCGGTTAATCTGCAATTTGAACAGTAGTTTGGGGGAGAAAAGTTATAGATTTAAATGGTCTAGAACAAGGTCAATTTACTTGGGAAGGATACCTATAAAGTCGGTAAAATTGAGGTTTTTGCGCTGGATATACGGTTATCCCAAATTGTATGTCATGCCTCAGAAACTACCATAAATTAGCAGTCGATTTACGCCGCTGCGCTCCCTAAGGTATTAAAGTGCAATTTTTTGTGATTCTTGGACTATTTAGGTTTGCTTCGGGTCTATATCGGACTATCCAAAATGACTTATGGCTAAAGCATCTAATAAAAAGCCCAATGCGGCATTCATGAAACCCGTTACCCCAGATGCGGCTCTAGCTGCTGTTGTGGGTTCGGATCCTCTCCCTCGCACCGAAGTGACGAAGAAACTCTGGGATTATATTAAATCCAACGATTTGCAGAATCCTTCAAACAAGCGAGAGATCATTGCGGACGACAAACTGAAGGCAGTCTTCGATGGTAGAGACAAGGTTACGATGTTTGAAATGACGAAACTAGTTTCAAATCACGTAACTAGCTAAACGCATCCCCGATTCAGGATTTTTTATGCCTCAAACCCTAGCGGGTTTGGGGCTTTTATTTTGCTACAGCGTTTCGAACCTGTCGGGATCTGGTCACCATCGATTCATTGGCAATTTGAGGGAGTTCGACTTCGATTTGCACAGGCAGGTGATCGGAAGCGAAACTCTTAATCACCTCAGCCCTGGAGACGCTAAACGGCTTTGGAACGAGAACGAAATCCAAACCTCGTGATGGAAAATGGGCAGGAAAAGTCCGTTTGTTTTGCGGATGATAAGTGTAGTGGGCATGTTGCGCGGCCTTTATCAGAAATTGTCGCACAGCGTCGCTGAACCGGCGGGAGCAGGTATTGAAGTCCCCGCAAATGATGGGAGGGGTATCTTGGGCCTGAGATTTCGAGAAACGTTTAATGCGATCAAGGATAGGTTCGATCTGGGCGATTCGATTGCGCCGAGAACCGAAATCCAAATGAAGATTGATGATGTCTACGGAATTGGAAGCAAGTTCAAATCGGGCATCCATGAAGCCTTTTTCGCCAAGGTTGCGATTGCCGAATGGCGTGACGGTGCAATCGGAAATTGGATACTTTGAAAGAAACGCATTGCCGTAGCAAAGGGGTTTGCGTCCGAATCGAGTATTGTGAATTCCGTGCTTAGCGAAAGGGTATCCGCTTTCCTCTTGTATATGCTTCAAAAGATCTATGTGCCTGTTCCAGTGAGAGGACTGGTCGATTTCCTGGAAGGCGACGATGTCCGGGGAATGCCTGTCAATAAGTCGGGCGATCTTCTCCAGATTTTTTCTGATGCCGTTCGAGCTGTGAAACCCCTGGTAGAGAGAAAGGCCTCTTCCATGCGCGATATTGAAACTCATGATACTGAACTTCTGTGCGGTGTCGCGAACGGCTGGCATGTTGTCGTATCTTAGAGACCTGTATTCCTTGGGAAAGAATTAAATTCAATCTCTTGCTGCATTGTCATATTGAATCTGGTCTAGCAGAAACACCGACGGAGGTCTTGGATAGAAATCAAATAGGCTCTAACTGCCAGTCCCAGGAACCTTTTTCCGTAATCGAAAGCCATGCGAACGAGGAACGGCTGCCATTTCTTGGCCCATTGATTGCCCCTGGATTCAGCATATGTCCCTGCTCCGTCTTGAGATTTACGGGATAATGCAAGTGGCCGAATAAAACAGCATCGACCGAGCCGCCAGGTTCTTCTGGCGGCAAATGCTGCAAGCGAAACCGAGTCCCGAACTTTTCCAGAATGAGCGAATGAGGCGATTGCCCGAAAGGATCGCAATTGCCCTGAACGGATTGGAAATCTGGAGGTAGGGCTCGAAATCGATCTAGCGACTCTTTTTGGCAAATATCTCCTAAATGCCAGATTTCGTCGGCAGACTCTATCGCTGTAATTAGATTTTGGGGAACGTAATCGTGCGTATCCGATATGACCGCGATAGTTAAAGCTGAACCCATTAGATATGCGTCAATCGAACTGTATTCCGTATCGATCAAGAGACGTGCCATCCAGCTCTCTTAGGTCTGAGTATGCATCCAGAAGGTCGATTTTCGCTTGGAGTTCATCCACGCGGGACTCGTCCATTCTTTGTTGGGCCTCTAAAACTTGTCTACCGGTGCTCAGTCCAGCGTCGAATTTGGCCTTTTCCATCTCGAACTCCTCGATGCTCAGCTTGGTAGCGAGTTCTCTAATACTAATTCCTTCGATAGCAGTAGTCCCGTTTCTAACTGCGATTCTCGTGTCGCGTATCAAACGTTGTTTTTCTCTTACTGTTCTTGCTTCTTCGGTATCCAGTTGGATTTGGGCTTTTATGTAGTTGGCCCGCTTCTCATTGAGTCCCCAAGGAACGTCGAGGGAAAGAGACCATTGCCAGTTGTAACTATCGGCTTCGGAAACGTCGTCATAGGCGGACTCTAGAGAGCCTTCGAGACCTGTAAGTGCGTAATCGCCATTTAAATTCAGCGACGGCAGTCGATTGCGCTTAGCCCTTCGCAGCTCGATTTCTCTTTGGTGTCGTTGGTTGAGAAGCGTTAAGTAGCGCGGGGCATTTTCGATTACCCGATTGAATGTTGATTCCACGTCCGGCTCAACAGGGTTCTCGACGTCCGGAGCTTCGACGATCAATGGCCGTTCTCTGAGGGATTCGTCTCCTATTGTGGTGATCAGCCGATCTTTAGCGTCTTCTAGGGCTTTTTCCGCTCTCAAGAGACGGTCGGTCGCGTTGGCTACGCCGACTTCCGCCTGCAGGACATCGAGGCTAGTGGCGACACCCCTTTCTAGCTTTATCTGGTTTTCGGAAAGCAAGGCATTGGCTAGGCCTAGCGCCGCGTGGCGAACATTAAACTGCTCTTGAGCGAATGCCAGCGAATGATACGAAGACTCGACTGTATTGACGACTTGGAGAACGGTGGCCTGAAAATCGAGATTGGCTTGATCAAGAGAAAGTCTGGCCAAACGGCGGCGCGCCTTGGCAACATCAGGGCCATAGCCGCTGAGAAGGGGCTGCCGCAAACTTAGCGTCGTGCTGGCTACGTATCGGGGATTTATGGTGCTATTCGTTGAATTGGAGAAGTTGCGATTCAATCTGGTGCTCAAGGCTATGTTTCCGCCTGTATTCAAGTCCTTAGATACGACCGCACGGCTAACTTGGTTATTCGATTGAGGCTGAGCGCTGCCATCCAAAAGGTCGCCGGAGCGGACTTGGGTACTGAAGCTATCCGAGGTAGTAATACCGAAATTTGGCTCAAACTCGGAATCGGCGATCTTCACGTCCTGTTCAGCTCGCTTGGTCGTATTCTCGCTGATCCGGACATCAAAATTACTCTTTAGCGCTATTTGAATGGATTGTTCGACAGTCAAGATTTCTTGGGCCTGTAGTCCCGAGCAGTTAAGAGACAGGGCGGGAATGGCGAAATATCGAACATAAGATCGGAGAAATTGAGGCAATTGAGGGGGCGATTTTGTCATTTGGTAACTTTCCTTTCTTCAAGAGTCGCTGTTTTAGACCGCAATTTCCAAGCGAAGATCGCGCAAAAAACGATTAGTACGAGAATAACTAGGTAGCCGTCGGCTACGCGTGTTGTTCCGGTGAAGGCATTTGCATAGGGCGAGGTCTGAAATCCGCCTCCTACTGCTTTGATTGTAAATACCCATCCTGCATGCAGCGCCGCGTTTGCCCAAAGATTGGAAGTCAAAAGAAAGACCTGGTGCAAGACGACGCCCACCAAGAATATCGAGGCTAGGTAGGTGAAGTCGAATTCGGTAACCAATGCGGACATCATTGCCCAAGCAGTGTAGAAGCCTTCGAAAATGCCGATTTCTTGGGGAGAGATATCGGTGAAGACCTCTGCATCAGCTTTGAAGTGGAGGATGGCGAAAAATGCCGAAGAAATAAGAATAGCCGGTATCGGCTTCAACGCCGTGTAGAACATTCTGAATACGAGGCCTCTGAATACGATCTCTTCTAGCAGGCCGACTAGTATTCCGGCCAAAAGGGCGTTTCCTAGATTTGAGATAAATCCGCTCGCCGATGCGCCTGGCTTGAGTTGGATGGCCCCAAAGATTGCTGAGCTTCCGTAGATGATGGCGATCATGCCTATTCCGTAGGCGAACCAAATGGCAGTTGTTTTCGAGAAGGGCCGATTAAATCCCGCTGCCTGGAAAGAAGTAATACGGCATTTCCAGAAAAGGAATGGCAAGATGAGTAGGACGCAGAACCATCGACTTCTGTCGAAAAACTTCGTGTAGGGCTTGCTAGCCAAATAGCTGCTACCATCGGGATCCACGGTATGCGTGATATTCCACGCTGCAAGACTGAGGAAAACAGCGACGAAAAGGGAACCGCAGTAAAGCAGGCCAAGTAGCCAAATCCCTTTGAGGGAATAGGAATCGGTCGAAAGACCATAAAGGAGATGCCGTTTGTCGCGTATCACTGAATAACCTGATGCCTATAAGGAGGCTGGTTGGCCAGCTTCATTCACCGTTTTACGGAGACAGCCAAAATTACTGTTTCTCGTATTCGCCTTTGCCAAGGCGCTTGTAAACTTGGAATCCTGCGGCTTTGGCTTGTGTCGGGCTGGGCTTGCGATTGATGCGAGCGGGTGGGGCAGAAAGGTTCTGAATGGGCTCAATACCTTGTCCGCATTTCGGGCATACGCTGGGCGATTCTGCGTTTCCTGCCAATTTCAATTCGAGCTCGCCCTTGCATAGTCTGCATTTGCCGGACAAGGGCCTGAATCGCTTTAATGGCATTTTTTAGTTTGGAGCAGTCGCCAGACCTGCTCGCACGAGCTCATCGCTCGCGAGCTTGCTGATGTACTGGGATACCGCGTAGCGCTCGTAATTACCTGCCAGGGCCGTCATCCGAGTTTCGAACTCTTCATTTGAGGAATCGATTGCCGGCGTTTCTTTTCCGACCACTTGAATAATGTATCCTTTGTCTTCGCGTATAGTTGCATTAGATACATCTCCGACGTCTAAGCTCATGACCGAAAAAATGAGGCCCGAGTCGAGCCCTTCTATTGTATCGCGTCGTTTGAAATTCGAAAACTCGGAAATCGTCATTCCTTTCGATTCCGCTTCCTTAAAAGCGCTTGTATCCAATTCGTTAAGCTCTGCAGCAATCTGGTTGGCGTGCTCGGTTCTCAATCGGCGAGATTCCTCTTGGCGATAGTCTTCTTTGACTTGCGCCTCAACGGTGGTAAATGAGGGCACGAATTCAGGGTTTTCGTTCTCCAGTACCAGAATATAAGTCGAGTCCCCCTCAATTATTGGTTGAGAGTAGATATGGTTTTCAGTTAGCTGAAATGAGGTAGCAATCAGGTTTTGGCTCCAACTGAGCCCGAGCGGTCTTTCGTTTCTCGCGAACGGCGTCGTATGCTTTATCTGGATATCTTTCTGTTCTGCTAAGGTTTCAATTCGTTCAAGGGAGAGCGATTGAGAGGCATCGGTTGCGTTGTCCAGTTCAACGATGGCCAAGCCTATGGATTCCGCGTTCTTGCGACTCAATTCTCGCGCCTGATCCAACTTGTAATCGAATTCGACTTGATCACGCGCTTCCTCGAAGGTCAGCTGGACGGTTTGCGTCTCGCTGGCTTCTGCTTCGTTGTTTTGATCGTCTTCGCTTTTTTCCGCTTCCACCGTCTTTGTGTATCGAGACTGGTTTAAATCGAAGTAGCTGCGAATATCCGAATCACTAGCTTCGATCTCGCTCATGTAATCGAGCGCCCTGAATTCCAAATAGGAGATGACGCGCCGGGCAGGAGCCGTGTATCGGAAGCTGTTTTGAGCGAAGAATGCTTCTAGCTTCTCGGTAGAATCATCGATCTCAGGCTCGAATTCATTCAGATCTATTTCTGCGACGGCAACTGACCAAAGTGTTTGATCCAGCTTGAGCTCCTCGATTACCTCGGATTCTAGAACGAAGCCCGGGCCAGAAAGAACCTCGAAGACCTGATTGATCCGAAAGTCATCTTCCATGATACGCGATAGTTGGCCTTCGCTGATTTGACCGGATGCCCGTATTTCATCACGAAATCTCGAGTAGGCATCTCTGCTGAACGTTTGATCAGGACCCATGAACATTCCCAATTCCTGGATATGCTTGGTCAATTGTTCCGTATTCGGTCCGGGAAGATTGTGGATATTGGCTAGATGCAGAGCTGCAGCTCGGTTGAAAGCATATTGATTCAACTGCTCTTGGCTCATGGGAGCGCCGCTTAGCAGGGAGCTATAGTAGGCTTCGTTGAAAAACTGTTGCCGTTGAGAGTCCGTAGTCAGCTCAAACTCGAAAAACCGCAAATTCGGAATATCTTGACGTCCGTCGCCAATGCCGGGAGCCGCTCCAATCGTAAAAACGAAGGCGACGATTACGACCCCGAGCAGGATGATGAAGAGAAAGCGAAAGTGCTTTTGCAGATTGGTTTGTAGCCAGGAAATCATGGGTTTTTCGGCAAATTTGGAACGGCTAAGTTAGGATCGGTTGCGCCTCTGTCAATTGGCAAAACGGCGTCGATAAGCGGTTACGAAAGCGGGTGTGGGCAATCGCAAGACCGGACGATAGCGTAGGCTAGCTTACCGTGTAGCCGATGATTCGTTTGGATTGGTTGGGTTCGGACTCAAGTCGTCGGTCCGATTGGACTCGTCTGCGAGGTCGATCACATCTTCCATGGTCAAGTCGCTGAGAGCGGATCGTTGGGCTTGTCCCAGCGAATCGTGGAACCGTTTTACCACCGGATCATAGTCGTCGAAAAGGGATTCGTCTGGCATGTTCCCATGACCTTCGAATCGGTCCTTGAACTCGCTTAGCTCGATCTTGTCCAAGGGAAGAGCCGGTTGATATTTATAATTTTGGAATGGTTCGCCAGCTCCGGGCGGAATCGAGGAGACCAGCTTTAGGTCGCATAGCCTTATAAGACTGGCATTAACGTACTGAATAGGGAGCTTCGAGATCTCCGCCAGTTCGCGTCCGCTCAACGCAGGTTGGCATTCACGGAAGCGCCGGCATATGGTGGCGAATAGGAGGAGCGAGATACTCTCTTTAGAAGCGAAATTCAATTTGTCCCAAGCGATGTTATCGCTCTTGAAATGGGCGTTTTGAACGGCGTAGGAAACACGTCCGCCGAGCAAAATGAATAGCCAGAAAAAATACATCCCATACATAAGAACCGGTACGATGGCTAGGGAGCCGTAAAGGCTGTACTCCGCCTCCGTCCGATTTGAATACAGCCAGAATGCTAGGAAGTTGTTTGCTCCAATCATTGCCAAAGCGCAAACCGCTCCCACGAAACTGGCCCGCCAAGTGACGATTGTATTAGGGATAAATCGATAGAATGTCGCCAGAACCGCGGACAGCATGAAAAAGCTCCCCAACTTGGATATCCAGCTTATCAGCTTTTCCAGACCCACGATGTCGGGCAAGCTGGCCGCAAAGTCATTCCACTTCAGAGCTTGGGCCGCAAGAACAGCTAGTCCTCCACCCGCCACCACGGTACCTAGTGTGATGACCGTCCAGTAGGTGCCAACGCGAAGAACCCAGCTTCGTCCGCGCTTAACTCCCCATATGTCGTTGAGGGCGCCTTCGATGGACGAGAAAAGCTGAAGCACGATCAAAATGAGCACGATGATACCGCTGATTCCAACGGGTGTGGACTGGCTGTTATCGACGAACTTTTGAATGTAGCTCTTGAGCTGGGCTCGGCTTTCCTCGCCGACGGAGGCGTCTTCGTTCGTAAATTCTTCCAAATTGCCTAATCCCGGGGCAATATAGCTGATCCCTTTGTAGATATTGTTAACCACGAGGTCGGGATCAATCTTATCCAGAGCGAATCCCGAGGCGAGGATCATGATCGCCGTCATGGGGATGAGCCCGATCAAAGAGCTAAAACTTAGGGCCGCGGCTCGATTGATTAGCCGGTTCTCCTTGATCCCCATCCAAGTGATGGAAAGGACACGCAAAGCCGCATAGAGGGCTCGTTCGCTGCGATGAGCATCGGCAATCGCCGTTTTCCACATCCGATTTCGGATGCGGTTCTTGTGGTCAATGAGTCGGGCTATCCGCGGATGCATGAGGCGCCTTCAGTAAGACGCCTACCTAGGAGAAAATTGGAAGAATGACGAGCGTAATATAGCCAGCAAGACCGAGTGTGCCGGCGACGCAGAAAGGAAGTACTTTAGGAGTGCTTAGAGTTGCGGTGCAAAAATAGACACTTACGCAGAGCACGGCATTGGCAAGAGCGAGAAGCGGGTCTCCGCTTGTTAGAAAAAGGAGGGTCAATGTTCCTAAGCCGATTGCGGCCCTCAGACGCACGAGTGGGAAAATCTCCGTCACTTGGAGGAGAAGGACTACACCAAGAACGAGATCGACGACAGCGAAAATTATGTAAGGACTCTCGATCATCTGGAGAGCATTGGCGGTTTTCACCAAATCCCAATCGAGAAAAATCATGCTCACTGCGGCCCCGAGGACAAACAGGGTAGTGAAGCGCAGGCCAATGAAGGCAGATCGAGCCCGTTTTTCGATCGGGGATCGACCACCCGAATCATCGCGGCCTTCAGCTTGAGCCAGCATCTCGGGCACGGAGATCGATTTTTTCTCCTCTTCCGCATCTTTGGGCTTTTTCTTTTTGGCCTTCTCCCGAGCTTTGGCTTCCTCCTCGGTTT
Organism: Opitutaceae bacterium; assembly: GCA_002694885.1. Taxonomy (GTDB): domain Bacteria; phylum Verrucomicrobiota; class Verrucomicrobiia; order Opitutales; family Opitutaceae; genus Pelagisphaera. The sequence continues at coordinate 7,808 of NZNM01000150.1, read as the reverse complement.
CTTCAGGCTCCACTCGTAGCGAGAGCTTTTGTTTCTGCGGATAAAGCACCTCCATGAGCTCTTCGTTTTCCTCGATTGGAATCCATTGCTCCTGGTCGATGTCGTAAACGTAAGCCTCTTTATCGAGCTTTCCTGCCTCGAACAATGAAGTGATCTGATCGAGGGTGAAAGGGCCACTCGCTTCCTCGTCGCCTTCTTTTCTTACGTAGTATTCTCGCATTAGTACGAATTACAGGTAATGAGTCGTGCTACTTGAGCGAAAAGTCAAGATATGGGGGCGCACTCTAGGATGCGGGCTCTGGACAGTGGGAGCGATCGCAGAGAGAGGTTATTTTGAGTATAATTCACCCTCAGAACGCTGGTGTATTCTACATACGGTCCAACGTTTTTATCCCCAGCAAGGATAAACCGATTTTCAATACCAGAAGCGAGCGTTGGCAAAGGATCAGGCGCCGTGTTTTGATGCCGATATCATCGACGATCACTTTGTCGGCATTGTAGAAAGCGCTGAAGACCCCAGCGAGTTCAAAAAGATAGTTACAAAGGATGTGGGGGCGCAGGGTCTCGATCGTTGACTGAAGGATGCCCACAATCTCCATGATTTTTCGCGCGAGAGCCATTTCTTCCTCAGTTTCAAAGGCTGTTGCTTTGGATTCATCGATCTTTGTTGAGGCCCCGGCTTTTCTGAAAATACTTTGGATGCGCGCTGCCGCGTATAGAAGGTAGGGAGCCGTGTTTCCTTCGAAGGATAACAGCTTTTCCCAGGAGAAGACGTAGTTGCTCATTCGATTTGGGGAGAGATCCGCGTATTTGATCGCGCTGACTCCGACGGTGGTCGCGATTTGCCTGAGCTCTTCCTCAGTCATATGAGGATTCTTTTCTTTAACGATAGCGTAAGCTCGATCGATCGATTCGTAGACAAGATCTTTTAGGCGAATCGGGTCGCCAGATCTTGATTTGATCGGCTTGCCGTCGTCGCCCATGATTTTTCCAAACATTACGTGGCGGAAATCGGGTCGGCTCCGGCCAGTTTTTTCGAACCACTTTTTCGTTGTAAGATCCAGCTGCTCGAAATGGTCTTTCTGCCGATCGTCGGTCACGATGATAACGCGTGTGGCTTTGAAATGCTCCAATCGGTATAGCATTGTAGCCAAATCAGTCGTGGCATAATTGCTGGCGCCGTCAGATTTGCGTATGATAAACGGCTGCTTTGCGTATCGCTTATGCTCCGGATGGAATACGACGAGCGCTCCCTCGCTTTCTTCAGCCAATCCGGCTTTTTCGAGCTCGTCGTAAACACGTTCCACCTGATCGCGGTAGAAGCTTTCGCCCAAGTAATGATCGAAATGGACATCGAGCAAATCGTAAATTTCCGTGAGACCATCGATGCTCAGCTGGTTAACCCGTTCCCAGAGAGCGATCGCGTCCGATTCGCCAGATTGCAGTTTGACCAACTCTTCGCGACATTCCTCGAGGACAGCGTCATCATCATTCGCTAATTGGCTTCCCAGTTTGTAGAGGCGCTCCAGCTCTCCTAAAGGATCTTCCTTGAGGGCAGATTCGTCTAGGTGCCGTTTGTATGCGTAGAAGAGTTTTCCGTAGGGCGTCCCCCAGTCCCCGATATGATTATCTCGAGTGACATCTGCCCCGCAAAACTCGAGCAGTCGGCAAATCGATTCTCCGATCACGATGGAGCGAATATGGCCGACGTGCATTTGCTTGGCGGTATTTGGCGAGCCGTAGTCGACAACCACCCGTTCTCCCTCAAAAATCTTGGATGCTGAAGCCTGGAAATCCTCTTCCGTCGAAAATGCCTGAAGCCAACTGAGGAAAAAATCGCTTTTAAAGCGCAGATTGATAAAGCCCGGCCCGGCTATACTTATTTCAGCTACGCTCGCTAGTTCTGTATCCCGCTCAAGTTGAGACACGAGTTGCCGAGCGATTTCTCTCGGATTCGTTTTTAGGCGCTTCGCATAGGGAAGGGCGCCATTTATTTGGGCGTCGCCAAACCTTGGATCGGCTGGGTGAACGTCGGGAGAAAAAATGCTCGTATCCAGATTTGCTCGTTTTGCTGCTTCCAGAGCGTGGAAATCCAGTTTCTTTACGACGTCGAACCAATTTTGCATAGGAAGGCGGAATAAAAGAGAGTCGCTGTGGCTGAGCAAGCGCATTGTCTAACGTATCGTCGATAAACGATGCTTATGGTGGCCCACTGATATTGTCGGTTCAGATAGACAATTTAAATCTAGGGTTTACCCCATAAAAATGGCCTCATTAGGGGTCTTGACACGTGTGGCATAATAGTCTCTTCAAAATTGGCGGTCGCTCAGGCGAATCGCATTCATTAGGATCGTTTTAAGATCGTTTCCGCCAGCTTTGAAATCGTGCTGAACGAACTTGGAGTGCCTGAGCTATTCTCATGTAAGCTGATGACGTTCAGTTTCTTGTTCGTAGCAACGCATGTTTTAGCAACCCTCTAATGGTTAGAAAAACCTTAAGCACACGTAGATTTATTAAACCGAGCTACGCCTATCTCATCGAGAAGAAACGAGACGGGCAAGAGTTCTCAAAAGAGGAAATCAGGTACATAATCGACTCCATTTTAGACGGGGAAATGCCGGATTTCCAAATGGCTGCCCTGGCTATGGCAGTTTTCTTTCAGGGAATGTCAGCTCAGGAAACGGCTATTCTTACCGAGGAGATGATGCTCTCGGGAGAAGTGATCGATCTTTCTCACATAGCAAAACCGAAGATCGACAAGTACTCGACGGGCGGTGTGGGTGATAAAACATCGCTAGTTCTGGTACCTTTGGCGGTGGCTAGCGGAATCGTGCTGCCAATGATGGGGAGTGTTGATCAGGATTTCGCCGTTAGCGCCTTAGACAAGCTTAGCGCGGTTCCCGGATTCGATCCGATCATGGAGATCGATCCGTTCATCGAACAGCTCGAAAAGATTGGGGGAGCTATGGTGCGTCAGAGCGCGGAATTAGCGCCTGCGGATGCCAAGCTTTATGAACTACGCAAAAAGACGGGTACCATTCCAAGCTTGCCCCTGATCACAGGAAGCGTGCTTTCCAAAAAACTCGCTGAAGGCGCAGAAGGATTGGTGATTGATGTCAAGTGGGGCAACGGATCTTTTATTCGCGACCTCGAGCAGGCTAAGCAATTGGCTCGATCGATGACGCGTGTGGGACGCTCAATGAAGCGTCGCTGCGTGGCTTTAGTGACGGATATGAATCAGCCATTAGGCGATACGGTTGGCACATCGTTAGAGCTCAAAGAGGCCATCGACCTGCTAAAGGGCGAAGGTCCTGAGGATTTGAAAGAATTGGTTTTGAAGCTGGGGATGGAGATTGTCCGCTTAGCTGGAGTGGCAGGCTCGACCCTATCAGCCAAACAAACCGTTCAGCGTCACATAGAAGACGGAACTGCCCTTGAGAAGCTGAAGGAAATCATCGCTGCTCAAGGCGGAGATACTAGCTATATTGACGATCCAGATAAGTTTCCAGTTGCTAAGCACATTCGCAAGTTGCCAGCTCCAAAACGTGGATACGTTCACACGATCAATGCTTCCCAGATCGCCAAGGGCGTGCACTTGCTAGGAGCGGGTGCCGACGAAAAAGGAAAAATAGACTACGCGGTGGGAGTTTCGGAAATCAAGAAAGTGGGCACTCAAGTCAAGCAAGGCGAGCCGCTCATGATGATCCACTACAATGATGAAGCTAAGCTAGAACAAGCCCTCGAATATTTCAAGGCGGCTTACCGACTTGCTCCAAAAAGGCCGACACCGCCACCTCTGATCGTCGAGCGTGTCGCCTGATCAGAGGCGGCATTCAAATTTTCACGAGTCGGCCTTTCAAAGAGCCGGCTCTTTTTTTCGGGCAAAGTCCCGAAGCCAGCTCTGGGGGAGATGCTTCAGCTTCTGCCGGAATAGCTTTTATCGCTAGTATTCACTTTGATGACCTCTCCTTCTTTGATGAATAGAGGCACCTGAATCGTCAGATTCGTTTCTAACTTCGCTGGTTTCTGGACATTGCTAGCCGTGTCGCCTCGGATTCCTTCAGGCGACTCGATTACTTTGAGCTCCACAGTCGAAGGGAGGATGAGCTGCACAGGATTGCCATCGACAAAAAGGATTTCGTACTCGGTGTTGGGGACGAGGAAATCGACGGCATCTTCCAGAATATCTGGATGGAGCTCGATCGTTTCGTAGGTCTCCAGGTCCATGAAATTGTAGACGCCGCGATCTTCGTAGCTGAATTCGAGATTCTTACGCTCGGTCATCAGCTGTTCCACTTTTTCGGTCGACTGGAAGCGCACGTCTGCCGACCGTCCGGTCGTCAGATTGCGCATTTTCGTTTGCACGACTGGCTGGCCCTTGCCGGGAGTTCGGTGATGGGATTCAAGGATTAAGCAAGGATTCCCGTTATAATTGATGACGTTACCCTTTCGGAGGTCTAAGGCGATTGGCATGGATTGAGTAGATTTGGAAAAAGCCCGGGAGTAGACAGATATCGGTTAGCTGTCAATAAAGGGGTTTAGGCCTGAGTTCTCAGGAATCTCCATGCTTGTCATTTGGATTGATTGGCGCCACTAAGCCAACCCCATGAAGCAACGCTCCCTCCTGAGAGAAGTTTCCATCAATGGCCCAGCATTACACACGGGAGACACCTCTCGGCTCACGCTTAAGCCTGCTCCAGAGAATCACGGGGTCGTTATTCGCCGCATAGATTTGCATGAGAAGCCGGAATTCAAGCCTCACATCTCCCAAGTTGGGGATCTGGTTCGCAATACGACTTTAAAATCGGGGCATTCCCAAGTTCACACGGTCGAGCATGTGATGGCGGCTTTGCATGGCATGGGGATCGATAACGTGGTGATCGAAATGGATGCCAGCGAACCGCCCATTATGGATGGTTCGGCTCGCGCTTACGTAAACATGATCCTCGAAGGCGAACCCGTGGAGCAGGAGGCCGAGCGGAAGGTGTTTTCCCTCGATAAACCAATATCCGTTTCCCAAGGAAATTCATCGCTTATCGCTCTTCCATACGACGGGTTTAAAGTTACTTGCACGTCTTCAGACGATCGTGGAATCCATACCCAGCACTTGTCGCTCGATATCGACCCGGAAGTGTTTTCCACCCAAATTGCGGCGGCCAGAACATTTACTGTTTTCGAAGACATCGAGGAGCTCATAAAACTTGGGAAAATCAAAGGCGGGAGTTTGGAGAACGCTATCGTACTGAAAGGCGACAAAATCCTATCCAAAGAGCCATTGCGTTTCGAGGACGAGCTCGTGCGTCACAAGATTTTGGATGTGATTGGCGACATATTCCTATTGGGCAAACCATTGAGAGCGCATATAATAGCGGTTCGCACGGGTCACGCTCTCAACTCTGAGTTGACCAAGAAACTGTACGAGCGAATGGATGAGCTCGAGAAAGGTCACGCGAGGAAGGCGACCGAGAAGCGGAAGATTGTCGTCGAAACGGAAACTGAACTGGATATACGGCGGGTGATCGAAACTCTTCCTCATCGCTATCCCATGCTTATGGTCGATCGTGTGATCGAATTTCGTGGGGATAACGAACTTACTGCGATTAAGAATTGCACGATTAACGAAGAGTATTTCCAAGGCCACTACCCTGGGCAGCCGATCATGCCGGGAGTCTTGCAGATTGAAGCGATGGCTCAAGCGGCAGGTATTTTGATGTTGCGAGTGACTAAAAATGAAGGAATGACGGCGGTCTTTATGAGCATCGACAAGGTCAAGTTTCGCAATAAGGTCATTCCTGGAGACCAATTGAAAATCGATGTCAAATTGACCAAGATTATGCGGGGCAAGATCGGGACGGCTGAAGCAACCTGTTCAGTTGGAGACAAAGTCGCTTCTTCAGGAGAACTGAAGTTCATGCTAGTCGACAAAGAAGCAGAAGTATAGATATCTGGATACAATCGATATATTATGGCGGTTGAAGTTCATCCCACAGCTATAATCGATCCTAAGGCCGAGCTTGACGAGGGTGTCCAAGTCGGAGCTTACTCGGTCATCGGTCCTGAGGTTAGAATCGGCGCTAATACGAGAATTTGGCATCAGGCAAACATCTGGGGAAATACGCGAATCGGTGAATCTTGTGAAATCTATCCGTTTGCTAGCGTTGGGATGAAAACCCAGGATTTGAAATTCCAAGGAGGCTCTCCGGGTACGCGAATTGGTGATCGCAATGTGATTCGCGAATATGTATCCATAAATGCGGCAACGAACGAAGGAGAGTTCACGGAGATTGGAGACGATAACCTATTTTTGGCCTATTGTCATGTGGGTCATTGCTGCCGTATCGGGAATCACTTGATTGCCAGCAATGGGGCTACCTTTGCGGGGCACGTGATTGTTGAAGATTTTGTAGGAGTCGGAGGGGGTGGCACTGCGATCCATCAATTCTGCCATATCGGTCGCTACTCATTCATCGGAGGCTGCGCCAAAGTTGAGCAGGATATTCCGCCATTTATGTTAGGCGACGGACATCCAGCAAAAATCCGTATGTTCAACAAGGTAGGGCTCGAGCGAAATGGCTTTGACTCCAAGCAAATCGGTGTCGTCAAGCGGTTGTTTCGAACCTTTTATCGAGAGGGCCTTAATAGGCAGCAGGCTATGGCTGCTATTCAGGAAAGCGATATTGCTGAAACGGCCGAAGCGAAGATTTTTATAGAGTTCGCTGAATCTTCTGAGCGTGGATTGGCTGGCGGTTCCTAATCCGTGATAGCTTGTTACTAGCAGCCGCTTTGCTCTCAATAACAACCCTCGAAGAAACGGCTGGCTGATTTCTTATATCTATTGGTCCAGAATCTACAATAATCTCCATCGATCGCCGGACTTACGTTCATAAAGGTTTTTACTTTGAGCGGCTAGAGACCTAGAAGGGCGGCTTTCACCATTGTTATTATCCCATGGCTTACACGATAGGAATAGACTACGGTACCAATTCAGTTAGAAGCATCGTTGCGCGGTGCGCGGACGGAGTGGAAGTGGGCTCCTCGGTTTTCGAGTACCCATCGGGAGAAATGGGAATCTTGTTGGATTCGAGCGATCACAACCTTGCTCGCCAACATCCAGGCGACTACATTGCCGGATTAGAATTGGCAACGAGACACGCGATTGCGGAAGCTGGGCAGTCAGACCCAGGTTTTTCGCGCGATAAAGTTATCGGGATAGGAGTAGATTCGACGGGCTCGAGCCCGATTCCGGTGAATTCATCGAATGAGTCCTTGGCGATGCAACCGGAATTTGAGGGAAGATTGGCTGCTGAATGCTGGCTGTGGAAAGATCATACCAGCGCGGAAGAAGCAGCAACGATCACAAAATTGGGGCGCGAGCACCGACCCCAATACCTGGCGAAATGCGGGAATACCTATTCATCCGAGTGGTTCTGGTCAAAAATTTGGCATTGCCTGAAAGTGGATTCGCAAGTTTTCGACGCTGCTTATAGTTGGGTAGAACTATGCGATTGGATTCCAGCTGTATTGTCTGGAGTGACGGACCCGAAGGTGGTTAAGCGCGGAATTTGCGCCGCTGGGCACAAGGCCTTTTATGCTGATGAGTGGGGTGGATTGCCGGATAAGGAATTCTTGGCAATGCTGGACCCCAAACTCGCTGACCTTAGGGATCGGTTGTACGAGAAAGCTCATGACGCGAGCGAAAAGGCGGGCGAACTTTGCCCGGAATGGGCAGATCGATTAGGGTTGCCCGAGGGAGTGGTGATAGCGATAGGCGAATTTGACGTTCACTATGGAGCGATTGGAGCGGGTGT
>NZNM01000149.1 GCA_002694885.1 Opitutaceae bacterium | reverse complement strand
ATACGTGGATCATCCTTGGCCAAGCGCTCTCCGCCTACGATAGACGTCATGCCCCAATCGCCCTGTTTCGTGGTGATCTTGCCTTTCATAGCTTTTGTCAAATCCAATTCCTATAACGGTAGCCCATAATTTGGTCGATGCCTAATCTGAGACATCCCGTTTGTCGTTTTCTTGCACCCATGCAAACAAGTCTTCCAAATTGCCAAATGACTTTGATATTCCCCTAAAGATCACTTGATACAAAGGAACGCCAGCAGCGTCCAATCCCACGACAAGCTCGAATTCGACGCTGCTATCGTTTCTTATAGCGAATCCCATTCTTTCCAGGGCTCGACGAGTCCATTGATAGGCCTCCCCTTCTCCTCGTATTCGAGCGAATCGGACAGGAGTTCTGTGGACCTGAAAGCCGCCCAGTTCCGAATTCCATTCGAAAGAATCACTCCGAAAAAGCTTAGCAATACTTCCTTGCAAAACCAAATCTTCAGGGACTCCAATCGTAAGCGTCCCTTCAAGATCCATCAACCAAAGCTTGTCTGCACAGCCCAGAGAGAGCTCAAGATCGTGAGAAGATGCCAGTATTGCCATTCCATGAGAATGGGCTAGCTCTCGCAAGACGCCGACGATTTCTACACGACGCGGCAGATCGACGTAAGCTGTCGGTTCATCGAGCAACAAGACATTCGATTCTTGAGCCAAAGCGCGGGCAATCATAGCCTTTTGTCTTTCGCCATCGCTGATCTCTCCAAAACGGCGTGTTGCCAAATCCTGGATGCCCATAGCTTCAATTGCCCATTCAATCCGGCTCTCGTCATCCTTATCGAGACCACCCATCAGTCCCGTATAAGGGTGCCTTCCCAGAGCCACGAGACTGTATACCGATACCATGGACCCAGGAAGCGAATCGGTTAGGACAACGCTCACTTGTCGAGCCCGTTGCTTGGGCGTCAACTCGGACAAGAGACGTCCGTTAAGCCAAATTTTTCCTCCCAAGGGATCGTCGATCCCAGCGAGAGTTCGAATCAAGGTAGATTTGCCTGCTCCATTCGGTCCCAAAAGACTGACGAGCTCTCCCGGTTCCAGCTTCAACGACAAATCATCGGCAACGGACTGTTTGCCCTCTTTGTATCCGATCGACAAGGATCGAGCCTCCAAGTTTGGCCTATGATCGCTCATCCTCCAAAGATCCTCTGATAATTTCTCTGCTTGAGCAGGGCGGTAATGATAACCGGGACACCGATGAGAGCGGTGACCGAATTCAAAGGAAGCGTCGCCTCCAAGCCAGGGGCTCTGGCAAGAAGATCGGCAACCAGCCCTATCAGTCCACCCATCAGGATCGCTCCGGGCAAGAGAACGCGATGCTCCGATGTTTTGAACAGATAGCGGCAAATGTGGGGAGCCGCAATTCCAATAAATCCGATAGGTCCGCAAAAACCTGTTACTACTCCCGCAAGCAACGAAGCGCAGCCGAGCATCGCTAATCGCGAGCCGCCAATATTCACACCCAAGGTTTTGGCATAGCGTTCGCCCAACAGAAAAGCGTCTAGCCGCTTGACGAGCAAGGTCGCCCCAATCAATCCTGCTAGGACAATAGGAACGAAGAGACCTAACTGTTCCAAGGTTACCGCGCCAAAATTCCCGAATGACCAACTGAAGAAGACCTGCAGACGATCGGCCATGCTGTAGTAGATCAAAATGCTGACAATCGAGCTAACACCGTAGCTAATCATCAGTCCTAGTATCAATAAAGACATGACATCTACACGGCTAGATAGCATCAGTATCAGGACTAGCGAAGCGCCCGCCCCCAACGTTGCGGCAACGACCACAAGTAAACTTCCAGTTAAAGGCGTTTGGCTCGCCAGAACGATACCGCCTGGCCCAAGCGCCAGCAGGGCAATTGCAACCCCCAGGCTGGCTCCGCTATTTACCCCAAGAACGAATGGATCTGCTAGAGGATTTCTAAACACGGTTTGCATCATCAAACCAGATACAGCCAAGGCGGCTCCGGCAAAAGCTGCTGTGACCGTTCGAGGCAATCGAAACTCGAGCACTATGGCCGAATGCAAAGCATTCGTGTCATTCGAACTAAAGAGGCTCTTTATCGCTTCAAGAAGAGGGATGTCGACCGAACCAAGGCAAATTCCACTCAAGAATACCAACATCGCCAAAGCAGCGAGAGCAAAGAAACAAACGATTATATTCCTGCGATCCATATACTCGCTAAAATCTACCGACTTCTGGGCAGTTTTTCGTAGTAGGTGAATTCATGCTCGCCGAGAAACTCCGGGTGAAATATAGCTATAAGGTCGGCAAGCGATTCGTCCGGCCTTAAGACACCGCGCTCCCAAACTTCGTTTCCACCGCCTGGACCGATGAGTTTTGAATTATTGAAAACATTCCCATTAAGGAAGGCTTTAAATCGGGCAAACCGTGCATCCATCGATTCTAAATCTGCCAATGAGCGCGCCTGACCTGGGTGTATCCAGAAATCCGCATCGATCGCTTCATAGAATACTTTTTCTAGATCAACTGGAACGCCTCCTGACGACTCCAGGGAACTAAAGAGGTATTCCCCACCGGCATCGTCTATCGCTTGAGCGGTAAAGCTATTTCCTCCAGGCACATGCCAAATACCCGCGAACGGAGCATTGGCCAATACAGTAGGACGACTCTCAATAGATCTCGTTAAAGCCGTTAGCTTCTCGTAACGATCCGCAATTTCGTCGAATACTTCTTTAGCCAGTTCGTCTTTCCCGAAGAAGGCTGCTGTGAATCGTATCCACTCAGCGCGACCTAGCGGATGCGTCTCCATGTAACCTGCCGTTACTGCCACGGGTTGCCCAGTCCGCTCTAGCAAGGGATGGGCATCGTGCTGAGGATCGCCCACAGCGCTCGCGAGGATAAGATCCGCCTGCAAAGACAACGTGGCCTCGATGTCAATGGAACTTTCACCAGGAATCGATTTGGTGTATCCACTTTTCAGTTGCTGCAATGTCTTCCGGTCGTTAGCGTATTTCGCGTGAGCTACGCCCACCAAACTTCGATAAAGGTCTAGGGCCTCTACGTGAGCTAAATAAACGGTTCCCAAAACTGCCAGGCGTTCAACCGGCGTTTTAATTACGCGAACATTCTTCTCCAACGCAGGAACGGTTGCCCCTTTAGGCACGAGCGCAAACTGGAAAAGCGTGTCTCCCGAATTTCTCCATGGATTGCGTACGGCAACTATTCGGTGGCTAGCAAACTCCTCTATGGAAAAGTTTTTCGCATACCGCAGGTTTACGCTTTCGCCTGCCGCTTGGCCGCTAGGGATCCAACCAGACAATACGAATAAGCCGAGAATTCTGGATACGGTAATCTTCACGCGTCTTTTTATCAGTGGTTTTGAATTCTTAAAATGTATCCATCGGTTAAACTGGTAGGGCTGCTTGTCCCCAAGCAACCGATAATAGATCGCCTCGTTGCAGCTGACTAGGGATAGTCAGCCCTACCACTAGATCCGTGTTAGAACTTTTCAAAAACTCCATTCTATTCCTCCGAAAGCCGCTAACCCACGAGCCTTGATCCTCCCGCTAAAGCTCGATTCGCTCGCCGTGTAATCCTCGTCTAAGGCGTTCTCCACGCGGAATGTCCAAGCCAAAGTGTCATTAACCCGATACCTGGAAGCGATTCTCAACAGCAGATAGTTGTCCATGTCCAAGCTCCCAAAGGTTTCCCTTCCCACAACGTAGTTCAAACCAATGTTCGTAGAAAGCTTTTGCCCGATCCGAATAGCATTGGAAAAACTGAATTGATGCCGAGGGATTGCAGGCTGCCGAGTAGTCGAGCCGAATGCAAGATTGGTAGAATTCGATTCTGTCCAGGTGTAGGCGATAGTCGCTGTCCAATCATCTCTAATTTCCAAGTCCACGTAAGATTCTACTCCATAGTTTTCAGCAATATCCCTGTTCTCATAGGTCCCATCGAGTCCCTCAGTCGGTGTCCATATGATCAAATTTTCGATATCGTTGGAAAAGTAAGTGATCCCCGCTTTGATGTCCCCATTATCAGAATACCCATCGATTCCAATTTCCCAACCCTCGCTTTCTTCGGGTTTTAGGTTCGGATTGCCCAAGGCAAAGCTGGAAGTCGAAAACAGGCGAAAGAAATTCGGCGCTCGAAAGGCCGTGCCAAAGGCGGCTCGAGCATGAAGTCGGTCGTTCAGCCGCCACAAGCCATTTGCCCGCCAAGTGGTCTTCGATCCAGAGAACTCGTAGTCGTCATTGCGGGTGCCCAGCACAAGGTCAATGTATTCGCCAGAGGCGATTTCCGCTTGAGCGAACCAGGCATGGCTCTCGCCATCGCTCTCTGGAAAGGAATTGTCGTTCCCCTCTTGGCGTTCCCAGGAAACCCCCGAGGCGAGGCGTATCGAATCCGTAGCTTCGAATGCATTTTGCCAGTCAAGAGCCAAGTTGCCAGCATCTCCGATATAGAGGAATCCCGTTTGTCGGTAGTATTCATCCAGTACCGACAATGTAGCTCTCTGATTCCAACGTTCGGATCTAGTTTCCAAGTACGCGCTAAATGCGATCGTATCACTCTGAATACGATCCGATGGAGGGGGCGTCAAATCGCCTCCCGGATTGCTGTAGTCGGTAAACTCACCTCGAGAAGCAACTCCCACAGTGGCAGTTTCAGTCAGATCATAATCGAATCGAAAGGAGTAGCTTTTCATTTTCCCCTCATTATCCGCTCCCTCGTTGTCACTCTCCTGATTGGCAACATGAAAGGAATAGTCCAAGGCTCCGGTTGCTCCCTGACCTTGCAAGGCCAGCAGTTGACTATTGTATGAACCCGCTTCCGCGGTGAATCGGTAGGTCGGGTCGCCTTTTCCTCGTCGCGTCTCTAAGCGAACGACTCCACCGATTGCGCTGGACCCGTATAGCGTGCTCTGAGGACCACGAATAATCTCCACCCGATCTAGGTTAAACCCACTGGCGCCAGCCATGAAACGCCCGGCTGAAAAGATGGCAGAGTTGGTTTTAACTCCATCGACCAGGCTTAAAACCCGTGTTCCCGAGTTTCCGCGAATAGCTATGTCAGCTGTCGATGCCAGCGCTCCATCGCTGGGAGCAAAGACGCCCGCCACATCCATGAAACCAGTACGCAAGTCTCGAATCATTCGTTGCTCCAAATTGGTCCCGTTGAGCAGGTCTGCGCTAATGCCAAGCGAATCTAGCGACCGTTCCGTGCGTGTAGCTCCGACAATCAGAGGTTCGAGCTCATAGCTCTCCTCCGCGTTGGCGCCTGGATTAAGAAGTCCAAACGTTAAGACGCCAATACCTAAGGAATTGGCTATTTGCGTGAGTAGTGTCTGTTGGATTTTCATTGTTTGTGAAGTTCAGAGATGCATCGCGCAAAACTGAATACAAACAAGCCACCCAAGAGAAATCGCCCCGCGCGCATAGCTACGAGCCGCTCATTCTACGCTATGGGCATTGCATAAAATCCCACTAGCGAGACAGCTGTTTATACCGCTCGTTTACGCGACAAGCTTTCGATCCCAATCGTTTGATCGAGAATCAGGTATTTTATCCGCAGCCAGCATTAGGACTCGGAGCTGCCTTTCGATTGCTCCATACCTCAGCGCGACTGTCGCCGAATCTCACGGCATTTCCTGAATCTGCGGACGTAAAAAAAGGAAAGAACAAAGCCCTTTTGAATCGAGTTCGAGCGAGCTGAGCTGAGCTGGACCATGCCCAAGAAGGGTGAGCAACGGCAAGCCAAATCTCAGGCTAAGACAAACTTCAGCGATACCTCTTGGATAAACTTTAAAGCTCTTTTACCCAGATATTACGAAACTGGATACGATTGGAATGGTCCTGCAGAGAGATGGGCAGTGGTTCGCTCGGAGGACGGATGGCCCGGTCTGCTTGTTTGTGAGCAGTCTGAAAGATTATCTCCTCGTTTTTCTGAACAACTATCCCATTAAGCCGAACAGTTATGCGAGCTCTTTGCTTGAGATCGCCATTTTCGTATATCGGCGCTCTGTACGTGACATCGTATGTCTGCCACTCCATTGGTGGACGAGCAGCGTTCACCTTGGGAGGTAACAACTTGTATAAAGCGCCCAATTCATTCCAAAGGCCATCTAATCCATAGCTGTTTAGAATCTGCACTTCATATCCATTCGGAGCGACACCTTGAAAGAACAAGCCACTGTTTCCACGGCCCTGCCCGCTTTTGCCCGGCTCTACCGGATATCTGAATTCCATGTGGAAGCGAACATCCTTGAACTTGCGTTTAGTTATTATCGTACCTCCGATGGGCGGCTCAGCGTCCTTGTTAGCCGCGGTTGGATTTATCTCCATAACCCCATTTTCCAAAAGGGTCCAAGTAACCTTTCGTCCGTCCGTGTGCTCCCATTCGTCAAAATCGCTTCCATCGAAGAGTCGAATAGCTCCTCTCGGAGGCTTGGCTCGCAGTGTCGGCGAGCCCAACTTGACTCGTTTGAGTGAAAACTCGGATACATTGCCTCCAATCGCCCCTCTACCTATCAGACCCGATTTAGTGACTCGAAAATCCCAATCACCATCCTTGGCAACGATCTCGTCACCCTCCAACCTCACCTCTCCAGAATAGTAAACCTCCGCTCGCCGATTGTGGTCCTGGGTAAACTTTACGCGGTAAACGCCTTCGTCGATATTGATCACTTGAGAGCACAAATTCGGATTAATTTCCTGGTAGCTCTTTTCAGGACCATTCAGCCACTCGCCAACATAGTCTCCCATCAAGACTTTGTCCGCTTCGGCGACATCCGTCCACTCGGGACCAGATCCAGCGCCAAAAACGACTGGGTTCAAAAAGGCTAGCAAGGCAAAACAGATAGCGAATCGGTTTCTCATGATATTCGAAAACTGGGGTTATGGCAGAGAGGAGATAAAAAATAAGCTCAGAGGAGGAGACAAGTTTTCTTGGAGAGTCTCACTTAAGTCGCAATCTGTTTTTTAAATGGTAGGGCTGACTGTCCCCAGTCAGCCGTTTTGATTAACCTTTCCTATCTCGGCTGACTGGGGACAGTCAGCCCTACCATCGCCAACGCAAGCGAGAAACAAATCGCTACTCGGCGTCTGGCCACTCCCAATAAGGGGCCTCGGCTATCATGTCTCGGTGGACGGCAGTCATTTCTCTAGAGAGTCGATCGACCAGGTCTCTGTTCTCAATGGCTACGTCGTGCCTTTGGGAGCGATCAGTCCTCAAATTGTATAACTCGAACCAGTCCCAAGTGGATTCGCGGATGAAGTCCATATCCGAAGCAACCATAGCATGAGTCGATGGCATTTCGTTGTGTCGCAGATAGCCCAGCAAAACCCAATCGCCCTTGCGGAAGGCTCCCGCAGGCATTTGCTGGGTGATTCCCTGAGCCCGTTGACCAGATCCAGCTATCGAACGGTAGAAATACCAGAGCAGCGGCTTGCTGCGACTCCAGCTCTCGCCGAACAAAACCGGACTGAAATCCACCCCATCTATCGTCCGATCGTCAGGAAGCGGGACGCCGGTAATCGAGCAAATCGTTGGAACCATATCCACAAAATTCAGGGTAGCGTAGCAAACCGAGCCCGCTTCGATTTTCCCCTTCCAGCGTATGACCCCCGGCTCTCGTATGCCTCCCTCGAAAACCATCGACTTTTGCCCGCGGAAACCGCCGTTACTGGCATCATGCAAGGAACCATTGTCAGACGTGAACATTACTAACGTCTCTTCGCCTAAACCCAGCTCGTCTAGCCTGGCCACCAGTCGTCCCGCGGCATCATCCAGATTCTGGATATTCGCCAGATACTCGTTGCGCTTACTATCAAAATTGTATTGGGCCACCATTTCCGGTGGAGAAGCTATTGGGGTATGCGGCTCTTGAAATGCCACGTAAAGAAAGAACGGATCATCGCCTTTCCTTTTCTCCAACCACTGTATGGCATCGTCCACTACGATTTGGCAGGCATAGCCTTCGATTATACCCAATGGCTTGCCGTTGCGGTGGAAATTATCCGGGTTCAAGTGCGACGGGCGAGCATTGCTCGACGTGCCGAACGAATAATCGAACCCTTGGTCCAGCGGCTGCGGCTGGTCCGTACCATAACCGCTCAAGTGCCACTTCCCAAAATGGGCAGTCTGGTAGCCTTCGGCTCCAAGAATTTCAGCCAGCGTGATCTCCGAATCGGGAAGATGCATCGGATGGGGCACGCCGTTCTCCGGTTGGGGCAGGTAGCTGAAGACGCCTACCCGGGAGGGATAACGGCCAGTCAGCAAGCCCGTGCGGCTGGGGGAACAATTAGGAGCCGCGGCATGAAGATCCGTAAAGCGCATGCCTTCTTCGGCTAGCTGGTCGATGTTTGGCGTTTTTGCCTGGCCACCAAAACAGCCGAAGTCCGAGTAGCCAGCATCGTCGGCCAGCATAATGACGATATTCGGCTGCTCGGAAAAAACAGGGTGTAAGGCCAACACAAACGCAAAGGTCAGCGGGGAGAGTTTCATATAGCTCAATGATCTGGTTATTGAGGTTCTGTTTCCCAACGTAACGGGAAAACCACTGGCACAACTACCCTCTCGCATCCAAATCTCAAGGTCAAATACGGGCTAACTTAATCGTGCCGCACCGCCAAAACCTAGAATATTGGGAAAAGAATTTGTCCATTTCTTGGTGGTAATCCCGGGAATAAGCCTTCAAGACAACCTGTCTAATTAATGTTTGCCACGAAAACAGCCCTTTCTCTGCCGATCGCAATCTCCCTATTGGCGCCGATAAGCGCCCTGGCACAAGAGCCTTGCGACACGCTAGCAGGCATGGGGATCATTCACGACTCTGAGGAAGCGGGATTGGAGCAGATTAAGCTATTCGGCATGGCTCAATATCAAGTTGGCCGTGTTGATGGAACGGATTCGGCAGGAAATAGCTTTTCCGATACCCACAACGAATTTCGGCGCGTTTGGCTCGGCGCCGACGTCAAATTTTTGCAAGGCTTTCTATTCAAGTCCGTCCTCAGTCTGTCCCAGGGCAAGAACGCTGCCACAGGCGATCAAGATTTTGAATTCCAGCACTTTCGGAATCTCTACATTTCTTATGATGCCAGCGTGGCGAACGCCGCGTTTTCCGACTACGACCGTTTCGAGTTTGGATACGGCCGCCGCAGTCTCAAGCTAGCCGACGAGTGGCAGCGCTCAGCAACCCTTTTCAACCCATTGGAGCGATCGCCGTTTTCCAATAAACTCTGGCCTACCGATGAGGGCGGGTCGCACCCAGTAGGCGCCTGGTTTCGGGCTGCTCAAGGCAAAAACGACTTTCAGATTGGCCTCTTTTCCACCACCCAAGATGACGAGTTTCCAGGCTGGCAAGATGGAACCGCTCTATATTCCCAATGGGAGCATGACCTGACGGAAGGCTCGAATTTCGACCAAAAGAAGTTAGTCCTCAGCGTCTTTTCGCAAGACGCCGATTTGACAGACCATCAGCTTGCTCGAGGAAACGAATGGGGAGGTTCAGCGATTCTCCAATTGCACAAGGGGCCATGGGAGATCCATAGCACAATCGGAGCGGGACAGAACGGAGGCACATCCAATCCCGATCGTCTCGGCGATTTTTGGGGTTTGTCGATCATGCCCATGCGTTGGCTCGTTGAAGATCGGCTCAAGTTCGTTTCTCGGTATCAGCTACAAAGGGCCGATGCTTCGGAGGGCATTCGTCTGAACAGCCGATACGCCCGATCTGCCGCCGCCAAAGGCGACGCCGACCTTTCTCTAACAGGAGGGCGAGGAGACGAGCATCACAATATTTATTTCGGATTGAACTACTACTTTTGCGGCGACCGCATGAAGATCGTTTCAGGTATCGAATACGATGATATCGAAACCACAGGCGGGATAACTGTATTCAAGGGCTGGACTATCGGCTCCGCCTTCCGCATGTATTTCTAATTCCCACTTGCTGGCGAGCACCACTCGCAGGCAATCCATACCAAAAAAATTATCCTCATTATGTCAGACTCCCTGCTAAAACCGAAAACTATCGACGACCTGCAAACGCAACTTCACTGGGTCCTCAGAATAACAGCAGCCTGCTGTTTCATAGGCCATGGGGCCTGGGGTGTCATTACCAAAGAAGGTTGGCTACCCTTCTTTCAATCCCAGGGCATCCCAGATGATATCGCCTGGAAGCTGATGCCTATTATAGGCGCTTTCGATATCATCATGGCCATCTTACTGCTTATAAAGCCGCGACGGATCATTATCGTTTGGATGATCTTATGGGCCTTGTGGACAGCGATCCTTCGACCGATTTCCGGTACGCCAGGCATGTGGGAATTCTGGGAGCGGGCCGGAAACTATTTACCCCCATTTATGCTCCTACTGATGGGCGGAGCGTTCGCCATGCGTTGGAAGGATTGGTTTTCTGGATACACCGAACCAAAGCTGTCAGAAGACAACATAGGAGTGCTCCACTTCATTTGCCGCTTGACGATTGGCCTTCTCTTGATCGGCCACGGAGGATTCGGAGCTTTCGTTGAAAAAGATATGCTGATAAACCACTTTGCATCCATCGGCCTTCCGGCGGATGTAGCCTTTATCAAGGCCGTTGGCTGGTTCGAAATCATTCTGGGTGTAGTCGTATTTTGCTTACCACTCGTACCTATTCTCTGGTTCGTGTTTGTTTGGAAAGTAATCACCGAGTTTCTGTACGTAACCGAAGGCGGGTTCCTGAATATCTTCGAATTCATCGAGCGCTGGGGCGACTATGGCACTCCAATCGCCTTGATTCTCATTATACACTATCAGGCGAGCAAAGGGTCCAAAGAATCCGGAGCCGTACCCGAAGGCCAGACTGCCTAGACGGGCGACGAATACCGAATCTAGGGCGCGACCATATGCTTAGATTGCGCCCAACAACGAAGGCCTAGACTCGATTGGAATCAGCCAAACAGATAGTTGAGTCCCTCGGCCTGGAAGCCCATCAGGAGGGTGGGTTTTTCCGGCGGACCTACACGTCGCAATTGAACGCTTCCATCGGACCTGAGCAGTCCGACCGGCCTACCCTAACCTGTATCTATTATATGCTGACAAGCGACTCTCCAATTGGGCATCTCCACGTAAATCGGTCGGACATCGTTCACTTCTTTCACAGTGGCGGTCCTATCGAGTATACGCTCGTTTCGCCAAACGGGGAATTACGAACGACTACTCTAGGACCGGACATCGAAGCCGGACATCAACTGCAACTAGCTGTGCCAGGAGGCTGGTGGAAGGCAAGCGAACTCAAGGCGAGTGAATACGGATTGATCAGCGAAGCGGTCAGCCCCGGGTTTGATTACGGCGATATGAATTTTGTCACAAAAGATGGAATTGCCGCCCGATTTCCGTCGTTAGCAGCCCAACTTCTTCGGTTTGTTTCAAATCGGTAATATTGTAGAATCGGACGTCGTTCATTCGCATCTACAAATGTCTCTTCAGTAGATTCCTGAAATCCTCGAGCATGGGTTTTTTCGGATTTGTCAGGTGGCAGTGGTCCTTCATTGAATAGTCCGCTAACCGATCCAGATCAGACTCACTGGCTCCTAACTCCGACAGACGAAGAGACATTTCCAGGTTCGTATTCAGATCCACGATATATTGAATAAACGCATCCGCGCAACCTTGATCATCCACTTCTTCCACCTGAATTCCTGCCGATTGGCAAAGAAGGCGGAATTTGGGTAAGCATGACTCTCGGTTGAATTCAAGACAAGCGGGCAGCAATATCGCGTTTAACGTGCCGTGATGCCCGCCAAATAGCCCACCAATGGCATGCGATAGCGAATGGACGATTCCCAAACCTTTAGCGAAGCCCATGCCTCCCAGCATGGCTGCCACCATCATATCGGAGCGTGCCGCGATGTCAGATCCTTCTTGGAACGCTCTCAACAGCGACGAACTCGCCCGCCTAACCCCCTCCAGGGCTAGGCCCTCGATAATTGGATTAAATTGGGGCGACAAGTATTCTTCCACGCAATGCGTCAAGGCATCCATACCCGTACCTGCCGTAAGCCAATTGGGCATGCCTAAGGTCAATTCGGGATCGCAAATTGACATCGAAGGAAAAAGACGCGGACCTACCACGGCGATTTTCGCTCCCTTAGTCTCCTCAATAAGCAAAGCTCCTCGGGCCACTTCGCTACCCGTCCCTGCTGTCGTCGGGATAGCGATCATCTCTGGCATGGGTTGCGTCATTCGTGACCAACCTTGCTCACGAATACCGTAGTCCCCGAGCGGACCCTCGTGATGGACCAATAGGCGGATTCCCTTTGCCGCGTCTATGGCGCTACCGCCCCCAATTCCCACAATGCCATCGCATCGGCCTGAACGGAAGGCTTCGACGCCTGCCCTAACATTTCTCTCGGAGGGATTCGCGTCCACTTCGCTGAATACCATCGCCCCTACCAGGCCCGTAGTTGATTGGAATTCTGAAATGAGCCCGCTCTCTATCAAACCTGGATCTGTAACAAGAAGTGGCCGCTCAGACCCAAGCTCAGCCAGCGCTTCTGACAAGGCTGACACTGAACCGACCCCGAACTTAATCGTGTTCGGAAAAACAAAGGTTTCCATTGCGGGAGAATCAACTATCCACGTCCAACGAACGGCATTTTCGTCGTCATCACTGTCATGGAGAGAACGTTCGCATCGAGTGGAAGACTCGCCATGTAAACGACAGCATTGGCCACGTTCTTCACTGACATGGTTGGCTCCACTTTTTTGGTCAAATCAGCCTGCAGTACCCCTTGCTTCATCTTCTCCGTCATATCAGTCGTCGCATTTCCAATATCGATCTGCCCACAAGCAATGTCGTACTTTCGGCCGTCCAAAGCTGTCGACTTGGTCAATCCAGTTATCGCATGCTTCGTGGCTGTATAGGGAGCCGAATTTGGGCGCGGCGTGTAGGCTGAGATAGAACCATTATTTATAATGCGGCCACCCTGAGGATCCTGGTTTTTCATGACCCGAAAAGCTGCTTGCGTGCAAAGGAACGGGCCCGTGAGATTTACATCAACCACTGATCGCCATTCGTCCGTATCAATATCTTCTAGTAAAGAAGCCGGGCCGAATGCGCCCGCATTATTAAATAGGACATCCACACGCCCGTAGATTTCGGCTGTCCGGGCAAATAAGTTCTCTACCGACTCCGCATCAGTTACATCCGTCGGCACTGCCAAAGCCTTGCCGCCACTGTCGCTGATCTCTTTAGCGGTCGCATCCAAAGTTTCCTGACGCCTGCCGGCGAGGGTGACCGCATAGCCTTCGCTGGCCAAGGCTATTGCCACGCTTTTCCCGATTCCAGATCCGCCTCCAGTAATAATCGCTACTTTCATAAGTCTCTTTGTTGACTGAGATTGTGGACGACGATCGAACGTCGACACTGGAATGAATGCAATCCCATTCAACGGGGAGCTATTGACGGACCGGGAACCCCGCCTGAATATTTTCGATCGGCCGCAGGTCGAAAGCCCGCGCCTACTTCAGGTTTCGTCCGCCAGGCTAGGCATTTCAACAGCGTTGTCTCGGCGCTCATGCATGTTGAACTCCATCGATTTCGGGTAGCGCATAGGCAATCTCGAGACCGATTCTAAACGCTCGCTTTGGTCCGGAGTTAACTGGATTTGGCAACTTCCCAAATTATTGCGAAACTGCTCTATGTTCCTAGCTCCCACAATTACTGACGTGACTATCGGCTGATCCAAGACCCAACGCGTCGCCACCTGGGCTGGCGAGCAGGAGAGTTCGTTCGCGATCTCAAGGACGACATCCACAATTTCGTTCGCGTTTGGGGCAAAGAATTGCGGATTGAATACCCATTTATCTGCGGAACGCGTTCCTTGAATAGCCCCATCCTGGCCCCGGTACTTACCAGTAAGAATCCCGTTCGCAAGTGGGCTCCAAACCGCGACCCCCAGACCTTTGTATTGGCAAAGCGGCACCAACTCTTCCTCGATATCGCGGGTCAGCAAATTGTATTGCGGCTGATAGCACTCGAAACGAGCCCATCTACGGCTATCGCTGATCCAAAGGGACTCCATCAGCCTCCACGCTTCGTAGTTGCTGCAGGCTATGTAGCGAACCTTGCCCGAACGAACCAGGTCATTTAGAGCCTCCAACATCTCTTCCAATGGGGTTTGCGTATCTACATGATGAATATAATAAAGATCAATATAGTCAGTCTTCAAGCGCTTCAAACTGGCGTCTATAGCCTTTAAAATCCGCACTCTACTCATTCCGGAGTCATTGATTCCCGCACCCATCGGATTGAAAAACTTGGTAGCCAATATCGCATCTTCTCTGCGGGGTCCAAGGAGCTTTCCCAGCATTTCTTCCGATTGCCCGCCGCCGTAAGCATCAGCTGTATCTATAAAATTTATACCCGCATCGAAGCTTAGATTCAGCATTCGATCCGCCTCTTCAGTATCGGTGTGCGTACCGAAAGTCATAGTTCCCAGGCTCAGCTCAGACACTTTCAGCCCCGTTCGACCCATTCGTCTGTATTTCATAGTTTCAATGTCTCCTTTTTGGAAATCGGCGGTCCGGAATCGTAACCAATACACCCATGAATCGACTCCCATTCAACATCGAAGCGCTGATTTGAATCGCCTTTTCCCGGCTCAGCAACTTACGGTCCGTAAAATAGAGCTCAATTACTATGAATGTACGAAACGCTAAACTAGTTGTCGCCGCCATGTTGAGTATCGCTACGGCGATTGCGGAAACCAAAATTGAAGACGTGTCTGTCACTGAATTTCAGGAGCTGGTCGCTCAGAACAATGGCATCATTCTCGATGTGCGCACGCCTGACGAGATAGCTCAAGGACATATCTCCGGGGCTAGCATGCTCAACATCTATGACGAAGACTTCGAGCGGAAGTTGAATCTGATGCAGAAGGACAAGCCAATCTACGTCTATTGTCGATCAGGAGGACGCAGCTCACGTGCCGCCCAGATCATGGGGGAGAATGGATTTAGCGAAGTTTACAATCTCGAAGGTGGTATGGGGGCCTGGAACCGAGCTAATTTGCCCACCATTATACCGGATGGAGGAAGCGTTAAAAAGGCGCCCGGGATTTCCTTGGCTGACTTCAAAAAACAATTACGAAATAATGACCGGGTACTCGTCGATTTTCAGACCGAATGGTGCGCTCCCTGCAAGCAAATGGTCCCTATTATCGATGCCCTCGAATACGAATTGTCCGATCGCGCCCGCATCTTGCGTATCGATATTGATGCTAGCCCTGAGCTGGCTGAAGCCTACGCGATTGAAGGCGTGCCTGTTTTTATTCTTTTCGAAAAGGGCCAGGAAACCTGGCGCCATTCGGGTGTCATAGCCAGAGAAGCTCTGGAGGCCAAACTTTAGAAAAACCGAAGAGTTTCTCGCGGCAGGCTTGCTGAAGCTACTTATTCTTCGGCGGAGTAATCATGATATGGGCTCGGTGCGTGCCTGCATCCATGATCCAGGGAGCGCCCGGTCCCGCCGGAGCTGGCGGCAAGCCGGTTGTTTCTGCAGTAGCGAAGGGAATGTAGAATACCCAGCGAGTAAAAACGTTTTCGATATCTTTCGTCGCTTCGTTTACCTGCCCCGTCGTCACGCTCAATAAAGCTCGGTCCGGCATCTCCAGCTTTCCCGCTTTTACTTCATCTTCGCGGATCTGGAAAATCTCTTTCCTCTTTTTTCCTTCTTTCTTCAAAGCGCGGCCACGAGCCATGAAGGGTTCGAGGCTTTCATGGTAGCAGGCAACGCTGAAACCTTTAGCTGCTGGATCATCCGCCAGGCATATCAAGTCACTACTTCCCTGGCGGAGGATGCCTAATTCGCCATTACTTTTGTAGCCAAGGACGGTAGCATTTTCGCGCTCGTGCTCGGGGGCTGCCAACACAGCCGTCTTAATTTGCCAGTCCTTTGGCGGATACGTCTGGTCTCCCAGAGATAGACAGACTAGTAGGGGGATTGTGAAGAAACTCGCTTTCCTGGGCGGGCTTTTTTACCAGGCCATCCGAAAAAAGCAATCAAGCGATGCAAAAATCTACGCTCGCGCCAATTCCTGCCAGTAAATATCGAGGTAGGCGTCAACTACAGTTTCAGCCGAGAACTGCTCCCGCGCCCGCTGTTCCGCTTTCTTGCCCATACGCTTTCGAAGCTCGGAATCGTTCGCGAGAGACGCGATCGCTTTCCCCAGTGCATCAACATCTCCAAAGGGCGCGAGCAATCCGGTTTCGTTGGCCTCGACCACCTCAGGTATCCCTCCAACTTCGAAGGAAACACTCGGTTTTCCGTGGCGCATTCCTTCGAGGATCCCAAGGCAGAAACTTTCATATTCCGACGAAAAGAGTGTGAAATCCGCAGCCGCGTAGTATTCATCCACATCATACACACCACTTTCGATAATCACCTTGTCCTGCAAATCCCGTTTCTGGATTTCCGGCTCTATACGGGTGGCGTCAGCCCCAGCCAAGATCAACAGTCTAGCATCGCATTGGTTCAAGGCCCTCTTGAAACCTTCCAACAGAAGGTCGACCCGCTTTATCGTTCTCAAATTCGAAGCGTGTATGGCCAACGGAATATCTCCACAATCCAACGGGGCTCTCACTTGATCTCTATCTCTGGACACCGGCTTTGGCTCATAGAAATTCGGGATAACCGCAATCTCCTGCTCCAGTGAAAAGAGGGCTTCGGTTCGCTCTTTCAGATTTTTAGAAACGCAGGTAACTCGGTCCGAAGCATTGAGCACGTGTTGAAGCAATGGCCTATACTCTTCTTTCGCACCCAGATAAATAATGTCCGTGCCGTGGAGCGTCGTGACCGTTGGCGGCGACGCTTCCCCAATTAGCTCCTTGGCGATCCAGGCCGCAGCCGTATGGGGGATGGCGTAATGAGCGTGCATAATATCGATCCGATGATTCCGGCAAACATCAGCGATTCTTGTAGCGAAGGGCAAGGTGTGGTCTGGGCTCTTGAACAATGGAAATTCAACAGGTGTCGATTCGCAGAAATGGATATTCGGATGACTGTCGTCTAGACGAAAGGGCGGACGCTCAGAAACCACATAAACGCTATGGCCCAACTCGGCGAGACGATGCCCCAATTCCGTAGCCAAAATACCACTACCTCCAACTGTAGGGTGGCAAAGCAGCGCAATATTCAGTTTACCCTCCATAAGCCGGAACCCAATTACAGCCTTGGGGCTTTAGCTTCGGCGACCCCAGCTAAAGAACTCCAGATGAGAGGGCCTTCCGAATACAGGCGAACAGCATATCTGACACCAGATTGAATGCCTAGTGTCCGAGCTCGCGACAATTGCAGATCCACATAATCCAGATTCCCAGTTTGGCTTTCATGGCAGGCCATGAGGTCTTTCCAGCGTTCAGCCTGACTCGAGACATCGACTAGGAAGGGAATCATCCCATCCCCTCCAAGCGACTCGCTAGAAATATCGTAGAACAAAAGGGCTTGCGTGGCATGCGGATCTAGTCCTTCCAGCCCCGGGGTCTTTCCATACCGGGCCAGCCGATTAGCATCCCGAGCAATAATGCTCGTTTCCCGATGATCTGGATGCTGGTTCAAGTGGCCAGAAGGCGCTAGGATAAAGTCGGGCAGACACCGCCGAATCGTCTTGGCTGCCATCAATGTGATCTCCAAGTCCGACCGGAGGCGGGTGTCTCCTGCGGTAGACGGAAACTGTACTTGAGCCCCGATCATTTCAGCCGCTTTCATGGCCTCCTTCTCCCGCACGGAGCGATTGCCATGGGTTCCTGCCTCTCCTCGGGATAGAACAACCAAATCGATCGCCGCCCCTTTCTCCGCCGCATCGAGCAATACGGCTCCACAACCGAACTCAATATCGTCGGGATGAGCTCCAAAAGCTAGGATTCGCTTACCAGTCATGTCGACACTCTGCATAGGCATCTCCCGAGTTTTCAATATAATCACGCTTCACAAACTCGATCTCTGGGGCATCCGATTGATTCAAATACTGAATCTCGCCTGCTCCTGCAACGTAATGCGTACAACGTATGACGGATTGCATCCACTTTAGCCGCGTATCTCGGGTCGGGCTGATCATCTTTTTCGTGACTTCCACCACTTCCACATCGATGTAGCGGCCTCCTCCTTTAAAAAGACCGTACTTCCCATCGCGATATCGAGCTCTCACAATCTCTCCCTTGTAAGCTGTATCCACAAAATAATCGTCGATATCAATAGCCGCCTCTCTAAACCTTGGATCGCTTGATCGCTGCAACTCTACACCTTCTAGCAATCCCATTCTCTTATACAAATCTAAACAGAAATCGGCGACATTGTCGGTTTCCACAGAGGCAAACGCATATACAAG
This sequence comes from Opitutaceae bacterium, assembly GCA_002694885.1. Lineage (GTDB taxonomy): Bacteria > Verrucomicrobiota > Verrucomicrobiia > Opitutales > Opitutaceae > Pelagisphaera. Next base: position 51,585 of record NZNM01000149.1, on the reverse strand, counting down.
TTCGCGGTCTACCAAATTGGGTAGGCAGCGTTTAGTCTTATCCTTCCAGCCGGACTTGATGGTCTTGCAATACAAGGGTGAATACAACTTTTGGATTTTATTGGAAACTTCGAAATTCAATCTCTCTGTCTTGCCCGTATGCCGGTTGACCAGAGAGGCGCAAGTTTCCCGGTGATCATGATCGCTGTCGTGCACGAAAAACACTACCTTTCCGCCCATCTCCCTCTGCAATCGCTTGGCAGTCTTGATCTTGGCAAACAGGAATCGATTCGGGAAAATTCCGCAAGGCTGCTGCCCGAAGCAAATAACAGGATCCGACACTAAACCTCCTTTTTACCGATCACCAGTTGTATCGAGTAACTGATAACGATTACCAGAGCGCAGGCTATCAGGTTATACCACAAATAGCCGATCTGAACGAGATCAGTGAAATACAGCAACAGGACAGAAAGCTGAGCAATGATAGCCGCGATAAACGCTGCATGGGCGCCGATTCTTCTAATGAAGAACGCGGCCAGGAACAGCCCCAGCACCGTTCCGTAAAATAGTGAGCCAACAATATTTACCGCTTCAATCAAGCTCTCTACCATGCTGGCAAACAAGGCGAAGAGGATAGCCAACCCTCCCCACATGGCCGTAAACGTCCTGGACGCCTTCATGTAGTGCCGCTCGTCCCGATCTTTCACGAAGTGATTCTGATAAAAATCCACCGTAGTGATAGTAGCCAGGGCGCTCAGCTCGGAAGCCGTCGATGACATTGCCGCGCTCAAAATAACCGCGATCAGCAGTCCTATTAAGCCGATCGGCAATTCATTGAGAACGAAATGTATAAAGACGTAATCGGTTTCCTTCATGCTTTCCTGGCCAGTCGTACGGGCGATGTGGCCTTTGAGCTGAGACCGGGCCTCTTTAACTGCCAAGCTAGCATTTTGCAGTTCTTCCTTGGACGCCTGAGCGGCTGAGCCGCCTCCATTTCTCAAAGCCTCAACGTAGCCATCGATAGCAATCTTTTGTTCTTGGAACCGATCTTCGAACCGAAGCTTGTATTCACGGTAAGCGTTGGCATCTGCCGATTCGGCCATATCCGTCATAGACGACGGCAAAAAAGTCGCTGGCGGCCGCTCCCATTGATAAAAAACGAATACCAACACGCCTAGCAGAAGTATCAGAAACTGCATGGGGACCTTGAGCAAGGCGTTGAACATTAGCCCAAGGCGGCTTTCGCGAACCGATTGCCCAGACATGTAACGCTGGGCCTGAGATTGGTCCGTGCCGAAGTAAGACAAGGAAAGGAAGAATCCTCCAAGCAAACCAGACCAAATCGTATATCGCTTGTTCAAATCAAACGAAAGATCCACTACGTTCAAATGCCCTAATGCTCCCGCAATGCTGAGATTCTCCCGAAATCCCGCGTGTCCCATGATTTTGTATACAACTATCCCGAATGCTATAGCCATCCCGGTTAGAATCACTGTCATTTGATACTTATGGGTAACGCTCACCGCGTGCGAGCCTCCTGTAACCGTATAAAGAATGACGGCAAGCCCAACTCCAATAACCGTAGTATTCATGTCCCAGCCCAAAACGCTGGTAAGAATAATCGAAGGCGCGTATATCGTTATCCCGGCTGAAAATCCTCGTTGGATTAGAAAGATCGCGCTACCCAGTGTTCGAGTCTTGGAGTCGAACCGATGCTCAAGAAACTCATACACTGAACAAAGCTCGAGCTTATAGTACATAGGCACGAACACGACCGCTATCAGGATAAGGGCCAGCGGCATACCGAAGTAGTTTTGCACGAACGCCATACCGCTATCGTAGGCTAAGCCTGGCGTAGAAAGGAAAGTAATGGCGCTGGCCTGAGTAGCCATCACCGACAAGCCAATCGTTCCCCAGCTGTTGGAACTTCCTTTCAGGAACTCATCCAGCTTGCGATCGTTCCGAGTTTTCCAAACTCCAAAAAATACTATGGCGACAAGCGTAACCCCGATTGTAGCGATATCGATAGGATTCATAGTTTCAGGTTCGCTTTAATCGAAAGCCTTGGTCAGCCAAACGAAGAAGGCTATTTGGGCAGCCAATGCTCCTACCACCACCAAGTAGAGCTCCGTCCAACCCTTGGAGCTCTCCTTTTTAACCGATTTGGCGATTTCAATTTTCGGATCCGGTTCCATGTCCTAGCGAGATTAAATTAACGAAGAGCCGAATCGCTCCAGGATTACCCTCCGGCAATTGGCGAAAAAACGAAAGACCCGTATAAGCATACCAGCCCTTTCCATAGCGGGCAACCAAGAGTCCCCCATTCCTCGGTGGCTCGCCTCTATCGTTGGCTGAAAGCAGCGGCTCATAAGCTTCGTCCCAACTACTGGCAAAATAGAGGCCGCGCTCTTGTATCCAATTATCAAAGTCATTATCAGAAATTCGATTGGGGAAATTGAACACGGGATGCTCAGGATTGAGAATCTTCATGGGAACCTTTTCCTCGGAAACCCGCTCGCGAGAAAGCCTGATCGGAAACGGCGACGTGAATCTCGATTTCGCCCTGAAACTCGTGGTATTGTATTGGGATATCAAAGTGCCGCCACGCTCCACGTATTCCAGCAAGGCGTCAAACTTCTTGTCCAGTCCTAAAAAGGCGTCGAAGACACGAGGACCCAAAATCACTGTGTCGAAACCTGCGATCGCTTCCTCGGTAATTTCATCAACGGAAAGCCGATCAACCGTATAGCCGATTCGATCAAGCGTATCCGGAACCGTATCTCCCACTCCAAGAACGCAAGCGATTCTTGTCCCTGCCCGGCTCAACTCCAATCGAGTCAACTTCGTCTCGGCTTTGCGCAGCAGCGGATGTCGGCCAATATGATCATAGTAGATCTCCTTGAGACTCGAATCAAAGCGCATACCGTCTGTGGAAACCGCGCTAAATGCGAGGATCCCTTCCGAGGACGTTTCCGGAGGCGTCACGCGGGCTAAAATCAGTTTCGAATCCCCTTCACCACTAAGAGAAAACTTTGGATTGGCCACTTCAACCTTCCAGTCGCTCGGGACACGAGCTTCCAACATGCCGGAGATCGAATCGCGATTGGTGGTAACGCGAACCGCGATCTCCTTGGATCGACCGTCTTCAAAAAGCGTCACCGCGCTTTCCGGCATTAATGCCAGAGCTGGGCGAATCGCTACTGGCTCGCGAACCTCTCCTTTGACCGGATCGCTCGTCACTTTAATCAGAGGAACATCCAACTCAACAACCTGGTTGTCGATCTCGACCTTCGCGGTGATCGAAATAGGATCGGGCAAAGACTCTGCTTCCAGCAATCGGCGATTCGCTAGCTGGTAGATCCCGATACTAGGAGCTTCTTCTAGCCAATAGGGCCGCGTATACGGAAAGCCTGCGGGCAAGCTGGTTTCCAATGGAACAGTCTCTACCTGGTTCGCTGAAAGCACTATATCCAAATTTTCCTTACGGCTCAACGATTTGCGATTGGGCCAAACAGAGCTGTCAAAATAGATGGCCTCCAACTCTATCAGGCGAGCCTCTACAGGGGCTCGATTGACAACCTCCACGGTAATTTCGACGTCGCTACCCGGTAAAAGATAAGCGCTCTGGTTCCTCGCCTCTATGTGCAATCCCATGGAAGCCGCGATTATTCGCCTTAGCTGAGACCGTTTTCGCTGGGTGAAGCGGGAATCTGGCAAACCTTGCAATGCAACATCCAATTCTAGCAAATCGGGAAGCGACTGCCACGGAGCAAGTACATCGAAACTCGTTTTTAAATCTTGAATACGATTAGAAATGGAGACTCCATCGGGATATTGTTCCCATGACGTATTCACGCCCCTGAGAAAGTCCCCTTCAGCGTGTTCCCCATCCAGCAATACTAGCCGTTCCATCTGCGATCCGCGTCTGCCCGCTCGGCCAAAACCTTGGCTTTTATGCATGCTTCGGCTACGGGCGGAAATCTCCGTGTAGGATTCTCCCAAAAGGGGATTGTAGGCGCCGATCTCGAGATTCACGATCTCCCTTGATTCAGCTTGAAGATTGGAGCTAGGTGGACCACCCCGACCACCGCGCCTCCGGCCGAAGCCGTTCCAAAGGATCCGTTTTGCCTGATGCGTATCCAATTCTTTGAGCTGTTCGGGAAATGCGTTTGGATCTGCAGCTAGCCTGAAAGCTCTCAATGCCAATTGGGCGGAAACCGTGTGGTGCCCGTGCGTGGGTCCGGCAGCGGGATTGAATCGGGTAATAATTATGTCAGGCTCGAAATAACGAACTGCATAAACGACATCGCCAAGGACCTCGTCCTCTTCCCAATTCTCCAGCGTGTCCTCGGGCCCCTTGGAATAGCCAAAGTCCCGGGCTCGGGTGAACAACTGGCTGGCTCCATCGATTTTTCGGGCTTGCAGAAGCTCATTGGCGCGAATCAGCCCTAGTTCCTCCTTGAGCTCTGAACCAATGAGATTCTGGCCACCACCGCCACGTGTCAGTGACAAATAAGCCGTCTCGAGCCGCTCTTCTTGGGCTAAATAGGTGAGCAACGTCGTATTTTCGTCATCCGGGTGGGCAGCCACATGCAAAACCGATCCCACCCGCTCGAGTTTGGAAATTTCCTGCAGTATCTCAGAGGGACTCATCATTTGGGCCCAAGCAGCTGCTCCGAAACTGGCGAAGAATGCGGCAATGCATAGAGAAGGTTTGATTGGCATTGTGCAGAGAAAAGGTTCTAACGAGCGCTAACGGCTTAGAGTTTCGAATTACTGCCAATATCTATCGCCACCTCAAGATCTTATCCAAATTGGCGCGCATTGAAATTGAAGCCGTTCCTAAATCGTAAGAAGAAGATAGCACGCCAACTATGGTTCGTTCTCTTTCACACAGACTAAAAATTTCCCTTGGAGTCGAAGCCGGCGGCTTTTTCCAAGCGGCGTTTCTGGTTTTCGCCACCCTCGCCCAACCTGCTTGGGCAGGCTTCACGATTTCAGGAAACATCGGGAGTGTCGCAGCCGGAACGGAACTCATCCTGAGCCGGGTCGATATCGATTCGAACGCGAAATCCGAGGAAGGTCGCCTTTTGGTAGCAACAAATGGCAGATTTCGAGAAGTTTTCTCTGGCGAGCCAGGCCTCTTCTCTTTGGAACTCCCCAACGGCCAGACTCTGGGACTGGCAATCGATCAAGATCAAAGCATCGGGGTCAACGCCCATTCGAACAGCTACTCAGTGACTGGGTCTCCCGATACGATCGATCTGCAAGCCTATGAGGCGTTTCGCAAGGACTCGCTCAACCGTCTCGTTTACCCTCCTCGGGCAGAGCTGAACGCCGCCAAAGAGGACCCCAATGCCCCACCCGAGCTGATGACCCGCCTCGCCAAAGCGGAAGTTCAAGGCTACGCAGCCCACCGGCGCGAACTCAATGACTTCAGTATCGAGCAGGTCGGAAAAACGATCGCCCTCTACGCCACCTCGCTCCGCTGGGACCCCGACTATCGTCTAGAAGAACTTCAAGCAAAAGTAGGCGCCTTCGCCGAAATCCGGCCCGAACTCGCTATCACCTCGAGCATGCAGTCGCGACTCGAGCGATTCGCTCGCACCGCAATCGGAGCCGTCGGTTCTCCCATTTCGGGTAAATCTCTGGATGGGCAACCATACGCTTTGTCCGATTTTCGCGGCAAATATGTGCTAGTGGATTTCTGGGCTTCCTGGTGCGTTCCCTGTCGAGTCGAGAACCGTCTTTACAATAAACTTTTGCCAAAATATGCGGACCAGCCTTTCGCAATCTTCGCCGTTAATCTGGATGATAGCCGACAAATCTGGGAGATGGCTTCTAAGCGAGATCGCGTGGTTTGGCCGCAAATCTCGGATTCTCTGGGTTGGAAATCTCCGCTTGCCGCCGCCTACAACGTAAACGCCCTGCCCATGAGCTTTCTTGTGGACCCTGACGGGCGCATCATCGCCAGAAATCTAAGAGGCGAAGCGCTTGAGTCGAAACTGGCGGAGCTTTTCGAGTAGAACTGACGTTTTTTCTTCCTCAGCTCCTAGTGGTTCTCTGAAGCATTGCTCTAAAAGTATGCAAAGCAGGAGCGGCTTTACGCCGCGATCCACTTGCGATTAGGAAATCGCGGCGTAAAGCCGCTCCTACGGAGAATGCAGTTTAATAGTGAGTTCGGACCCACTTGGGAAAGAGTCCTGTTCTAAGCCAAATTGCTGTTGCCCCCCATTACAAGACCCCCCTTACTCCGAGCCCTATGAAAATCTCTCCACTCAAAGCCTGCGCGATCGCCTCTGCCGCCCTTCTTTCTTTCCTCGCCGGATGTTCGAAAAAACCAACTACACTAATCGCCCGAATGGAAACGACCCAAGGCGAAATGGTCATTGAGTTGTTCGAGGAAAAGACCCCTATCACAGTAGCGAATTTCGTCGGTCTCGCCGAAGGGAGCAAGACTTGGACAAGCCCAGACGGAGAGGAAAAAAACGAACCCTTCTACAACGGGCTCACCTTCCATCGGATAATCAAGGATTTCATGATTCAAGGGGGATGTCCGCTCGGAACGGGAACCGGGGGACCGGGCTATCAGTTCCAGGACGAATGCTTTGACGGGTCGGTAGTTCCTTTGGAAGGGGAGATTGGAGATCCAGAAACCGCTAACGCCGTATTTAGCAAGTTGCTACGCCCTCATCTAATGGAACATCAAGGGCAAAGCCCGATTGAGGATATTGCCGCCATTTTCGAGGAGATGCAATCCGCTCAAAGCGTTGAGCCGCTGATCGGCAAAACCGTTGAGGAATTGCAATCCCTTCTTGGTTCCGAGGAGAAATTGACTCGCTTCCAGCCAACGCTGACCAGAATCACGGGTGAAATCGAAACCGAAGAAGCGGCCAACGCTACTTTTCAAGCCCTTTTCATGCCTCATCTTCAGGAGCACCAAGGCGAAAGTCCGATTCCCGAAGTAGCCGCCCTCTTTGACGAGATCAGAGCAGCCAATTCACCCACTCCTTTAATCGGGAAAACCGTGGAAGAACTACAGGATCTTCTTCAAACTGAAGCGGCAGTGGAGCAACCGAATCTGATCGCCAAAGTTGAGTACGGCAAGCTTTGCATGGCCAATTCCGGCCCTGATACCAATGGCTCGCAATTCTTTATCGTAACGAACGCCGACGGCGCCAGTTGGCTCGATGGCAAACACACGGTGTTCGGCAAAGTGATCGAAGGCATGGATGTCGCTCTCGCAATCCAAGAAGTAGAAACCGCTTCGGATGACAAACCCGTGGAAGATGTCAAAATCATCGGCGTAACAATTGAGCGGATATAGGCGAATATGGTAGGGCTGTTTACTTGTCTCGCCGTAGCCGAGCGAAGGCGGATCCTCAAGCAGCCGTGATGTCTCTATACTACGCATCCAAGTAGGGAGGACTGGCTCACTTCTCCATATTTTCGCAGCTTTTTGGAGGGCCGAGCCGGTCCTCCCTATCTTAAATCTAACGGGCGGCCTGAAGAACCGCGCTACTAGCGTTAATGCTTCGGGTACTCCAATCGATCAATTGGTTCACCGGTATCATACAATAACGTATGCGGATTGATGCCATCCTGCGGCCGTGGGCGCGTAGGGCCACCCCAACTACTGGCCGAGCTGTCTCCCCATTGGCGATTGATCCATTGAGGTCCCCGGAAAGGATCTCGCGTCCGATTCATCCAGGCCACTATCTCGCCGTGCAACTCGTCTCGAGCAGTCGAATGGGCTGAATCGTCGATTAGATTGTTCATCTCGTATGGATCGTTCTCCAGATCGTAAAGCTCGTCCTTATCCGTCAAATTAATCGCCAACTTGTACCGCCTATTGGTCACGCAACGTGTAGGTGAAAATGCTCCGAAACCATCGTGATCAATTTCGAAGCGATTGAATTCGAGGAATGCGGTTTCTCGATCGCACGAATCCGGACGCCGGAATGTTGGCAACAAACTCTCCCCTTGCAGGATCTCGGGAATGCTTTGTCCGAAAAATTCGAGAAAGGTCGGCATCAGATCGATGTGGGATACCGGCCTATCCACAACAGATCCTGCCGGGGCGGTATCTTTCCAGCGAACAACGAAAGGAATCTTGGCTATTTCCTCATACATCGCGGGACCCTTGCCGAACAAACGATGAGCGCCCAGCATGTCGCCATGATCCGATGCGTATACGGTCAATGCATTCGGTATCCACTTATCTATGGCGTTCAGCACGCGGCCGATTTCGTAATCGCAATAGCTATTGCATGCGAAAAAGGGATCCAGTCGAAACACTTCGCCATCGCCCATATGGGCCTTCACGTGCTCTGCCCAATCTCGTTGCGATTGGGGCTTGTCCTTCAGGTCGTCATTCCCATTGCCTCCCATCTTGTATTCAAATCCTTCGAACTCCTCGAGGTACTCGGCTGGGCAAATAAATGGGTGATGCGGCTCATCTATCGAGACAACTAGGAAGAAGTCCTCATCGCGATTTCGCTCAATAAAGTCCAGCGCCTTGTCAACGCTGCGATGAGCCATTGTGAACGTTTCGTCCAGGCCTCGATCCCGCATGTCCTTCGCAGTCGGAACGAGTCGGGAAAAGTCCCGCTCCTCTTTGCTGACCAAACTATCGAGATAGCAGCGCCCATCAAACCAATACTCCGGATCCCACCCTTCGGGACAGATTCCATTTCCGAAATAATCCGTCCCATCCAAATGCCACTTGCCGACATAGCCCGTTCGAATGCCTGTTGTAGTCAAGCGCTGGCCGATCGTATGGGCATCTATCGCTGGAGCCATGTCATTCCCCAGAACGCCATTAGAATGAGGATACAGGCCGGTAAATAGAGCCGATCGAGCCGGACCGCAAACCGGTTGAGTCGAGTAGGCGCGATCGAACCGGATGCCCTCTGCCGCCATTCGGTCGATATTTGGCGTCCGCATTTCGGTTCGCCCATAGCATCCGATTACATCCGTTCCCTGAGTGTCCGTGAGAATGAAGATAGCTTGTCGAGACATGAGAGCGAATCTGGGTTCTGGATTCCAAAACTCAATAGCCGATTCCTGAGCAACGGCTTGATATTAGCGGCTTGGCGACCTTCCCTCTTGAGATCTCCCGTCGCGGGACTATTAATAATCTTCCCCAATTTTGAAAATAGATTCCCATCAACACTTTTGGAATTACAGCCGTGAAGCCTACCCCTGGATGACGGAGACCCACGAAGCCATAAAAAGAGACTTCCTGCCTAGCGATTTGGAGCCCATCCTCAAACGCAACCAGATCGACGGTTGTATTGCCGTCCAAGCCCAGCAAACACTAGACGAAACTGAGTGGCTGCTCAAACTCGCTGAGGAGAATTCTTTCGTTAAGGGGGTTGTCGGGTGGTTCCCGTTTCGCGATGCGGATCTGGCAAGGGTGTTAGACCGCTTCGCTTCCAACCAGGCCCTGGTGGGAGCCCGGCATGTGGTTCATGACGAACCTGATGACGACTTTATTTTGGGCAAGGAGTTCAATCGAGGAATTGGCGAACTGGCCAACTACGATCTCGTCTACGATATCCTCATATTCGAGAAGCATCTTCCTCAATCAATCGAGTTCGTGGACCGACATCCGCATCAGCAATTTGTAGTAGACCACATCGCCAAACCGCGTATCGACTCGCGGAAGTTCGACGAAAATTGGCGTAAAAACATCGTCGAACTCGCTGGACGCGACAATGTCGCTTGCAAGCTTTCCGGCATGGCCACAGAGGTTTTGGATCCTGTTTGGGACCACGCTCTACTCGAGCCTTACTTCCATACAGCCCTCGAAGCTTTCGGACCGGAGCGCCTGCTTTTCGGATCCGACTGGCCCGTATGCCTTCTACGCACAGACTACGACCGCTGGTTCAAAACCGTGAAAGCCGCCCTTGGAGAGCTATCCGCCTCCGAACAATCCGCCATTCTCGGCGGCAATGCCGAAAAAATTTACCAATTATAAAGAGCATGAATCAATCTCGCCGTAAATTCATTCAATCTACAGGAGCTGCTGCTGGCGCTTTAGCCTTTCCTAGCCTTTCTCTCAGCCAAAACTCAAAAGGTAAACGCCCGAACATTCTCTATCTTTGCTCCGATCAGCAACACTGGGAGGCCCAAGGATCAGTCGATCCCTTCTTTGACACGCCTCATCAAGATACCCTATCCGCAGAGTCAACGGTGTTCGAAAACGCCTTTTGCACAACCCCACAATGCTCGCCCAGCCGCTCCTCCATGCTGACTGGATTCTATCCTCATACTACAGAGATGCTGAACAACGCCAACTCGCTCGGAGGGACAAATCTCGCTCTACCGACGATCGGCACCCATCTCCAAAGAGCGGGTTACACTACGGGGATATTCGGAAAATGGCACTTGGGTAACCACCCAGTTGGCAATGCGGGATGGGACGAAGAGATCAAACGCGGACCGGATGCGAGAACGACAGACCGGGGTATCGACTTCCTGGATCGGCATGCCGCTGACGACGAGCCGTTCGCCCTTTTCATGATGTATCTCGATCCACATGACATCTACCACTACAAGCCCGATGAAAGCGATGTCAGAATCGACGATGTCGAGCTGCCTGAGTCATGGCGTCATCAAGATTTCAATTCCGTTCCAAAGATTCACCGTGAATTCATGGCGCATAATCAAGGGGAATTCATTATCGACGCAGATGAGGAAACTTGGAAGGGATACCGCGACTTCTACCGGCAAAAGGTGAAATTATACGATGACCATCTCGGTCGTGTGATCGCCAAACTCAAGGCGATCGGACAGTGGGACAATACGATTGTCGTGAATACATCGGATCATGGCGACATGGATACCTTTCATCGACTCGTTTTCAAGGGGCCTTTCATGTACGAGCACATGCTCCGTATTCCCATGTCGATCCGATTGCCCGGGCAAACGAAACAGAAAACGTCCGACTATCATTGGGTCAACGTGGATACGGTTCCCACGCTTCTCGACCTTGTGGGAGCTGATCCTATAGATTGCCATGGCCAGTCGGCAGCCCCGGTCCTCAACGGCAAAGGGAGAGAACCAAACCGAGAATATGTCATTTCCCAGTACTACGGCAAGCAAACTTGGGTGAATCCCATTCGGTCCATCCGCACAGCCAAATGGAAATACAATCTCTACACGGATTGGGGCGAAGAGCTCTACGATCTTGAGAACGATCCAGAAGAGATCGTGAATCTGTCACGGGATCCCAATTTAGCTCAGCAAAAGACTCGATTGAAGAAGCAGCTCGATCAATGGATCAATGATCACGGCGACCCTTTCTACTCCTATCAGACCACTCCCCTCAAACGGAACGAAGCGAAGACCATCTTGAAGGGATAGCCCAAACGAAAGCAGTCACCCTAGTCTGTGCAGTGGGATTGATCACGTGATCAATTCCAGTGCACAACTTTCAAAAATGACCATCGGTTCCCCTTTTAGCTTCCCTGCTTGCGTCGCTGAGTTACCGACTCGCCACCGATTCCCCAATTATCGGTTTCGACTTCATCGATAATGACGAAGGTAGAGGCTGGATTCTTGCCGAGGACATCGACCATGAGTTGAGTCGCCCCTTGGATGAGTTCTTCCTTTTTTTCGGGCGACACCCCGTCCTTTGTGATTTTAATGTTTATCAATGGCATAAGTCTTAGGTTTCTTGAAATCTATCTTCCCATCCAACCTCCATCGACGAGCATAGTCGTTCCATGCATGTAATCGGAAGCCGATGACGCTAGAAATACTATGGGTCCCTTGAAATCGTCCGCCTCGCCCCAGCGACCCGCCGGGATACGAGACAAAATGGATACGCTTCTCTCTGGATTGCTCCTGAGGGCTTCCGTATTGTCAGTGGCAATGTAGCCAGGAGCAATGGCGTTAACATTGACCCCTTTGGAAGCCCATTCGTTCGCCAATGCCATAGCTAACTGGCCAATACCCCCTTTGCTTGCCGCATATCCAGGCACCGTAATTCCTCCTTGGAAGGTTAGTAGCGAAGCGGTAAATATGATCTTCCCGCTTCCGCGCTCAACCATGTCTTTCCCAAATTCACGGCTGATAACGAATTGAGCATTAAGATTCACTTCAATCACCTTATCCCAATACTCGTCCGGATGATTGGCGGCTGGTTCACGCAAGATCGTGCCTGCATTGTTTACCAGAATATCAATTGGCGTACCCAAGTCCTTTACGTCACTGATGAATGCATACTGGGCGTTCCGATCGCCAAAGTCGCAGCGAAAGGCCCGAAACCTCCGTCCGGTTTCAACGACTTCCTTCTCCACTTCGCTGCCCTCGAGCTCAAGAGTGGCAGAAACGCCGATAATGTCCGCTCCTGCTTCAGCGAGCCCAACAGCCATCGACTTTCCGATGCCTCGCTTGCAGCCAGTTACCAGGGCCGTTTTACCAGATAGATCGAATTTATTGAGGATGCTCATCTTGCCAGTAGGTCAAATAGTCGGGGTACAGAATCCAGCGGACTTCAAGCGTCGCACTTGACGAGGTACTTAATACCCTCGGGGTGATCTTCGATCGTTGTGAACGCCTCTTTGACCTCATCGATTGGATACACTTCCGTGATCAGTTCTTCGATTGGCAGCTTGCCCTCTCCCATCAAAGCCAAAGCTTCTTCGAAATCCTGCTCCTCGTACAGCCGAGCCCCGATCAGTTCCAACTCCGACCAGAAGAAGCGGAAAAGATCGATCTGCCTCGGTTGCGGATGTATGCCAACTACCACAATTCGGCCGCGAACATTGACAAGCTGGGTCATGGCATCCACCCCCGGCTGCGATCCCGATACCTCGAAAACGACATCCGCCATCGCTTCGTTCGTTTTGGATAATATGGTATCCGCGAGATCCTCCTTTAACGGATTTACCGTTTCCAGGCCCAGCGTATCGATCTTCTCCAGTCGCTTTTCGTTAATCTCGGAAACGATGACGCGCGCTCCTTTTTCCTTGGTTACGAGCGCTATTAGAATGCCGATCGGCCCACCCCCAATGACAACCACCGTTTCGCCCTCCTTCACGCGTCCCAATCGGACATCGTGACAGGCAACCGCAGCGGGCTCTGCCAAAGCTCCATGCTCGAGCGAAACTCCGTCCGGCAATTTGTGGAGCGTGTGGGCAGGCACAGTCCAGGAGCGCTGCATGCCGCCCGGAGCATCAATGCCAATGAACTTCAGATTCTTGCCCACATGAGCGTGCCCTTTGTCAAATGGATGGGCTTCGCCGAAGTCAAGCGGCCGTACCGCAACCCGATCGCCAACTTCAACAGAGGACACGCCTTCACCCAACTCGGCCACCGTTGCGGACACTTCGTGCCCAATAGTTAGCGGTGTTTGGACCCGAGCATCCATGTGCCCTTGGTAAATGTGCATGTCCGTTCCGCAAATCCCGCAATAGCCCACGTCTAGTCGGACCTCGCCAGCCTTCGGAGCGACAGGAACGCTCTCACCGACTTCCACCTGTCCCTTCTCTAAATAGTTCCCTGCTTTCATGGTTCGGATTGATCATGGTGCCCAGGGCGGGACTTGAACCCGCACGTCCTTACGGACAGCGGATTTTAAGTCCGCTGCGTCTACCGATTCCGCCACCTGGGCAGTCTTGGAATGAGGCGAAGCAAACAGGGGGCAGGTAGTGAATTCAAGACGGAAAACCGAAGCTTGCGATTCTGGACCTGATTCTCCACGATCTCAACGTAAGGATCCAGACTCCTCAGTTAGCGAAACCTGTAATTCATGGCTCAAAATAGCAGACAAGGCAATGAGTCTTCGAGCAGCGAAAGCGTTCGGGCTGCCGCCCTTATGATCGCCCGATACCGGGATTCCCTCGATTGCGCCCTGGGTCTGCCCGAATGGCAGGCTGGTATCGCTGAGCTTGTCAACGAGTTGGATCTGCCCACCCAGCGTCAGGGTATCAGCTCGATGCAAGCCCTACTTACGCTCCCTCTCGAATCCAAGCACGAGCTCGTTGGACGCCTCTTCAAGAATCCACCGACTCGTCTCAAAGCGCCTTCAGCTCGAACCCTTATCAAGGCCTGGAGCATAACAGGGTTCTCACTTAAGAACGCGTCCCTGCCTTTGACAAAATGGAACGATCTGAAGCGGAAACTATCGATACGCCTGGCCACTTCCTACCGATCATACAAAAACGCTCAATCCTATCTATATACGAAATTTGAATACATTCCAAACCAAGCAGCTCGCGAACTGTGCCGTGTTCCAAGCCGTCTAGAGGATTGTCAACAAGAGGGGGCACTGGGGCTCTTGCAAGCCATAGATCGTATCAAACCCGGTAAGCCCTTCGCTAGCTACGCGTTTTCATGGGCTCACCGCCGCATTCGCAATCACCTGATGATCAGCCATCTTCCGGTCTCCGCTCCCGTAAATTTAGTATCCAAGTATTCTGGGGCGGATTCGGATACAATTGAGTCCTCATCCGCAAACCCGCTTCTAGCGCAAAGCATTGCCTGTTTCCAGCAACCGCATATCGAGTTCACTGATGACTTGGCGAAAGAATCACTCGATCTCGAGGAGAGAGACGAAAACAAGCATTCTCCATTGAGGGCTGCCATAAGAAGCGACCTGGCTTCCGCCGTTGATTTGGCGCTGAATCAACTGACTCCCAAACAACGCGAAGTACTCGCATTTCGGTTTGGCGTGCTCAACCGCGAGGCAATCGATACTTTGCAAGAAGTAGCGAAGATAATCGGAATATCCCGGCAGCAGGTTTCTCGGAGGGAAAAACGAGCCCTGACTCAGCTCCAGCGGATTTTCATGCCACTTAAGCATGAACTGGCCTAAGGTGTCGTTCCCGAAAGTCCACTGGACCCTCTAATATGGGTTTGAATGCAGAATCGAGGATCGGCCTTTTTGGGGGAAGTTTCGATCCTGTCCACAACGGGCACCTGAAGATCGCCCGCGAATCCTTGCGCCAGTTCAAGCTGGATCGCGTTCTCTTCATCCCAGCGGCCCAATCTCCACTGAAAGAGCATTCTCCGCGAACCAGCGATCAAGAGCGTATCGAAATGCTAGAGTTGGCTATCGCTGAGAATGAGTGTTTCGAAATATGCCTAGATGAGATTGAGCGCGGAGGTGTAAGCTACTCTTTTGAAACTGCGAATTCCGTCCAACAACGCTTTCCAGAAGCGCGACTATTCTGGATACTCGGGGGCGATCAAGCCCAACAGCTTAGCCATTGGCGGAATATAGCGAGTTTGGCCAAGACGGTTGAGTTCATATGCCTTCCGCGAAATGGAGAGGAGCTTTCGACCCCTTCGCTACCACCTGAGGTTCGATTGAGCATGCTAGACATCCCGCTAATAGAGATTAGCTCCACTCAAATTCGGCAAAGCCTTAACGACAGCCCCAACTCCAATACTCTCTTGCCAGAAAGCGTCATCGAGTACATCACGGCCAACAATCTTTATGCTAAACCTATGACTGAAGACCTTCAGCTCACCGAACACGATCAACGCCTATTGCAGGTGTGCTGCCATGCCATCGACGATACCAAGGGCGAGGACATCGTTATCCTAGATGTGAGCAAGCAATCGTCTATCACCAATTTTTTGATACTGGCATCCGCCAATTCAGAACCTCATATGAGGGCTCTCAAGCGTGATCTCGACCAGGCTCTAAAAGACCACAACGCCAGTGTTTTGGGAGTAGACGAAGGCGATGAAAGCGGTTGGTCCGTACTCGATGCCTTCGATGTGATGATCCACCTCTTCACCCCAGAGATGCGAGCCAACTACGACCTGGAGTCACTCTGGAAAGACGCTCGGCCTATCGAAGTGGAAGCCCTTTTAGCGAAAGCTGGGCATTCTGCCTAAAAATCGATTCCCACGGAACTGACTACGCGCTGATCTTCGCGTCGGTCTTCCGGCAAAGATCTGTCGTACTCAAGCTGGTACCTCAAAGACAAATGAAGGGCCTCGTTCACTTTGCTGGTCATTCCCATCCGAAACTCATACTCGTATTCATCTTCTTTGTCCGGCGGCACTTCCAGTTTGAATTCTTGAGTCAAGCGAAGGCGGTTGTTCACTCGATAATCTATATCCTGAAACAGATCGACCAGGTAGGAAGTTTCGCCCGACACGGTAGCCCTATCCCGATAGCGACTACTCATACCCATACCCGTCGAAACCTTTAGGGCCTTCTGATTGAGGAATCGATATCCGACACCCAGCGTCTGCTCCAGGTTTAGATCGATCTCCTTAATCCTGTCGGAGCTGTACTCAGTATCCGACTGGTAAAACACGCCAGGCGAAATGTCGTGCCGCCACCTGAAGTTGGAGAAGGTCCGGTCCGTTGTCTTTTCCTGATTGCTTTCACCGTAGTAGCGGCGGACCAGTAATCGGAAATCGTTATTCTGAATTTTCCTACGCATACTATAGAGCGTGTTGAAATCGACCTTATCCCGCCGACCACTTTGGGCATTCATTCCGAACTCTAATTGCTGGGTCCAGGCATCTAGATCGATTAGGTCAACGAACCGGTTTGTCCGCGTCGCTTGAATGGCGCGATCGAGCTTGCCCGGCTGCTTGGCAGAAGAACCCGTTGCTTTGCCTGCAGGCTCAGGGCTCGGAGACGCCTTAGCTACGGTAGGCTTCTGGACCTTCGGCTTCGGCGAAACTGGCTGAGGCTTTGGACGTTCAATCATACGGACATCCCCATTAGCCATACTGAGCTCTCCCAAGACAGCATGCTTTAAGACGATCGTTTCTCCTTCACTAACCAACTCGCCTTTCAAGCGGTCCCCATTGGTTAAAATGAGCTCTACCTCTTCCGCCTGCGACGAAGCCTGGCCTGCCAATAACGATAGCCCAATCAAGATAGATATACATCCTGTTTTCCAAATGCCCATGTCTACCCAGGTTTGACGCCAACGCGCGGGAATCCCTTAGCCCGATGTGAAAACTACTCAATAGATCAACCCTTTTAGTTGGTTTGTTCCAAAAAAGCTACGTTACCCCCGTATTTACATTTCGTTGACAGCAAATCTCGAACGCCCGGCTAAAGGGTTTCAAAAGGGCTACCGTTTAAGAATGCCATAGTATCCTGTTTCTCATTCAAAATTATTATAAAATAGGAATCAATATTATGCATAAAAAAACATCTAAGAGGGGTTTTACCCTCGTCGAAATCATGATCGTGGTTGTCATCATCGGCCTCTTGGCTGCTATGGCGATCCCCGCCTTCCAGCGCGTACGTCTGAATTCTCGCCAATCGGCTATGGACAATGACGCCCGTCAGTTAGCCTCCGCTGCCCAGCAGTACATGCTCGAGAACAGCGCGACCTCTGCAGATATAACCTACAACTCTACCTCCGGTACGATCGGTGGCGACCTGAGTGTGTATGTTAAGCAAATCGGCACGGACTACACAGTAACCAGTCCTATCACTGTAGACGGTACGTTCCAAGTATCGCACCCTCAAGCGGGTACTCAGACGTATAACGCACTCGGTCAACGCGCCAACTAGTGTTGCTACCGAAGGTTCATACCGAATTTCGGCTGCAAGCCAAGTCTGTCAACTTTCAAGAGCCTTGCCTTCACGGGCAAGGCTCTTCTTTTCTCCCCGCATCAAACCTCTCACTCTTAACGAATCCTCACGAGATATGCAACGGTTTCTATGGGCGTTTTTCGCATCTATCGCTATCATTTCCATCATCATCGGTTTCTTTATTTACGAACCTCTAGATGCGGGAAAGCGGTTTAGCAAAGTGGCGTATTGGAACATCGTAGTTTGCTTTGGCTGGTTCTGCTTCCAAACAATAAGCTCCTACGGAAAAGACATCTATCGGTGGTCCCAATCGCGCCCCAATCAAATCGCCATTGCCATAGCTATCGTTGCAGCCGTTTTTCTGTATACGCGAGAAGGCGGAGGATTCAAAATTACCTTCGACGAGCATACGATATCCAATGTGGCGAAGAGCCTGCATCTCGATAGAGACGCTGTACTGCGAGGGTCTGCGCTGCCCGGTATCGACCGGTCATCCAATGTCGACAAACGCCCCGTCTTATTCCCTTTCCTAGTAGCCACGGCTCACGACATATTTGGATTTTCTGTATCCAACGCTTTTTATATAAATGGCACTCTCACCGCCATTTTCCTTTTGCTACTCTACCTATGCACTAGTCACCTATTTGATAGCCGAGCCGGATGGATATCAATAGCCTTAGCTTGCAGCACTCCGATTATCAGTCAGAACTCAAGCGGAGCTAGCTTGGATATGACAAATTTGGTTGGAATATTCGCCTGCATGCTCCTGGCCATCCGATACTCCGAAAAACCCGAATCGCTCGACCGATTCTCCTGTCTTATCTTAGGCGTTTCTCTCTTCTCGCACTCTCGTTACGAATCGTCATTCCTTCTTGTTCCAGTTCTAATCGTTATCGCCATTAATTGGATACGACTGCGTCGAATGCAGATTTCTTGGTCAGCAGTGACTGCCCCTTTGTTCTTCATTCCTATTGCTTGGCAGCACGTCTACGTCAACTCGCGACCAGACTTCAAGGAGCTGAAAAATGATTCACACGCGTTTTTCAGCCTCGACTACATGAGCAATAATCTTGGGCACGCCGCTAATTTCTTCTTTGTCCCAGACCGCTTTGCCGCCACTGCTCCCCTAGTTTCGATTATCGGAATCGTTAGCTTGGTGATTCTTGTCGCTCTGGTTGCCACTCGGGGCAGGAAGTGGGCTGCAGGCAACCGGACGCTTTTGGTAGGCTACGTATTCGGATTTTCTTTGCTTGCCCAATTTCTACTGATTCTTGGATTTTCTTATGGCCAACTCGATAACCCTATCGTAACTCGGCTTGGGATGCCATTTATCGCGCTGACGATTCTGTGCTCCGGAATCGCCCTCAGCCTTTTCATTGGAATCAAGCCTAAAGCTCGATTCGCAGTATACCTATTGATTGGCACTTGTTTCCTACTCGCCATACCGAAGTATTCAAATCATTTGTACACTAGCAATAATATGATTCTCAAACGGATCGATTGGATTATCGATCGGCATGAAGAACTGCCCGAAGGCAACTATCTCTACATCGGTTATCTTTCTCAAGAGTTCGAACTACGCGGAATAGGAAATATGCGGATCAAGCGAGCTATATCGAATCTAGGTTCTCTTGCGATGCATCAAACCTTAAATACCTTCGACGACATATTCGTTATTCAGTCACTCGGTCTGGCCTTTAATGATGGCGCCAGTAAAACCTTCTTATTGCCCGGCAATGACCTGGGTCCATGGTTTGAACTCGAAACGATTGATGAAGTATCCATGCTTCCGATGAATCTCACTCGCCTAAGCCGAATTAAAAATATCCATTCGTCGATTGAGGGACTTGAGAACGAAGAGGAACTTCGAGAGATGCTCTTAACTACGAAAGTCGAGCTTATCAATGAAATCGGCCAAGAGAGCTATGATGTCTGGCTAAAATCCCTTCCCTAGAATCCGAAAGTCGGTTTTATGATGTTTAACCATCTAGAATCGCTGAAGTTTTTATCTTTGGGGGTATTGTTTATAGCCTCGAAGTGCTGGTTTTGTCCTAGCTCAAAGAACGAAAACGATTGCTCAGTCTGTTTGAGTAGCGAGGATCTAAACCAACCTGAGGTAGGCCGCGTTGTCTCAGTTCACTTTCCGTCCTACAACGAGCAGGTTTTTACCAATCGCGGGAGCCCACTTCCCTTCGAGAAATCTGGTAATAGGGATAACGAGCTTATCGTAGGCCGAGACGTTGCCGCTGTTGAGGGTCTTGTTAAACATGACCATCATCAGGTACCAAGGCATGATGCCCGCCATATCAAAGTACTTCGCTTCCTGGATCTCGAATCCTCGATTTTCCAACAGAGACGCTAAACTATCCTTGCGATAGCGCCGAAAGTGGCCGAGCTGGCTATCGAACTCGCTGTAGAGCCACTCCAATGCGGGAACCAGAATTGCCAAATGCCCTCCCGGCTTCAAGGCCTGGTGGGCGATACCCACTTCTTCTCGGTCGCGTTCGACGTGCTCGAGAACATTGACGTAGACAGCCGAATCGAAACGCTCGCGATTCTCCTCAAGTTGCTCCCCAAAATAGTTTTGAATCGTTTCAACCTCGTCTCGATCACGGTGGCGTTCTTCGAGAATAGGATACATATTTTTCGAGGGCTCGAAACAAGAGACTCGTTTGCCACCCCGTTCCAGAATGAACTCAGTAAAATCGCCGCTCCCTGCTCCAACTTCCGCTACCTCCCCGCCAAAATAAGGAGCGAATTCATCCGCGATCCACTCGTGATAATTGCGAGCGAATGACATCGCTTCCAAATCACGGCCGAAATAATTGAGTTCAGCTGTATTGCCCATCGTAGCGTTAGAGAAGTGCCTCGTAGAGACTCTCTATTGTTGATCGGCAATTTACTCGGAGGTCTTAGGCTGATTTTCACAATATTCCTAAAATCGGTGAGCAGCAGACTCTATTCTTGGCTCTTACCACTCTAGGGATGCGACTCAGGTCTAAGTGCAACAAGAACGATCGATTCCGCATCGGCACGGGGTTCGGCAAAATCGAACTCTCCATAACAAGAGATTTCTCCAAAGCATGCGTCCTCGAATAATTTTTCCATTATTTCTGTAGAGCGCCAACGCAGCGTCATTTCTCTGTCTTCTTGATCTATGATCCCACCTCTATGGTCGAGGCGTTGGAACCGGTTCTGCAGTTTTAGAAGCTGTCCGTCTCGATCGATACTCCAACCCTGAAATGCCCTCACCCGTTCTTCAGTTTCGGCAGATTCAGATTCACTTCGAAAGACCAATCCCTCGCCTTCTTTGCCACTTTCAAGAAACTCCCGGGGAAAATAGGTTGATACGATGAGTTGACCGCCAGGGATCAAATGTTGGTAGCATCGTTGTAGGCAGCTCTTTAGATCGTCATCCTCGGCCAAAAGCAGAATCGAAAAGCCCGGAATCAGAATAGTCGCAAAGGTTTGCCCCAAGTCGAACGTGCGCATATCACCTTCGAATAACTCTGCTTCCAACTCTTTTGCTGATAGCTTCTCCCGGCATTGGCGCAACATTTCCGGCGAAGCGTCTAATCCAACTACATCGATTCCTTGTTCCTTCAGACCGAGGAGGATTCGCCCCGTACCACAACCAAGATCGAGCACGCGGCCTGGACTGCTTTCCAGTAACAATCGATAGAACCCAAAATCTTCAAATTGAGAGAGTTCGTCGACCAAGTCGTAAGACCAAGCCTCGATTCCACTGTATGCATATGGGTGGTCCAATTTTCGGGATCCTGCCTCGATCGCTCCCTGCGGCAAATACATATTTAGCCAGACAGGAAGCGCTAGATCCGGATTTTTCCGATGCTCAAGAAGATCCCCCATTTAGCCGATCTATAACTGTCCAGATCACACTCCTCCATGACCGATCCCAAAATCGGTAGCAAACTGGTTCGGATCGGCGACAAGGTCTCAGGAGCAGAACTCGTCGATTTCAATAGCGAGAATGTGGTCCTAGAAATAGAGGGTCAGCAGAAAAGCTACTCCGTCAAATAGCGGAAAGCGGGAGCCCCTTAAAGGCCGCTTGAGTCCACACTTTCGATCCAGCTGACGTACGATTGAGCATCTCCATCATCAATATACTCAGTCACTCCCTCCAACCTACCGTCATCCGCGTAAAAGGTGATGAATGGAATACCCGTTATGCCAAATCGCTCTCGGATGCCTTCCGTATCTTGATCTCTTCGAGGGATTCCTATCTTCGCTCCTATAATTCCTTCCGACTCCAAGTAGTCGTCTAGGGCACTGCTTTCTTGCAGCAGAGCTTCAAGCCGATTGCACCAGGGGCACCAATCGCCGTCGCCCTTGAATATCATCAGCAATCGCTTGCCTTGCTGCTCGCGAGACGTTTGCGCCTCTTCAATTTCTGATAGCCACTTCATCTTGATTCGTCTTGATACTTGGATGGTGTAAATCGTCGGAAACGGTAGAGGGACGCTTCTCTACCTGGCAAGCGTCATTCCTTGTCCGACTCGCAAAAAACGGTTAAAAATCTCCCGAGCCGGTATACCGCTCACAATTATATATCCAATTAGTGGATACGCCAATTCGACAACAGTACAGATGCGGCCATCGCCGCGTTGAGAGATTCCCCTTTCCCAAACTTGGGGATGGTGATCTGTGAATCAGATAGATTGAGTATGGGTTGCCTCACACCTCTTGCTTCATTTCCGACGACTAATACCGACTTTTTCGGCCATTCAAAGTTTCCTAGAGCTCGAGCTTCTTCGACCAAACTGGACACTATGATTTGGAAGCCCAAGGCCTGTAACTCCACTAGGCTGCCTTCCAAAAAAGGGCATTCAGCAATCGGCAAATGAAAAACGCCGCCCATGGACGCTCGCAAAACCTTCCCGTTCTCTTTGCTGGGGCATCCTTCCCCTAATAGAATCGCCTTTGCCCCAAACCAATCCCCGCTTCGAATGATTGTACCGCAGTTCCCTGGATCGCTCACATCATCGAGCGCCAGTACACAGCCGCTTTCGATTTGAGAAAGCTTTTCCGCGAGCCTTGTCCAATTTTCTTCCACGGAGGCAATAACGCCGACAACTCCTGCGCTTGTTACCGTTTCTCCGATGGCTCGCAATTGATCATCGCTAGCCAAGTAAACCTCTTCAGATTTTTCCATGGCCAACTGCAGCACTCTCTCGTCCTGATCCTGCAGCGAACGCGACGGATCATAAATTACAGCTAATAGGCGCGCCTCGGCTTCAAGACACTCTCCCAGCAAATGCCATCCTTCGATTAGAAACCGTCCCTCAGCAGTCCGATGCTTCTTGCGGCTCAATCGGCGAAATATCGAAAGCTTGGCTTTGGAAAGGCGTTCTGCCATCAAACTCTCATAAATGTAGGGCTGATTAGCTTGTCCATCGAAAATAGAGGGAGGCGAAGCCAGGCATTATTTTCATGCTGGGGAACATGGAACGGAAAATTATTCATATAGACATGGATTGCTTCTATGCTGCGATCGAAGTTCGCGACAACCCTTCCCTGCGCCCAGAACCCGTTGCCGTAGGAGGAAGGAGCTTACGAGGGGTTTTGACCACTTGCAACTACGAAGCCCGCCGTTTCGGCGTTCGTTCAGCTATGCCGAACTTCATGGCCCTAAAAAAGTGCCCGCATCTTGTTATCCTTCCCGTCCGTTTCGACGCGTATCGCCGGGAATCGCTACGCATTCGCAAAATTTTCGAGCGCTACACCGATCTCATCGAACCACTCTCTCTGGATGAGGCTTTTCTCGACGTTTCTAGCCGAAAAGAGGACGCGAAGGAAATCGCTTTTCAAATCAAGAAGCAAATCCGGCGTGAGCTCGGGTTGGTAGCTTCCGCTGGCGTCGCTCCCAATAAGATGCTCGCCAAGATAGCCAGCGATTGGAAGAAGCCGGACGGCCTATTTCAAATTCTGGCATCCGAAATCGACGGTTTCATGTCGGATCTGCCAGTATCAAAAATTTGGGGAATCGGCAAAAAATCTGAAGAGAAATTGCATTCCAAGGGGATCGATACTTGCGGCGATCTGCAAGCTTTCACCGCTTTGCAACTTGCTCATATATTCGGTAAATTCGGGAGCGAGCTCTATAATCTTTGCCGAGGCATTGACGATCGTCCAGTAGTATCTGATCGGATACGAAAATCCATTAGCGTCGAACGAACATTCCCAGCTAATCTGGATACACTCGAAGCCTGCCTATCGAAAATCGAGACCCTATTCGCAGAACTGGAGGAGGACATTCTGCGGCTAAAATCCGACAGGCAAATAGCCAAGCTTTTCGTTAAACTGAAATTCGCCGACTTTACCCGAACGACGATCGAGCGATCCGGACTCAAGATTTCCCGAAAAAACGCGGAAATGCTTTGCCAGGAGGCTTTTGGACGTAAAGCGCTTCCCGTGCGGTTGATCGGCATAGGCGTGCGATTTGCGGGAGAAACCCGAACCTCGTCCCGGCAATTGCAGTTCGATTTCGCAAGTAGCCGTAGCGGGTAGTATGGAATCAGGAAAATAAATGGCCCCGTTCGGCGCTTGCCCTAAGCAGGAATTCTATAAACATACCCCCACTTGATTCCCATGCTCGCGGGTAAACGCATTCTCTTAATCATCACCGGAAGCATCGCAGCCTACAAATCTCTGGAGCTGATACGGCTATTGACCAAAGCCGGAGCCGTTGTGGAAGCTGTGCTGACAAAAGGAGGCAAGGAATTCGTAACCCAGCTATCTGTAGAAACGCTAACCGGCCGGAAAGCCCACTTGGAAATGTGGGGCGACGACGCGTTCCAGATGAATCATATCGAGCTTTCCAGAAACACGGATCTCATCGTAGCCGCTCCAGCCACCGCTGATTTTATCGCGAAAATGGTTGGGGGCGAAGGAGATGATTTGGCTACAACCGTCATGCTTGCCAAAAACAAGCCAGTGATACTTGCCCCCAGCATGAATGTGGAAATGTGGGAGAATCCCGCGTTCCAACGGAATTTAGAAATGGCTGGAGCGGATGGAGCTACAATCGTTCCACCGCAAGTAGATGAACTCGCCTGCGGCGAAGTCGGAATCGGAAAAATGGCTGAGCCACAGGCCATATTCGAATCCGTAATCGAGCATTTCGAAATAGCTCACACTCTGGATGGCGAACGCGCGATCGTCACGACAGGAGGCACCATTGAGCGGATCGACACGGTCAGATACATAAGCAATTTTTCGTCGGGCAAACAAGGAAACGCCATTGCCTTGGCGCTTGCTAAAGCGGGAGCCCAAGTATCCTTGGTGGCAGGGGCGAATTGCTCATCGCCCGACTCGCACCCCAATCTCGAAGTTAAAGCGGTCGAATCAGCGGAAGAAATGAGCCTAGCCGTCAAGGGTATGCTACCCGCGGATATTTTCGTGGCTTGCGCCGCGGTTTGCGACTTCAAGGTAGCCAACCAATCTGAGCGTAAAATCACAAAGAGCGAAGGGCTTAGTTTGGAATTCGCCGAGAATCCTGACATCGTTGCATCGGTAGGAAATTTGCCAAGCGACGAACGCCCAAGAGTGGTCGTAAGCTTTGCCGCCGAAACTGAAAATCTGATAGACAACGCGAAATCTAAGCGGGCGTCCAAAGGCTGCGATCTCGTCGTCGCCAACGACGTTGGTGGGGGAGCTGTTTTCGGGGAAGATACGAACCAGGCGAGCTTCGTATCCGCCTCGGGAGTCGAGGCACTTGACCTTATGAGCAAAGCCCAACTGGGCAGACGGATTTCAGATTGGATAGCCCGCTTTCTCAAAGATTAACGCTCGCTAAGCCTAGAAAGAGAAAGACAAGCAAATCAACGGAACCGAGCGCGCCAGTAGTCAATTTATTGTCAAACCGGCATGTATTCTAATTATGCCAGGTTTATCTGGCTTTTGTTCTCTGGTTGCCCCAGATCCGCTCGATATAACCATATGAGGAAGTCCCCCACAGGGCTTCTCGTATCCCCACAGATACGGCATAATGACTTCAACGACTAAGAGAGCAATTAATCTGCTAGTGGTAGACGACGACTCCAAATTCGCCCAGTCGTTCAGCTCAAACGATTTGACTGCGAGGGAAGGCTGGGATGTGCGCACTGCCCGGGACAGCAACGAAGCCCTTGACCAGCTCGATGAATCAATAGCCGATATCATAGTCACCAAGTTAAATCTTCCGGGAGATCCAGGAGATCTTCTCCTCTCGACCGCCAAACGCGAATATCCAAACGCGCTGCGCGTCCTCCTGATCGATCCCTCTGACAAATCTAGTGTTCAAACGGGTACGGGACTAGCCCACATGTATCTTGAGTCCCCCATCAAGCCGAGCGAGCTCCTCTGATCTGTCAGCATCGTCCTTCGCACTCAGTTGCGCATTCGGAAAAAGGAAGTCGTAGAGATTGTAAGAGATACGAAGGAGCTGCACATAAACACGCAGCCCATGCAGGAGCTGCTCAAGACTACGGACAATCCGAATTGCTCCCTGGAAGATCTCATACCAGCTATCTCCAAGCACCACACCGCCGTAGCGACTACTCTACAAGTAGCCAACACCGCTTTCTTGGGAGCTGGCGGCCACGTGGACACCATAGAGCAGGCAATCCAAATGCTTCGCATGGACTACGTGCGCAATCTGGCCATCACCGAACTA
Source organism: Opitutaceae bacterium (assembly GCA_002694885.1). Lineage (GTDB taxonomy): Bacteria > Verrucomicrobiota > Verrucomicrobiia > Opitutales > Opitutaceae > Pelagisphaera. Next base: position 25,402 of record NZNM01000149.1, on the reverse strand, counting down.
GCCAAGAAGCAGCTCGAGCTATCTCCGGGAATGCAGGAAATCGCTAATGGCGTCCTTAAGCATTGCGTAGAGACCAGCCAATGCGGATCCCAAATGCGTCAATTCGGAGTTTCCGCCAAGCAAGCTCAATCCCTTTCGAGCATCACGTTGCTACATGATTTGGGCAAGCTTGTCCTCCTTGCCAACAAGGATGAAGACTACGTCGATCTATCGAAAACAATCGTCCGTTATGGCACTTGGAACAAGCAATCTACAAATGCGATCACGCATCGATTGGGGCGTTTCTCTTCGCGATGTGGGGATTGCCGGAAAACATTGTGAGAGCCACTGCATGGCATCATGAGCCCACTGGTTTCGCAACCAACGAATTTTGCTACATCACGCTTCTCCATTTTGCGAGCTGCGCTGCTCACGTGAAATTCGAGGTGCCGTTCTGCTACGGGGATGAGTTGATTCCCGAGGTAGCGGAAAAAGTGGGATTGCCCTTGGACTACGTCAAAGAGCTCGATTAATGCGGGAGCTCGGGGAGCGCGCGCGTCTCGCGTGCTGGATTGGGCGTCTCGCCCAATCCCATACTAGACGAACTAGTTCTCCTCAAAAAAGCGGGCGAGCCGCCCGCGATCCCAATTTAGGCCAAGAACTTCTCTGACGCTAAACTAGCTATCCAAGAACGCTTCGCAAAGCATCGACAATGCTTTGGTGGCTGTAGTCTCGTTTTACTCGATCCATAGCATTGCGCCGCAAGCAACTCCAGAGATTCTCATCATTATAAAGCTTTAGACAGGCTTCTGCAAAATTATACCCAGAATCTCCCGACAACATCTCTTCAGGTCCCCACTCTAGCTGTTTTTGGGCTAAACGAGAGCCAACAACAGGAATTCCCCGCGAGGCCGCTTCGATGATTTTCAGCGGTATGCCTGCGGCAAGCTGCGCCGGGGCAATAAAGATTCGGCATCTATTGTACCATTCATCCAAGTTCTCCACGAATCCCAAAAACCTTTCGGTGTCGGTCGCGTATTTCAGCAAATTCTCAGAATTGTATTTGCCCATACAGTACAGAGTTATGTTCTCTTTCGATCGCTGTCGTATCAGAGGTAGCGAGTTTTCAATAAAGTCGATCAATCCAACTGCATTCGGCGCATCGTCAGAGTGAACGGCTCCCACAAAAAGGATCCCACTACGATCGTTGAAGCCGCGTGGAGACAATCTAATTTCTGAATAGTGCCTAAGCATCCGTATTCGCGGGAATCCCAAATCTTCAAGCTGAGCTCGCTCCGTTTCAGAAATGGCAAACACGCTATCCGAATCAATAGCGGCCCCCAACTCTTTTTGCAGAAGCGCCTTCTCCTCGCCTATTGAAAGAGGCATTCCTTGCAATCGACGTTCGTTAATCTCGCGATTCGCGAAAATCGCCTCAGCATCGTATATGACTTTGAGGTAGGGTCGTGATCGTTTGGAATCGAACACTACCGAACCAAGGGAATTCAAATTGTTTGGACGGGAAATAATGACTGCATCGTAGTGATCTTTTCGCTTTTGCCAGAAATCAGAGAAGCCTTCATTCCCTATTCCCAACGCAACCTCCACTTCCCTCGGAGTGTCCCGATAGACATCCGCATAATCGCTTTTCGTCCAAAATGTTGGTAGCAGCGTAACCGAATGCCCCAATTCAATGAGCGCGTCTAGCATGGCTCGCGTCCTTGGGAAACCCGCTCCCATGTGGGAAAAAGGTGGAGCATCTTCGATCCATAGAATTCTTTTGCCCTGAGCTTTTTCAAAGAATACTTCGACTGGATACGCGCTCTCCGATGGGAGCGATCCTAAACTAGCTTCGCGATGTCGCAAAAGAACGTTGCGATTGGACTCCAGCAGTTGGGCGCATCGGCTCCAGTCATACCTGTACTCCAAATGTCGTTGAATCCGAAATTCCGGATCGTAGACAACTCGATTCCCGGTATCAGCGATTCGGAGGCAGAGATCTACATCCTCGTAGTATTCGTCTGAATACAATAGATCGAATCCCCCGGCTTCTTCAAATACCGTTCGCTTGACGAGTAAAGCGGCCCCCGAGCAATAGGCCACTTCTCGCCGGTATTGGACGCGAAAATCATCGGGATTCCAGCCTCGACCGAATGACCGGCAATGCCCCGAATTGAAAAGCAAACCTCCCGCCTCTATCAATTCCTCTTCAGAATCGAGATGCATTCCTCCTACGGCGCCCACCCCCTCAAGCTTTGGAAAACTGAGCACTAGAGCTTCCAAGGACCCTTCCAGCAATCGAGCATCTTCTTTCATGAAAAGCAGGAATGGCGAGCGAGCCTGGCTCGCCCCTTCATTCCACGCTTGAGACATCGACGCGATCTCATCTACTCGGCAAAAACAGACCCCTTCCACAAGAGACTCTAGCTTCGAGTAGTTTTGAAGATCACGTTTTTCCGCGACGACGATTGCCTCGATGCCTTTCGCTTCGCCACGCGACAGGGCGCCAATTGAATTTAGTAAAAACTCAGGAGAGTTGCGAAGTGGGATAATTATGGATACGTCTGGATTCTCCGTCCGAGGCACACTGACTACCTCGTTTCGTTCAACAAAATCCTGATACGAGCAGAAAGTTTCAAATTCGCGGTCTGAACAATCGTTGGCGAAGAGGTTTGGCATGAAGCAGCAGCCCCTGCGATTTCGCAAATAGACGGTCTACATGCAAGCCTAGATCTTTATGCTCATCAAACTCGAAATACCTGAGCGCTATGATTCCGAACTGCCTATCGACTACGAGACAGGAGCGTCTTCGGATGACTTCTTTTCGTAGGTTTTCGCAATCGCATCTTCCAGCTCAACAGGTTTAAACGGCTTTGTCAGATAGTCATCCATTCCCGCTTCATAGCACTTCTCTCTGTCTTCTTTCATGGCATTCGCCGTCAACGCTATAATGCGTGGCCGCTCTTCACCCCACTTGGCGATGACCTGGCGCGTCGCCTCGAGACCATCCATCTCTGGCATTTGAATATCCATGAAAATGAGATCGTAAGCGCCCTCCTCCAAAGATTTAATGACTTCCAAACCATTATTAGCCACGTCTATCTTGTATCCCAGTTTCTTGAAAAGACGCGTCGCCACCTTTTGGTTCACAAGATTGTCCTCCGCCAGAAGAATGGACATAGGCATTCTTTCGCCTAGTTTCTCTGTAGACTTTTCGGCTTTCTTCACAGTTCGCTCAACCTTGCCAACTGACTCGAGCATATGCCGCTTAGTGCTAGCTAGCTTGCTAGGCTTAAGCTGGGACATCACCTTTCCTGGCTGGTCTCCACTTGTGTGAACAGATCCCAATGGTCCGCAAAGCACCACTGGGAGTTCAGCTACTCCGCACTGTTTTCGTACGGCTTCGATCGCCTCGTCCCCACTTAATCCATCAATTCCCGACTCAATAAAAGCCAAAATCAATTCTTTGGGATCTATATCTACTTCTTCAATACTAGCAACCGACTCGAGGGGAACGGGAATGGCGCCAACGGATTCTATTTGGCTGCTTAGAGACGCTCGGCTGAATTCCTTGTGTTCGATTACCAAGGCTTTTTTGCCCGAAAAATCGTCTACATTCACAACCTCGGACGTTAGCCCGCCAATCGCAGACTTGCTGAATGACACCGTAAAATGAAAAGTGGAGCCCTCAGTGATGATGCTTTCCACCCACATGGTACCGCCCATCAGTTCCACAAGATTCTTGCTAATCGAAAGTCCTAGTCCCGTGCCGCCGTATTTCCGGGTAGTCGACGCATCTACCTGGCTGAAGGATTCAAACAACCTGCCAACCCGATCTTCCGGGATGCCTATGCCCGTGTCCTGGATTGAGAACTGGGCCTTCAGTTGGCTATCGTCCTCCTCGACCTTCCCAACTTTTATGCAGACGCCACCCTTCGAGGTGAACTTCACCGCATTGCCTACTAAGTTTACGATCACCTGCCGTAATCGTGTTGGGTCGCCGAGAAGAGATGTTTCAATGCCGCTATCGATAACGTAGGCAATATCCAGCCCCTTTTCTGTAGCTTGTAGGGCTAAGGTATCAACGGCTTCTTCTACACAATCCCTTAGATCGAAAAGGATGCTTTCCAGCTCCAGCTTTCCGGACTCGATCTTCGAGAAATCAAGTATGTCATTGATAACTACAAGCAAGGCTTCACTGCTTGCCCGGGTCGTATCCACGCATTCACGCTGCTCCTGAGTTAGATCCGTATCGCTAACGAGACCTGTCATTCCGATAATGCCATTCATCGGCGTGCGAATCTCGTGACTCATGTTGGCAAGGAAATAGCTCTTGGACTTGTTCGCCTCTTCCGCTTCCAGCATGGCGGCCCGCAGTTTTTCCTCGGAGCGCTTCTGTTCAGTGATTTCGTGAAAGAACCAAACCCGGCCGTAAGACTCGCCCAACGGCGAACAGATCGGGAATGACGCTTGCTCAAATATGCGGCCATCCACAAGCTCCAAAACGTCTTTGATGGTCTCGGTTTCGCTCGCCGAAATCGAATGGGCCTTTTCTAGGAAAGCCTGTGGCTCTGGCATAAGTTGAGAAGCCATTTCCCAAATCTTACCGGGATCCCCTCCATCCATCACGCTTGGCGATAGTGACCAGATCTCGTGGAAGCGCTTATTGTAGTTCGAAACGATTCCTCGCTCGTTCACGACGAGGATACCATCAGTAGACGCTTCCGATTGAGCTTTGAGAACCGAATTGTAGCGTTTGAAGAAGTTTTGCCTGCGCTTACTATGGGTAACATCCGTTCCGGTGGCTACTATGGTAGTGATGCGGCCCTTCTCGTCTCGAACCGCCACTGTACGGAAATAGACGTCCAACACGCGGCTGGATTCAGTTGTCATCTGGACATCTCCCTGCCAGTGCCCGTATTCCTGCGTTTCCTGAACGATTTTCTCAAAGATCGCCGAATCCTCGAATAATACTGCGGCGCCACCCGAATTGTTCAGCTGATCAATCGAGTCGTATCCAAGAACGCTGACAAAAGAATTGTTGTGATAAACCCCTTGGCTTTCTAGATTCATCATCAAGATGAAGTCGCTAGAAACTTGCACTGCGGCTGACACCATTCGCAGACGCTCTTCAGACTCCTTCCGAAGCGTAACGTCTTCAAAAATTCCATACCAGATCGTGGAACCGTCCTGAAGCTTTTCGGGTATAGCTTTGGTAGAAACCCACTTCTGCTTTCCGTTTGGCCCATTGACACGATACTCGAGATAAAGCGGGTTTAAGTGCTTGGATGAAACCTCCAGACTCTCGTAAACGCGTTCAAGATCCTCGACGAAAACCGCGCCTATGGCGATTGACGCGTCTTGCATCACGTCATTAGCCTCAACTCCCAACAGATCTTTAATCTTTTCACTAATGAAAGGGAACGAAGGTTCTCCCTCGTGATTGATTTCCAGGTGGAAGTAGACCCCAGGAACTTGCGAGCTCAAACGCTCGAGCTCGTTTGAGCTGCTTTCTAACTCCTTCTCGATGCGGCGAGCCCGAGTTACGTCTTCAATGACTAAAATAGTTTCCTTTTCACTCGCGTTCCTAGTCGAGAGCACAACCGTCTTAGACTCTCCCTCTAAACTGAAGGTCGATTCACGCGATGCAGCCTTTGGCTCCGTAGTCGCATTTTCTAAAAACTGCTCCAATGCCAAGTCCTCGAAATTCGGGCACAGTTGGTCCAACGCCTTTCCCTGAACGCTAGAGGCGGATATTCCCAGAAGGTTTCTTGCCGCTCGATTTATGAATCGTATGCGCCAGCTTTTGTCTTCCACACCCGAGCCTTCGCTTAGAACAAGGCAGATTATACCATCAGTCGATCGATCCAATGCTCCCGAAAGAGCGGACTCGTATTCAGTCGGAGCCAATCCTGTTGGATGCAGCATCCAAACCGATTCGCCTTCGCCTATTGACGCTTTCAAGACTTCGCACGATTGGGGACCTTTCTCTGATGGCGAGGCAAGCGGGAGGGTGGCTACACCGCTGGAGCCTTCCAGCGAGTTCCCCAAGTTTTTGAAATAGGCCTCCAAAGGCGTATCCGATAGGGATTCCGGATCGGATGAATTCGCTAGCAGTTCACTGGCGGCTCGATTGGCCAATTGAACCCGCCCGGCTTTGGCGATGATCTGTGCAGAGGGAGACTTTTGAAAGATCTCTTTAAAATTTGGGCCTGTAGATTCCATGAGGCGCTGAAGTGGATAAATGCGTCGCTAAATTTATAAACCGCCCCTCGACAAACCCGAATTCCGCGTCGATTAATCGCGCTATCAGACTAGCCTTAAGACTACCCATAGATTCGGCAAAAACCACGTCGACCTTAGAGACACTCACTTAAGAGTATGGATTTTCGCTCCCTTGACTTACTTTACCTCAATCTCGGCAGTTTTGAACTGCCCAAATGGAATTCCCGATTACCTATGGGATTCATCCGCCTCCAACATTCGATACTAGTTGGAAATGTCGAAAATACGGTGGAGGCGCAGTAGTTCTATTACCGATTGCACCGGCGCTTGCACCCGCTTGAGCTGCAAATTGGGTTCGTCACCCGATAAGCGTTTGTACACGCCTAGAAGAGCCCCCACTCCCGAACTGTCGATAAAGTCCACCTTTCCGAAGTCGAGCTCTACTCGACTCACCTCGGGCGACCAAATCGCGTCAACATGCTTTTTGAAATCTCGTGACGATGACGCGTCGAGACGATTAACACTCAAGGCTGCGTGAAGGACACCGCCTTCGATCTTGCCTTCAACTATTGGACTCATCTGGGTTTTCTGGAATAGGTTTCAAGAAGAGCCGCCTCCTCTAGAGAGAACGATCTCTTCGTCCTTTCTACGACAAAAGCAGCCCCTCTCTTGAATGCGTTCGCAAGCAAAGCTCGAACTTTACTCTGATTAACGCTACCTGAAAAACAGCGTTCACAGAGCAATTGAGAAAACCGCTATTGAAGGCCCGTTTTTAACCGATCTACGAAATTGGATCGGAAACATGAACAGGAATTCCCACGAATCAGACTCGGAGATCGCAGCCTACTGGGCAGAGGCATCGACAACCTCAGGCAGGCTGCGCAACAATATGAGGATTCGTGTCAAGAGATTGACGTGGGAAGCCGTCGTGGGCGGAGCCTCGGTCCTAAAACGTATATTCGACATTATCGTATCCGGCTTGGCCTTGATTTGCCTTTCCCCCGTTTTTGCCGCCACCGCTATTCTTATCGAGCTAGAGGATCGAGGGCCCATCTTAATATGTTTATTACGGCTCAAGCGGCTTATTACTGTTACCGAGACAGGACCTTCAAGCTTGCTAGCGCCGGACATTGCCCAGCGTTTCTTAGCCGTCCCAATGAGTCCTTTCCTGAACAACTGAATGCTGAAGGGCTGCCACTAGGAATTCAGTCTGATTATATCTATGAAGAGCGTTTGTTTAAGCTTTTCGAGGGCGATCGTCTAGTATTCATAACCGACGGGATCTATGGGGCCGAAAACCAGGCAGGAGAAATGCTTGGATTGAGTGGATTCGCCCGATACCTGCCACAAATCTGGCAAGGAGGCTTTGAAGAGGTACCCGAAAATGCCCTAGCAGTAGTTGCTACCCACGCCCAAGGCGGCGCTTCCCAAGACGATAAAACCTTATTGGCCTTGGAAGTGCTCTAGCAGTTGCCGATCGTATTCGCCTGGGTGTTTTTAATCTTCGTTCTTCTCCCGGTAAAAGCTGCGCCGCTTTCCAACGCCGCCCACGCAAACGGCATCCGTTTCCACTTCAATCTCGCGAGCTAGAGCCGTCAGCGATTCCCGCCCTTCTTTGAAAGCTATTTTAACCAGTTGGTCTGAAACTAGGGCCTTGTTCAGCTCTTCTAACAGTTGAGGCGTCAATCCGTTCTTACCCACATGAATTGCTGGTTTTAGTCGTTGAGCGGCGCTTCTCAAAGCAGCTTTCTCCTTAGTGGACAACTCTATCATTGGGTTCCTACTTGGTCTAATCACCCAGCTCCGTCAACTGAAGGATATTCTAAGTTGAAAGATCCATCGCTCCAAAAACGTTGATTTCGTTCTGCGAACATTGCAAAAAGCTCGGTTCCATGAGTCGTGAGACCTGCACAATTGCCGCTTTCTACAAATTCGTTCCACTGCCAGACTTCCAGGATCGCAAAAAGCCTTTGCTAGAATTTTGCGAAGCCCAGGGCGTGAAAGGGACCATCCTGCTTGCCGAGGAGGGAATCAATTCCACCATAGCCGGACCAAGCGATGGAATGGCGAACGTCTTAGAGTTCATTCAATCGGACCCAGCCATTGGAAAATTGACCGTCAAATATTCAGAAGCTCCGGAGATTCCCTTTTATCGAATGAAGGTTCGGCTGAAAAAGGAAATCGTCCGCCTGGGACGACCCGATGTAAATCCCAATGAAAAAGTTGGGGAATATGTTGATCCTGATGACTGGAATGAGCTGATATCCGATCCGAACGTTACTCTCATTGATACGCGCAACGACTACGAGTTCGATCTTGGCACATTTCAGGGAGCCGCCAATCCGAATACTAAAAACTTTCGCGAATTTCCTGAGTATGTGGATACAGAACTTTCCGACAAAAAGGACCAGCCGATCGCCATGTTCTGCACAGGCGGCATTCGTTGCGAAAAATCGACTTCGCTTCTGTTAAAAAAGGGGTTCACACAAGTGTATCATTTAAATGGAGGCATTCTCAATTATCTGGAAAAGGTCGATCCCGCTGAGAGCCTCTGGCAAGGCGATTGTTTCGTTTTCGACAATCGGGTGACGGTGAACCACCAACTCGACCCTGGAGAATTCGACATGTGTCACGCTTGCCGACACGCAATTTCAGAAGAAGACAAGGCGTCGCCCAAATACGAAGAAGGCGTTACCTGTCCCCATTGCTTTGATTCGCTTACCAACGACCAACGCCAGCGGGCCCAACAACGGCAAAAGCAAGTCGAGATCAGCCAAAGGCTCCACCGAAAGCACATCGGCATGACCGCCGAAGAGCGTCGCGCCTGGCGAGAGGAAAAATTGGATAAGCGGCGTCGCAAATCGCCAGCGGACGGTTCCACTGGTTGAAAGGAAATTCTATTGGGCCGATCTTCGCTTCGGCTTTTTGATGGGCGTCCACATCCGGAGTAAATATTCCGAGAGGTTGAGCATGCTGATCTTTTTGCTGCCCTCATGGATAACTACCTCCCTGAATGGAGACTCAAAACGCGATCGCTCTTCAAAGTACTCCCAGAGCAAGCTGTTAAGATCCAATACTTTTGATTCGCGGCGACCCCCTCGCCTGTCGATATCCAGAACCCGCGCCTCCCAAAAACGCTTCTCTTCTGCATGGTTTTCCAAATAATCCATCAAGATGCGTTCGTACCGATTCAAGCTCATTGACTACACAACTAGATAGCGAAGCAGGAAAATCAATGGAGAAGAGGGAAGCCGCTCTAGGCTATCTGCGTGAGCGCGATGGCTCGTATCGATTAACGAGTTCCAAATCGCGATGCAAATTGGCAGTGAATTGAAGCAGAATCGGAATATCGTCCCTTCCATCAAACTCTTTGACGATACCCATCTTCAGCACCTTATTGCGAACCAGCATATAACTTGTAGTTGCAATTAAAGGACGTTTGAAAGCCTGTTTACTCCGTTTCTCCGAACCGATGAATTCCGACGTATAAAAGTAGGTCAGACGAAAATCGTTTTCTTCCGCGACGATCCAGTAGCCATCAACAAAATCCTCCATTTCTTCGTCGCGCCCAAACTTGAAAGCGATGTAGTCATCAAAGGATTCGAACTTTTCCCGATCCGCGTACTGTTTCCTTGCCTCGATTATGTTCTCTTTGATGGTATTCTTGAAGGCCTCGAAATTGACTTCATTGAATACCGAAAACGCGTACCGCTCTGGTACCCAAAGGAGGACGAAGTTATTCACGAACTCGGAGCCCGTTTCCTCAAAATAACGCTGGTTATAGAAAATGCTGGAGAGCGTGTATCCAGCTTCCCCTTTCGCAGCATACTCTTCGTATAGTCCTTTTACTTCCAACCCGTTTTCCCATCCGCTGTAAAGCGGTGGATACAGTCTAGCCACTCCCGCCTTGAAACCCCACTGCTTGCGATACTCAACCCCGTTTTTGGTAAAACGGTCATCGCCTTCAAGGGGGATGCGTATCGCCTTTTTAGGCTCCAATTTCTTTTGCCTGTCCTGAGCCTTCGGTTCTTCCGGAACCCTCTCTTGGCTGCCGTTCTCCGTCTGGCCACTCACATCTAGCGGCTGGTCAGCAGAATCTGCAGATTGACCAATCGACTCGATTGGCCCGGCGGCGAAAACCCCCAATAGAAGAACGCATTTCGTGGTCCATCGCCACAAGGGCTTTAAAATCTGCTCACTCGAGTTGATCATGGAATAATCCCTGTTCGAACAACGAAAAGTAGTGCTCAACACTTGCAACTTGGCAAGCAAACCCGGGAAGCAACCAATCCACCCTGCAAGCGCTAGTGTGGAGATTATAAGCGTATTCATTGAGTAGATGCGCTTATCTGGCTTTCCGAAATCCCTCTATGATCCCGTTTTCCTTGGAAATAGCCGTTAAGCAATGTCCACCCTAGCCGATTGACAATTAACAGAAGACGCAAGACACCCAGGAATCTAAAGGCTTCGCCATCTTCACTCGCCACACCCTATCAACCCTATTTCGTAGTTTAAAAACCAATTGGGACGCGTGCAGATTTGAAAGCGACGATCACCCAACATCGCCATCACTACTTCATGTGGGCGAACGTCTTTTTAAGAAGCTCGAGATCACTGGCTCCCTTCGTCTTCTCCTGAGCTGAATCGATGAGATCTCTCTCCATTTCGTTTTTAGTGGGCTCCTTATTTTGGTAGTAAACGCCAAACTTTCCGGGCCACTCTTCTTCCGCCAGGGCAAGCGCGCCAGCCATATTGGTTACGTCATGCTCGTCCTCGTCTATCACGTCAAACGCGCCTCCCTTCCGAGGCACGGCGGCATCGAAAGCCCCCTTGTAGAACTCCACGCATTCACTCAGGCACTCGACAACTGAAAATCCATCATGCTGAATCGCTCGCTCGTACATTTCCATCATATGCTTGATTTGCATAGCGTGCGTGCGTGCCACAAATGTAGCCCCGCTTGAAAGCAATTTACGCATCGGATTCGTTGGCCGATCAATAGCTCCTGTAGGATCGGTCTTAGAGCGAAAACCCTGGGGCGATGTCGGCGAAGTCTGCTTCTTGGTAAGACCGTATACGAAATTGTCCATTATCACGTATGTGAGCCGGATATTTTTTCTGCCGGCATGATCCAGATGGTTGCCTCCGATAGAAAATCCGTCGCCATCGCCGCCAAAAACGAACACATGCAAGTCGTCTCGACCCAAGCTCACGCCAGTCGCGAATGGCAAGGCTCTCCCGTGGATAAAGTGACCACCGTGCGTATTCACAAAATAAGGAAAGCGCGATGAACAACCGATTCCAGCTATGGTAACAATGTTCTCCTGTGGAAACTGCATTTTCTCAAGCGTCTTGAAAAACGCTGCCAAGACGGCGAAGTCTCCGCACCCGGGACACCAGGTCGGGTGGTCCGCGGCGATGCCTTTTTTCGTTATTTTACCGCGCTCGACGGTTGCTGGGGCTGGGGATGCGCTCATTTGATGTAGGCTTTCTTCTAAAAGGTTTGTTTTCTGTGCTGTTAATGGGGACCGCCGTTAACGGGATTCGATCCCTTTGATAATCTCGCGGATCTTAAAAGTGAGGCCATCCGTTTTGGCTAGGCTGCGAATGGCGGGATTGCAGGTATTCGCCCTCAATAGCGTCGCCAATTGGCCGAAACCGTATAGGCCCTGATCATTCATCTCAACAACGATGATATCCTTAAATCGATTGAAAATCTCGCCCAAGTCATTCGGCAAAGGATTTACATAGCGTAGGTGCAGATGTCCCATTTTCTTTCCGGCGCTTCGTTGTCGGATAACCGTTTCCCTGATCGGTCCCCAGGTACTCCCCCAACCAACGACTAAAGTATCGCCTTCTTGATCTCCAAAAACTTCGGTCGCATCCAATGAATCGGCAAACGCTTTGATCTTGTCGCGGCGTTTCGCCATCATCTTGACGTGCATTTCCGGGTTGGCAGACGGGTGCCCAGTCTCGTCATGCTCCAAACCTGTCACTTGAGGAAACTTGCCTCCTTCTATCCAGCTACCTGGAGGAGCATGCCGGGTAATTCGATTCAAGTCGTAAGGCTTGAAATCGGCTGGCCGATCTTCCGTGCTCAACTTTGGCTCGACTATCAGGCTGTCCAAGTCTGGCTCGTCGAAGGCCTCGATACGAGAGGCCATGGACATATCTGACAGAACGAAAACGGGCACGCTGTAGTTCCTGGCAATCTTCGTAGCCTCCAATGCCGTGTAGAAGCAGTCCTCAACATTCTGGGCGGCCAGCACTATTCGAGGGCAATCCCCATGGCTGCCATAGATCGCCTGCATCAAGTCGCTCTGTTCGACATTGGTCGGGAGCCCCGTGCTCGGCCCGCCTCTCTGGATGTTGATAACGATGAGAGGAATCTCCGCCATTGAAGCCCAGCCCAACGATTCCAATTTCAAGGAGATCCCAGGTCCAGAACTTCCTGTTACGGCCAAGCGACCGGCATAAGAGAAACCGATAGCGATCGAAGCGGCTGCGATTTCGTCTTCCGCTTGAACAAACGTGCCCCCGTACTTGGGCAGCTGAGACCGTAGCATCTCCATGATGGTTGACCATGGCGTAATCGGATAACCAGCGCCGTGTCGGACTCCTCCAGCCAAGAGCCCCAAAACGATGGCCGTGTTGCCATCCATGGTCACTTGCGGAGGACCGGATTCATCGGGAGCCGAAAAGGCGTAGTACCGATCCATGACATTATCGATCGGATACGAGTAACCCGCATCGAAGGCTAGGTTCGCATTGCGGAGAATATCCTCGGATTTGGAGCCAAACCGTTCCTTGAAGATTCCCCTAAGCTTGTCGACATCCAGTTTGAAGATCCGGGCAAGCAATCCCAACGTGAAAATATTCTTTCCCTTTTCCCTGGTGGATCCGCCTAGAGCCTCCACCGTCAATGCGGCTATTGGTACGCCGATCTTGAGAAATCGGTTCTCTTCTTCATCTAGCTCGACGTGATCCGAATCATAAAGGAGCACGCCACCATCCTTAAGATGAGAGATGTGCTCGTCGTAGCTGTGCTGGTAAAAGGCTACCAGAAAGCCGGCCTCATCACCAGCCGAGAGAACTTCCCCCGTGCCCATGCGAACCTGGAATATAGACGGCCCGCCTGAGATGGTTGCCGGAATCGTCATGTAGGTCATGACTTCCTGAGCGCTTCGACCAGCCAATCGAGCGAGAAAACCGCCAATCGATTGAATGCCGTCCTGCGAATTACCTGCTAGTCTAATGACCGCGTCTTTAATGAGTTCCTCCGACGGAGGTGGGGATGCAGAAGCCTCTGTAGACATTTTATTTCGGAGCATTAGTGGCAGGAATTTGCGCAGTCAATCCGTTGGTTACGATTTTGGGAATTATTCCACTGATTATGCCTCAACTTCAGGCCCGGTTTTCAACTGAGCTTCCCAAACCTTCCTAATTACGAGCTTATCGGTAAAACGAGATAGAACTCGAAATCGGTCGACCGAGGCGCCACCAGGCCAACGCAAACCTGGCTAATCCTGGAAATCCGGCCACAAGAACCTTCTGTATCAGAGAATTCCTACAACCAGTGGTTTAGAAACACGACAGTGCTTGCTCAGTAAATAACGTGTGAATAACTTTTAGCGTTTTTACTTATATTTGGAAATCGGTGACCAAGCCCTTAATGGAAACTACAGAAGAACGCGAAATCGCAACGGAGCTAGACTGCCCTCCCCTTGATCTACTATTCCATCGGTCACCGTGTATTCGATACCAGGATGTTCTTAGAACGTCACTCTCGGCAATTCATTGATTCCCTCGAAATCCCAGCCTCGAAAGCCATTTCACCGCCTACCAGATCCTTTTACCGCATCCTAGTTTCAGGAGTCGGCTTCCAATCCGCCAATGTCGAAATCGGAGTCTCCAATAGATAAAGACAGTTTGAAGACTTCGCGTCCCGCTATCGAAGAGCTCGGCGGGACGCTCTTCATGCTTGCAGTGGTAAGCGATGAGGATGATGCGGCGACTTTGCGAGCGGATTTAAAGCGGTCTCGATTAGACGAATACAAGCTGCAACGATGCACCACGACAAACGACGCTCGCAACATGCTTCGAGCTTGCGCTTTCGACCTGCTCATTCTCCAACTTGACGAATTCGAGAACGCGGAATCGGAAGTGGAACGGTTTCGGGCGGTCGGGTTCGAGAAGCCCATCTTAGGACTGATGTCGCGCAGGCGCTTACAGCGCTCCGATTTTATAAGGCCGAGCGGAGTCGACGAAGTCGTTTGTATCGATGATCTTTCACCTTCGTTAATCGAATCATCTATCCGGTCGACTATCCATCGGGCTACCCTGAATTCCGAGAGGGCTTTACTGGAGTCGCGCCTAAACTTATCCATGCAAACAGCCCAGATGGGTTCGTGGACCTACTTCCCAAGACGAGATCGAATCGTTTTGGATCCCATCGCTTTGGCATTGCTGAAACTGCCTTGCAGCCCCGCAGAATTGCCCCTGGACGAAATCGTCGAGCGGGTCTTCCCTGAGGATCAATCCACCCTTTCCGAAGCTTTGGAACGCTTTCCGCTAAAGAACGACTTGGTGGAGTGCCTCGTTCGCGTAAACGGGGACCAAATGCCTTTGCGATCCCTGGAATTGAAGGGGCGAATCTGGAAAGGAAACGCGTTTGAGGAAACTTCTATCATCGGGGTCATTCGAGAGATTCCCAAGGCTAACGAGCTCTACGAGAGAATCACCGAAGCCAACCAAGCCATTCAAGAGGCCCTGGAAGCGAGAGAAGATGCCTTCAGGAAAGCAGACCAAAAGTTGAAGGCTCTGGCCGAAGAATTCTCTTCGACCAAAACCGATGCGAGCGATACCGAGCAAAAAGAAGTCCCTCAACGTCCTCCCAGCGAAGAGACCGATACGACAGGTTCAGAAAAGGATGCTCCGTCGCTGGAGTCGGAAGAGTCTAAAGCGGCCACCCCAGACGAAGTTCTCAGCATCGACAAGAAAACGGCCTATCAGGAAGTCTCCAAGTCGGTAGCGAAAAAGAAGGATTCCACCCCTAAACAGGAGTCCCTTCCCTTCGATTTTGCCCAGAAGCCCGTGGCTCACTACAGTCCGCCGAATCCAGCCAAAGAGGGCTTCATTGGCGCGGCGATGCGGTTGGTCGAAATGACCCGCAGCGAAAACGAAATCGACGCTACTATTTCCATCGAGGACGAGCATTCCGTCGAACTCGAGGAAAAGCAGGATCTGCTCTTCGAGATTCTCAAAGAACTGCTGACGAATGTCGCTCGCCATTCACAAGCTAAGATATGTATCGTTTCTTTATTTCGCGATGAAGACGAGTGGGTCCTGCAGGTTGAAGACGATGGAGTCGGGCTCGACGAGAAGCTTAAAAGCGTCAATGCGCCCCTAAATAAGATCGGTCTATTTCAGATTCGCACCCAGCTCGCGTTAAAAGGCGGGCATCTGGATATGGTGCCGGCTTCGCCCAATGGCCTGATTGCTCGTGTACGCCTGCCGGTGTCAATTCGGGACGCCTCCAAGAACACCTAGCTGATTTCAAGGTCCCAGGTTTCCAGTTCGAGGTTCGCTCGACATCAATTCGCCGTCTTGGCAAGAATGAGAGGAAACAATGGCGTTGATACAGCAGTATTTGACCGAAACATGGGCTCTTGTAGCGGAAATGGGCCCTTACCTGCTGCTCGGATTCCTCGTAGCCGGATTGCTGCATCGCTGGTTCCGCCAAAAGTGGATCGAGCAGCGCCTTGGGTCCCCCGGCTGGAAATCCATCGCTTACGCTTCCCTCGTTGGCGTACCCATGCCCCTATGCTCGTGCGGCGTCATACCGGTCACAGCTAGCCTCCGGGGGAAAGGGGCTAGCAAAGGAGCCGCAACGTCTTTTCTGACCTCCACGCCCCAAACCGGAATCGACAGTATCTTGGCCACCTACGGCCTGCTTGGTCCGCTGTTCGCCATCTATCGGGTCATCATCGCTTTTGTCTCGGGATTGGCCATAGGAGCCATGGTCGAACGGTTTGGGCGAAAAAACGAACCCGTTGAAAAAAAATCCAAAAGCGATGATCCGGATCAAATTCCCACTTGGAAACAGAGTGCTCAATACGGATTCTTAACGCTGCCAGGAGACATCGCCGGCTCGCTAACGATTGGATTTCTCCTCGCCGGATTGATCAGCGCAATGGCTCCAGACAACCTGCTGGCGAATTTGCCAGGCGGCGTCTATTCAAGCATCCTGCTGACGACCCTGATAGCGACCCCATTCTACATCTGTTCGACCGGCTCCATTCCCCTAGCGCTCGCCTTGATTGAGAGCGGTCTTCCGGTGAGCGCGGCTCTAGTACTGCTAATCGCCGGGCCCGCGACCAATATCGCTACAATCACCACGATGCGAAATACCCTAGGGAATCGCGAAACGTTTATCTACGTTGCCAGTATTGTAGTTTTTTCCTGGATAGCGGCTTTGTTCTTTCACGAATTTCTGGATACAGGAGAATTTCACTTCGGGCATCATCATATGCATGGATTGACGTTTTGGCACCGTCTTTCGGGGGCTGTCTTGATTGCCATGCTAGGCTTCAGTTATTGGAAGATGAGTCATTCGAGCAACTCGCTATCCGATGGCAAAAAACCTGCGTACCGCGAATCCGAACTGGCAACTCTAACTATCCAAGGAATGACATGCAGCCATTGTCGGGAATCCGCAATCGAAGGCTTGAAAAGCCTTCCTTTTGCCTCCCGAGTGGATGTCGATCTGAAGTCGGGCCAGGCGCTAATAGGCGGAACCGATATTGACTCCGAGGCTGTATCCAGAAAATTGGCGTCGTTGGGCTTCACGTCCAAAGGATTTTCGTTGAACCACCAAGATCGTAACGGGTGATGATTCGATCCAAACCTCCATTGGGGCAGATCGCCCTGCTCAGCTTAATCCTTGTCGGGACAAACGTACCCAAAGGAATCGCTAGCGATGAGTTCCAATTCGAATCGTTTTTAGGCGAAGCCGTTTCCGTAAAGCAGTGGCCCGTATTCATAATTACATCTCATTCTCCAGATGATCTTAAGGAAGCTCTAAGATGCGCCACCTTGGCCAATACGCAGAAAAACGCATTTTGGGTGATCAATTTCGCCTGGGAGCAGTCCGACAACCTCAAGCGACGAGCCGCTGCCAAACTGCTTAAGCAGGATTTCATGAAGTCCCACTCCACTGTGCTCGGCCCCGAATTTAGAGGCGCAGACCGCATGGTATTGATCGATGCCGATGGCGAGATAAATTGGAGCTGCGAATCATTCCCCAACGATCAAGAATGGAAGCGCGCGCTCGCGAACTGGACTAGCCAATCTAGATCCTGAATCGATGAATAACAAGGCCCGCAAAACGCAAAAGGGCGGCGGCCATCGCAAATGGGACCCTCGCCCGATCCAATACCCTCAGGACCTTCCCATCTCTAAAAGAAGAGATGAAATCATCGATGCCATTCGCGAGCATCCAGTGATCATTCTTTCAGGCGAAACGGGCTCGGGAAAGACCACTCAGATCCCAAAGATGTGTCTCGATGCAGGAAGAGGATGGAAAAAGCGGATCGCTTGCACGCAACCTCGTCGGGTTGCAGCGCTCTCTATCGCTAAACGTGTTTCGGAGGAGTTGAAGGTCGATTATGGACGCGAAGTCGGATCCAAAATCCGATTCGCCGACGAAACCAGCAAAGAGACGCGGATAAAATTTCTGACCGATGGTATGCTCCTCGCGGAGATTCAATCGGATCCATCCATGATGGAGTACGATACCATCATCATCGATGAGGCTCATGAGCGAAGCCTTAACATCGACTTTCTTTTAGGCCATCTCAATCAGCTCCGCAAACGCCGAACTGATCTCAAGATCATCATTACGTCCGCGACCATCGACATCGAAAAGTTTTCCAAAGCCTTCGGCAACGCGCCGGTCGTTGAAGTATCAGGAAGGGTCTATCCCGTTGAAACGGTGTACGCTCCACTGGACGAGCTACTGGAAGACAGCGGCGACTTCACCGTAATCGATGGAGTCGCGGAATCGATAGACAGAATAGTTAAAGACTTCAAACAAGGGGATATTCTCGTCTTCCTTCCCACAGAGAAGGACATTCTCGAAGCCAGGGATCTGCTGGAAGGCCGGTTGGGCAATCGCTTTGACATCCTTCCTTGCTTCGGTCGCCTATCCAGTGGGGACCAACAGCGGATTTTCGCTTCATCCAAGTATCGGAAAATCGTTTTAGCCACGAATATTGCTGAAACGTCGCTAACGATTCCCGGAATCCGTTTCGTTGTCGACTCCGGACTGGCTCGAACCAGTCGCTACAATCCTAAAGCTCGAATCAAGCGACTGCCCATAGAAAGGGTTTCACAAAGCAGCGCCAATCAACGCAAAGGTCGCTGCGGGCGTGTCCAAGATGGGATTTGCATACGTCTGTATTCAGAGTCTGATTTTGATAAGCGTACAGAATTCTCGATCCCGGAAATCCAGAGATCAAACCTGGCAGAGGTGATTCTCCGAATGGAAGCGGCCAAGCTGGGAGAAATCGAAACCTTCCCCTTTATCGACCCTCCCTCACAAGGCGCCATCAAATCGGGCTACGCTCTGCTGCAAGAGCTTGGAGCTATAGATGACAGACGGAAGCTTACGCCTATCGGGAGAAAGCTAGCAAAACTGCCTATCGACCCAACTGCTGGACGTATGCTTCTTCAGGCTGAAAGAGAGGGTGTAGTGGAGCAGGTTCTCATTATCGCATCCGCTCTTTCCATACAGGATCCTCGCGCGCGTCCAATGGGGAAAGAGGAAGCTGCTAGAACGGCCCACAAGCGATTTGTTCATCGCGAATCGGATTTCCTAACGCTGCTCAACATTTGGGAATCCGCTCACGATGAATTTGAACGGCTAACGCAAAACAAGCTCAGGAAGTTCTGTAAAAAGCACTTTCTTTCCTATTTGCGGATACGCGAGTGGATTGACGTAAAGCGTCAGATTAGCCGTTCTCTGGCCGAGTTCGAAAAGCGCCAGAAAATCACGCACCGGATTCCCGAATACAAAAATCTCAAAGAAAAAGCAGAGCTTCGGAAATTTGGAGGAATCGAGTACCGAGCCATTCATACCTCGCTAGCTACCGGACTGCTAGCCAACCCTGGCAGAAAGGAAGAGCCGAATATCTACCTCTCAACCGGAAACCGGAAAGCAATGATATTTCCTGGCTCAGGTCTCTTCAACCGCAAAGCCTTATACGCGAAAAACAAGAGTCAAAAGAAAGAACTGGAAACCAAATACCCCAGCCCTAGTTGGATTCTTGCCGGGGAAATCGTGGAAACCAGCCGCCTGTATGCCCGAACCGTTGCCGCAATCGATCCCACCTGGCTCGTCCAGATAGGGGGAGCTGCTCTAAAGCGCTCATACAGCCAGGCAGGATTTGATGCCCAGCAAGGGCGCGTTGTCTGCTTGGAAAGCGTGCGTATCCACGGACTGGAGTTACAACGCAAATCAGTATCCTATGTTAAGATAAATCCTAAGGAAGCCACGGAAATATTCATCCGGGAAGCCCTTCTGAACGAAGATTTCGAGGCTCCCTACGAATTTGTAGACGCAAATCGAAAACTGAAGAGCCGCTTTCAAAACGCTCAGACCACTTTGCGAATGCAAAGTTGGATTGGAATCGAAGAGGCAGCCTACCGGTTTTACGAGAGCCAACTGGAAGGCATAGGCTCTCTGGCCGATCTAAATCGCTGGCTCAAACGAGCAGGCTACCATTCGAAGGAATCCCTAATCATGTCTGAAAAGGATCTCTCTCCGAATCCCGATGAACCGGTGTCTCTCTCGGCCTTCCCAGAAACGACGTCCTTGGAAAATACCGCATTACCAATAGAATACCAATACAAGCCGGGAGAGGAAGACGACGGCGTTACATTGCGTGTACCGTATGAAAAAGCGAAGTTCGTAGATGACTCTACTCTTGATTGGCTCGTTCCCGGACACCTGGAATCAAAACTCCTGCATCTTTTAAAATCATTGCCCAAAGAGCATCGCAGGAGGTTGCAGCCTCTGTCTCAGACTGCCGCGATCATTGCTTCCAATCTAAAATCCGATGGGCTGCCTCTCAAAGATTCCCTGAAAAGGTATCTCAAATCTGCCTACGACATCGAAACCTACGATAGTGACTGGATCGGCGACACGATCCCTCGCCACTTGCAAGTTCGTGTGCAGGTTCATGATTCCAAGGGTGAAACTGTAATAGAAGAACGGTCTGCTCAGCGTATCCATGAAATTATTGATAACAGAGCAACCTCATCAAACTCATCTGATGAAAAGACTGTTGTAGAGATTTGGAAACGGGCTCGAAAACAGTGGGACAAGCCCGTCCGAGAGCTTTCCGATTTAGGCTCTTATGAGAAAAAGGTGACTATCGGCGAGCGTAACGGAATTCCCGTATTGGCGTTCCCTGTGCTGATCGCTCGCTCTGGCGAACTGCGATTGTCTCTAATGGACAACCTGGACCAGGCCCGTAGCCACAATCAAATGGGAATTGAAAAGCTAATCGCGATTGAGCTCCGAAGAGAGCTTGCCTGGATTCAGGAAGACCTACGTGATCTAGCTAAAATCGGGCCAGCAATCGCAGCCTTTGCGCCCTTACAGGATATTCAAGACCAAGCTTACGACCATCTAGTTAGACTTCTCTGTTCCCATGATATAGATACAATAGATCCCATTCGAATTCAAAAGGCGACAGACGAAACGAAAGCATTGTCCAGAGGCCTTGCTTACAAGCTCATCGATCGATTGAGAGAAATATTGGATATTAGGCAATCGTTGATCGTAGACGAAGGACTGCCTAAAGCATTGGCGAAAGAAATCCACCGACTAGCGCCTCCAGATTTGCTAAAACGGACACCACATTGGGCTTTCAATCGACTTCCGTTGTACTTGAAAGCGATCAAAATGCGTCAGGCGGCCCTGGATAAAGATCCGCAACGTTATGAGGAGCGGCAATCCGAAATCGATGCTTTTCGCAATCGACTCCAGAAATTGGAGGCGCCATCTCGTATTAAGGAAGACCTCACCTGGACAATCGAAGAATATGAATTGTCGGTTTTCGCTCAAAAAACAGGCACTGCTTTCCCTGTATCTGCCAAACGGATTGAGGAAAAGTTTCAAAAATCAGGTGAATCAAACTCTCGGCAAACCAGAGGCGCCAAGCCCGAAGCGCGCGACAAGGTGATCGACAAACCCACGAACGCGGACCTCCAAAGCCTAAAATCGCTGTTCAGCTAATACCACTTCCCGCCCAAGGTCTAACCTTCGCGCCTGCCAAAGCCGCCGCCGCCTGGAGTTTGAATTTCAATGGCTTCGCCAGCTTCAAAGGTTCGCGTTTCGCTTCCGGACATAGAAAAGCGATTACCGTCGAGGGTCACCTTCCACTGTTCTCCTAGCGCCCCGTTTTCTCCACCCTCCATGCCAAAGGGAGCCTGCACTCTGTGTTGGGTCAGTAGGGATACTTCTACGTTTTCGGTGAAACGTATACGTCGACGCAACCCATCCCCACCATTGTGGGCGCCTTTGCCTCCTGAATCGGCGCGCAGCGAAAATAGCTCTACTCGAGCCGGATATCTCCACTCCAATATCTCTGGGTCGGTAATCGACGTATTCGTCATGTGAGTATGCAATCCGCTCGCCCCACTTTTGTCGCTAGTGGCGCCCTCTCCACCCGCGATGGTTTCGTAATAGCTCGCTTGGTCGTTTCCGAATATCAAATTGTTCATCGTTCCTTGACTGCAAGCCGATACACCGAATGCTTTCAATAGCGTATCCACGATTCGTTGACTCACTTCTACGTTGCCGGCGACCACGGGAGGACACTTTGTTAGATCAGACGGAAATCGAGGATTGAGCATCCCCTCGGGGATTCGTAATTCCACATCGTCTAGCAAGCCTTCATTCAACGGAATGGAATCGCCCGCGAGCAAGCGCAATACGTAAACAACTGCGCTCGTAACTATAGCAGCGGTCGCGTTGTAGCTGCTGTTCTGCTCATTCGCGCTTCCAGCAAAATCGATGATAAGCTTCTTCCTGGAAGTCTTAATGCTCACGGCAATTTCCGCTCCATTGTCTAACCGCTCAACGACTTTTCTATCTGTATTCAGATTTTGATTGATCGATTGGGCTACTGCCAGTCTCGCTCGCTCTTTTAAGCCTCGCATATAGCCCACCGATCGATCGAAGCCTTCACTGGAAATCAGCTTCTCTAGCTCGCTCACTCCGAATCTCACGGACGCTAGCTGCGCCGCCAGGTCCGATAGATTTTCTTGCAAATTCCTTGTCGGGAAAGGGAAATTCTTAAGAGCCGACTTTACTGGCTCCCAATCTATCGTTCCTCCTCGAGCAAGATACATTGGCTCGATCACCACTCCTTCCTCTATCAATGATCGCGCCCTAGGCGGCATCGATCCGGGAGAAATTCCTCCTAACTCTGCATGATGGGCCCTGTTCGCAATAAAACCGATTCTCTTACCATCTTTCGAGAACGCAGAAGCGACTAGCGTGATATCGGGCAAATGCGATCCTCCAAATCGCGGGTGGTTGGTTACGACGATATCCCCGGGTCCAATGTCGAGCGCCTCGCAAACGCTTCTGACACAAACGCCAAGAGCTCCTAGGTGCACTGGAATGTGGGGAGCGTTTGCGATCAGGAAACCTTCTGCATCCAGTAAAGCGCAGCTGAAATCCATCCGTTCTTTGACATTGGTTGAAAAGGCGGATCGCTCCAGCAGTCTCCCCATCTCATCCACCAATGAAAGATATCGATTTGTAAACAACTCCAGTTGAGCCGCCTCGAAATCTACTGATTGGCTTATACGTTCTTCTTTCAATCTGGCCAGCTTCACTGTCCCACGATCCCCTAATACTGCTTTCCAGCCATCGCCTATGTATGTAGTGCTGTATTCATCCTGAAGCGACAGCGGGCCCTTCGCCCAACTGCCATGCAGAGAGTCTCTTGAAGCGAATCCCTTGCTTTTCAGTTGGGTATCCAATGATTCCGGGAATAGCTCCTCATCTACAGCGGGCATTCTTGTGGCTACCGACACCTTGAGCGAAACGACTTCGATCGGCTGCTTGGGGAGAAATCCGTACTGCTTCTTGAAGTCTTCATGGAACGCCGCTTCTAATGATCGCGAAGAGTCCCAATCGACAAGCAACGACGCTTCCTGTCCTTGGAACCTCAACTCAACCCTAGCCGTTTCACGTTCAAGGTCGCTCGGGGATACCCCTTGAATTACTAAAGATCTTTTTGCTTCTGATTCGAGCTCTTCAATCCATTTCGGTATCCCTATTTCACAGATAGATAGGGTTTCCAGAATCTGTCGTTCGGAAAACTCCTCCATTCTCGAATACTTCAACCCCAATGCGCTCAGCAATCCAGCATCAGAAGGCAGCAAAATTGTATCCATACCTAGAATATCCGCAATCGCGCAGGCATGCAGCCCACCCGCGCCTCCGAATGCGACAAGGGCATACTCAGACGGCGAATAGCCATCCCGAAGGGAAATACTACGTATGGCATCCGCCATTCTCTCGTTAGCGATCTCCAAGAAGCCCTTCAAAATCTCCTGTTCAGTTAGGTCCTCTTCACTCCGACTATGAATCTCCGAAATAACTTCTTCGAGTCGATCGGCAGCGGCTTCAGGGAAAACGGGTATGCTAAATTCGGAAGGATCGAGTCTGCCCAGCAACAAATTAACGTCTGTCAGTGTCAACGGCCCACCCGCGCCATAGCAAGCCGGTCCAGGCGAAGCTCCGCCGCTTTCAGGCCCAACTCGCAATGCCGCGCCGTCGTACCAGCAGATCGATCCTCCTCCAGCCGCGACTGTTTCAATTCGTAGTGAAGGAGCGTATACTTTGGCATTCCCAATGGTCTGCTGAAACTGATAATCGAAACGCCCATCGTAGCGAGACACATCCGTGCTCGTGCCTCCCATATCGAATGCAATGAGGCGACGGGCGCCCGCTACGGTACCGACTCTACTGGCTCCCACAACACCCCCCGCAGGTCCGCTCAGCAAACTGTCTTTAGGACGATAGCGGGGCCGAGAAACCAGTCCTCCAGAACTAGTCATGACGGATAGTCTAGACTCGCCTACCGCCGATTCAACAGCATCTAGGTAAGCTCCCATGATAGGGGCCAAATAGGCATCCACGACAGCCGTTTCTGCCCGTGGCAAAAGCTTAATCATGGGAGCCAATTCACTCGATACCGAGACTCGATCGAAACCAGCTTCTCGCAAAATCTCGCCCGCTCGGCGTTCGTGGTCGGGATTTCGATAGCTATGGAGAAAGGCTATGGCTCCTGTTGTGATTCCATTTTCTATACAACTCAACGCCTGTTCCTTCAAAGCAGTCTCATCCAATTCAACCAGAATCTCTCCATCGGCATTCAACCGTTCTTCAACTTCAAATACGGAATCGTGTAACGGTTGACGTTTGCGGATGCCCAGCTCGAACAGATCGGGGCGCCTTTGATCGCCTATTCTCAATAAATCTCGAAACCCGCTAGTTACGAAGAAAGCGATCCTCGCGCCTTTTTCTTCAAGCAATGCATTGGTCCCTCGCGTGGTCGCGAGTCTCATCTCCAATGGGGGCAGCGATTCATTTAATCGCCGTTTCGTCAATAATCGGATGGCTAGTAGCGGAGCCTCTTCTGGCGACTTCAAAGAACAAAGAGCCTGGTCCAACAATTCGGGCATATCCTCGCGTAGGAAGACGATCGATTCCTCGGCTCTCCACGATTCAATCAAAATGGGGGCAGCGGCTCTACCGTGGAGATCTAAGTTATAACCCGCAAAAAAGTCGTCTCCTACATCAACCGGCAAGTCGATACGCAACGCTCTGGGACCTAACTGCTCTAGTACACGCCCGCGTATCGCAGAATTGGATAGCGTCTTCGATCTCAGCTCACCTCCTTCAGGAGATTCAGCTAGGCAATCCGTAAAGGTGCCGCCAGTATCTATCCAAAATTTCCACATAATAGGATGCGAATGCGCGCTCGACCCGCAGGGAGTCGCTACTCGAATGCGTTCTCTTCAATCAGGTCCGTCTGCGTTTCCCAAAGCCGAGCATAGTGTCCTCCTTGAAGAATAAGCTTTTCGTGCATCCCCTTCTCGATGATCTGGCCTT
>NZNM01000148.1 GCA_002694885.1 Opitutaceae bacterium | reverse complement strand
TAGGTAGGGCTGCTTATCCCTAAGCAGCCGAAATAAAATGGGTCTACGTTCGGTCGCTTGAGGACAAGCGACCCTACCATTACAGATCAAGCCTTTCCTTCTGTTCCTTGGTAGGGAGGACCGAGCTGGTCCTCCTAAAAATTTAGCCGAATGGAGGACCGAGCCGGTCCTCCCTACCCAATCAAAAAACCGTTTCATCTTTCACCTCCTTGAACCTTTTTCAGCTCCAACCTGTAAGGCTTGGGCTTTTTGAGATCCGCTATCTTCATCTCCTCTTTCTCTATAAAGGCATCGTACATTGGCAATTCCTTGACATTCTGGCCCTGCTCATGCTTCCGAAAACCACGCAGGTAGGTCTCGTTCTGCGGACGCCACTGATGGAAGAATAACTCGTTCTTCCTCTTGATCGTTTCCTGCAAATCCGCCGCTTGATCGTTGGAAGGCTCCCAGGCCAATTGGATGCCGCGCTTCCATCGACCGGCACTACCTGTCGCCAAAACCCGTCCTTCGAACTCCAAACGATACTCACCGCGCGGCAAATCCTTGAATGCCAAGGTCAAGTTTCGGGAAAAGTCTCCATCAAGCGGAGACAAACTCAGGCGCTCGTCTTGCAACTCGATAAGAAGACTTTCTTCGGAAACGCGCGCATTCAAGAGTTCGATACTATTGGCCTCTAAGCTAGTGCCACTCTTGGTCACCTCGATCGATTTGGCCGAGGGATATTCAGCGAATGCCTGGACAATACGCTCCGCTACCAGAAAATAGCCGTACTCGTTCAGATGGATCCCGTTGGTAGTGATAGGCTTTATATTGTTTCGCTCAGTGTTGGTCTCCAAGGTGTTGAATAAATCGACATAGAAAGCGCCCCGCTTATTTGCTAAAGTTTTCAAGGCTCCCACATAGATCTCCAGGTCTCGGTTCAAGGATCGAGGATCCGGCAAGATGTCGCCTTTAAATTCACGTGGCGTGGGAGATAGGATGGCGATCCTAGCATCCGTCTCGCTCTCTATTGCGTCGAGCAATGCATCCATCTTCGCTTCGAAGGATGCCAGGCCTTCGCGGCCCTCGAAAGCGGCCATCGAACCGTATTGGATCACCACAACGGTCGGAGCCGCTAGGTCCAGATGCACCTTAAGGTTTTCGAAACCCTTTTCAATGGGATCGAAAAAAGCGCGGGCTCTTCCTTCCGGACTATCACCCGACCAACCGATATTGCGAAACACGATCTTCCGGTCAGGCCAGCGGGCGGTCAAGGCTGTCTCTATTTGGCCATAGCGAACGGTTCGCTCAAAAAAGGCATCGCCCAAGAAAGCTACTCGACCCCCGCTATTCAGCTCGAAGGAGCCGGCAAGCATGGGAACGGTGGGTAGCATTCCAAACAAGAAGCAGAGCGCCATCGTCTTGGCTGCTCGATGGCTTACGTTCGTTAAAAAGCGGGGGTTCATAAAATTCGTTATAGGTTTAAGCGATTTAGTATGATTTCGGCAGGAGCCGGGATCGTTCCCTCCGATACCGGTATGTCTACTTAAACCATGTTTTTGGACCCATCCTGAAACGGGTTCGAGACGCTAATTCATAACATTCGGAGAATGCCCAAATCGGGATCTTCTAGAAACGGCTACAATTTACGAGATACGGCTCGATTTCGCTAGGAATATACCGACGACTTTTTGTACGGAATCGGCGGTTTAGTTGGCGAATGGCGCTTTCCGGGCCAGGTCGCAGCCACGAAACGTCTCTTGGGGAAACAAGAACTCCATAGGGACCGAGGCGGCGAAGAAGCCGGCTCGGCACCCCGCTCCCTACCGGTGATCCAATCCTCGATTAGCGCGATTGTTATCGTCAGCCACCGCCTTGGCTATGGCCACGCATTGTTCCTCGTTGTAAAAGTCCGTGTCGAGGGCCTTGCGATTTCGGCCCGAAAGCTCCTCCAGCATTCCAAGCAAGGCGTCGACTATCTGGGGTTCAGCATCTTGCTCCAAAGCGGCCGTCCTAGCCGGCCAGTTCGTGTACCCGCCAAGATAGTGCTGCTCGGGCTGGGGAATGTATCCGGCCGCTCCGTTGGCCAGCAACATATTGACCGTGGTTTCGAAAGGGCTCTGGGCTTTCTATTTGAGGCCCGTAATACCGTAGACTTCGTTGGGCATAGCGGTAATGCCAAAATCGCCAATCCGAATCGCCTGAAGAATAAGCTTCTCCTCCGGGTTTTCAAGAAGCCAGATCGCCTGCTCGGCATAGACTTCAGGGCGATTCTCAGGACGACGGCCATCACGCCTCGAATTCATCTCGTTCGCCCACGCCATCCGCTGTCCGCCAGCCAAGCGACGTTTTAGCATGATCGCTTTTTCCACCATACTGAGTTCAGGCATATCGGTAATGTATTCTATATTATTATACGCCTCGTATACTATATCTGTCAGCTCTTCGGAATATCGTTCGATCCCGTAGTTCTCCTTTCTTGGATTGGAGTAATCCATCCAGTGAAAATCACCTGAAGTTCCCTGAGACATGGCGACTACGTAGGGAGTATTACCCGAATCGGTAGAACGGATCTTCGCCTCCATTAGATCGCAAAACAATCCGTAGTAGTCGGCAGAGAATCCTCCCCGCGCTCCGAAGTAGTGCATGGAGTAATTGGCAAGCAAGCCAATCGGTCGCTCTCCATTCGAAGACTGAAAGCTCAGCAGGGTTAGTCCGGAATCGACAGGGCCGGCTTCGCCGATGTAATCAGGATTCTGATACCCAGGATGCACCATGGCCCGAACCGTCTTCTCGCCGAAAGGATCGTCGGCGTACTTGTCCGGATGTATTAGCCACCGTCGGCAGTGAGTATGGTCAGGCGCTTCAACGACGGTCCAACCTACGCGGGCTGGTTCCAGATTAGAGTATGCCTGGGCAATCCCCTAGGCGATTTTTGGCGGCAGAAAGGCTTCGTAGTCGGGATCGCTATTGGAGCCCAAACACATGTTCATAACGCTAGGCGCATTGTGGGTATGCGTTGAGGAGATGAGGATGCGATCGAAGGCTATACCCGTCTGCTGATGAGCCAATTCCTTGGCTCGTTCACAGACGTCACTCGGGATTATGCAGGAATCGACCACGGCGATAGCGATCGCTTCCTGGCCAGAGTCTATGACAAAGCAGCGGGCATACAAGGGATCCACTACCCTGTCCTCCGTTCTCTGAATAAATCCGCCATTGCGTATGGCCGGGAGTTTGAGTGGAGAAACATCAACGGAATGCACCCCGACACGCAACTGAGAAGAGGACCGGGCACAACCCCCTATCAAAGCCACTAGGCATAACAAAAGGGCTAGAACGAACCAGCGCCGCAAAAACCCGTGCGAGTTATTCTCGCGGCCCGCAATTGCGGAGGGATATGGCAACGGTTTAAGCATAAAGTAAGCGCATTTGAAAAACCACGTCTTAGAACTGCATAATCTCGCTATCAAATTAACCACCGCATAGCTAACCTAATGTCAGTCATTTGAATAAAAATTCAGCCAGCGTTGAACGGGTCGGTAGGATTCATGGCCCTTCCAGCTTTGATTAATATGGTTGTGGACCGAATCGTATTTTCCCAATCTCAAATCTGAATCTTTCCCAAAATATTGAAACTCAATCGAAACAGTCCAATCGTATTCAGAGGGCGAAATCCGAACCTTTTTAGACTGAGCACCCCTGTATCTCCATCCGTCTTTTTGTTGCTAATGGGAGCGAGCTTGACGCTGCCCACTTTGGCCCAGGGGGAAGAGAAGCTTTCATTCAACTTAGAGGTACGCCCGATCCTGTCCGACAACTGTTTTCACTGCCACGGACAGGATGCGGACCAGCGGGAGGCTGATCTGCGGTTGGATACTCTAGATGGAGCGACTAGCGACTTGGGCGGTTACGCGGCCTTGGTTCCGGGTGATCCGGCGGAAAGCGAACTTTACCTGCGGATCACCAGCGAGTTCGAGGACGAGCAGATGCCCCCGCCCGACTCGAATCGTTCGTTAACGGACGAACAGCGGGAAACCCTGCGGCTATGGATTGAGCAAGGAGGAGAATACGACACCCATTGGGCTTTCGTTCCGCCGGAAAAGCCCGAGATCGATTCTTCCCAAGTTAGCCCTATCGACTATTTTATCGGCGAGCGGCTACAAAAAGAAGGTCTCGATTTCGCCCCCAGCGCCGCTCCAGGAATCTGGCTTCGACGAGCGAGCTTAGATCTAACCGGTCTTCCCCCAACAATAGGAGACCTGAATGCTTTTGATGGAGCTGTGTCCACCAAAGGCGAAAAAGCTTTTGAGGAGGCCGTCGACCGGCTCCTGGACTCTCCGCATTTTGGTGAGCGACTGGCCGCCGACTGGATGGATGCCTCGCGCTATGCCGATACGCATGGTTTCAACAACGACTCGTCGCGTAGCATGTGGCGGTGGCGCGATTGGGTTATCGATGCCTTCAACGCCAACATGCCATACGACCAGTTCATTAAGGAACAGCTGGCAGGGGACCTACTACCCGACCCATCGCTCGAACAACTAATAGCCACTGGTTTCAATCGAAACCATGGAATCAACTCCGAGGGAGGCATTATCGAGGAAGAGTATCTGGTTGAATACGTCGCCGATCGCGTTCGGACCGTCAGCATGGTCTGGTTGGGGCTGACTGCTGAATGCGCCCGATGTCACGATCACAAATACGATCCAATGACCCAGGAGGACTACTACCGCTTGTTCGCCTTCTTCAATAACGTAACGGAATTCGGAGAGGATGGGCGAGTCGCCAATGCCGTACCCATGATCGCGTCACCCACTCGCGAACAGCGAGCCCAATTGGAATCTCTGGAAACGAGCTTGAAAGGGATTACCTCTAGCCAAGAGCGTTATCTCCAAGGTCGCGAGATAACGAATGGCATGATTCAAGATGCGGGAAAACGCCTCGAGAGCCTGGGCAACAGTATCCCCGAGCCGGTCTGGCAGATCGGATTCACCGACAGCGCCGAAAATGAAATACTCGAGCTCAGTTGTAGTGATGCTTTGAGTACAACAAAGGGGGTGATTGATAATGCCTTCGAATCTTCCTCGGAGGGGCCAAAGGTTCAGATCAAAGCGGATACTATCAAACTCGAAGAAAAGACTCATGCCTTCACGCTCGCTTTCTGGGCCCGACCCAACGAAAACGTCTCTGACAACGTTCCTCTGATATCCAATAGCTCCTTCGAAGCCGAGCCCAGCAGCTCTAACTATGGGTACGGATGGAACATCCGTCTTGTCGGCGGTGAGATCGAAATCGCTTTCGCTAAACGTTATCCCGCCTACGCAGCTATATTGCGAACAAGGTCAGCGAAAATCCGAGCTGACGAGTGGCGGCATGTGTCCGTTAGCTTTACAGGCAGGAAAGAGGACGACAACGCCTACACGCCGGCATCGCGATTCCGCATCCACATCGATGGAGAGGAAGTTCGAACCATTGTCCGGCATGATGGTTTACAAGACTTCCCCAAAAAGATGGATCGCTCCACATCCTTCGGTTCCGATTACTTTTCCAATGGAGATCAATTTGAGGGCTCTCTCGATGAGATTCAGCAATTCGACAGAGCTCTCAGCCCCGACGAAATCCGCAGCCTCTTTGAACACCAGGCGCTCTCGCATATTATTGCCAAGGCAGGAAGGGCCGAACCGGTCCTCCAAAACGCCGATCGCCTTTCCCAGAGGGAGCAAAACCGTATCCTTTCCGCTTACTTAATCCAATATTCGGATACGGAATGGCAACGTCTACAATCGATTAGGGGTCGGACCATCAACGCTTTGCTCGATCTAGATCGGAAGATTCCCACGACAATGATCATGCAGGAAAGCGAAGAGCGCCGCGATACCTTTGTCTTATCCCGCGGCCAGTACGATGCTCATGGAGAGCGGGTAGATGCAGGAGTTCCTGAAGATTGGATCGCATCTTGGCCGAAAAACGCTCCGAAAAACCGACTAGGGCTGGCCCAGTGGTTGACCCAGCCTAATCAGCCTCTAACGGCTCGAGTCGTCGTTAATCGTTTCTGGCAGCAATTCTTTGGTATCGGGCTCGTGAAAACCTCTGAAGACTTCGGCATTCAATCCGAATACCCAAGTCACCCCGAATTGCTCGATTGGCTGGCAGTCGAATTTCAAGAATCTGGCTGGGACGTCAAAGCTCTCCTAAAGCGAATCGCCCTATCGAGAACGTATCGGCAAGAATCGAGAATCTCAACCGAGATGCAGCGTAAAGATCCGGAAAACCGCCTGCTCGCCCGCGGGCCCCGTCTACGTCTGCCCGCAGAATCGATTCGAGATCAGGCTTTGTATATTTCCGGGTTGCTCGATGGCCAAATTGGCGGCCCCAGCGTTCGCCCATACCAGCCGGAAGGATTTTACGACAACACAGTCGTCGGGGCTAATTATCCAAGCACAAAGTGGATCGAGAGCGAAGGTACGGATATCTATAGGCGCAGCCTCTACACCTTTTGGAAACGCACGGTGCCCCACCCTCTAATGACCACCTTTGATACTCCTGACCGCGAAGTTTGCTCGGTGCGTCGCTCTCGTACAAATACGCCTATTCAAGCTCTCGCCGTCATGAATGCTCCCATCTTTGTAGAGTCCGCCCGCGCTCTTGCCGAAGCCATCCTCGATAGCCCCAGTGACTCGGATTCAGTAAACTTGGCCCGAGCCTTCCAGCTCGCGACCGGCCGAAATCCAGACTCCCAAGAATTGGATACATTGCTCAGCGCCCTAGAGGAAATGAAAGACTCGTTTAAAAATGCGCCCGAAGAAGCAGAGGCCTATCTAATGGTGGGCCGGCGCCCCTCATCAGAGAAACACCCAGAATGGAAACTAGCGGCCTACACCACCGTAATGAGCCTAATCCTCAACCTCGATGAATCGCTAACCAAAGGATGACGAGTCATCCAATAGTAGCACAGGCTTCCGGTCGTACCGGGCATAGCTCGGAGAGCGACGACTGGCCTGTGTCCTAAACAGGCAAGATGCCTGTTCTACCCTATCGCAAACCATGCAAGAGTGTCATAATTATTCCCAACCGAACACCCGCCGCGACTTTCTAACCAAGATGGCCTACGGCGTTGGCTCAGCCGCTCTCGGATCCTTGTTCTCGAGTAATGGATACGGAGCCGCCAAGCTGTCCTACGCTTCTAAATTGGAAGCAAAGGCCAAGCGGGTAATCTTCCTTTTCCAATCCGGTGGGCCCTCACATCTAGACCTGTTCGATCCCAAGCCTCAAATCGCCACTCGATTCGGTCAAGAAGTACCGAAATCCGTGTTTGGCGATCAACGAATCACCGGCATGGTTTCTAACCAAGACCGCTTTGTCGTTGTTCCCAGCAAGTACGCTTTCGAGCCAGCTGGGCAATGCGGGATGGAACTGAGTGAGCTTTTGCCATGGACTAAAAAGGTCGCTGACGAGATCTGCCTGATTCGCACTGTCCACAGTGAAGCGATCAATCACGACCCCGCCATCACCTTCTTCCAGACTGGGAGCCAACAACCCGGCCGGCCCAGCATGGGAGCATGGGTGGATTACGGGCTCGGGACCGAAAACAACAATCTGCCTTCCTTCGTGGTCATGAATTCCGTCGCTAGTGAAGGCTCAGCGGGCCAAGGGCTCCTCTCGCGCCTCTGGGGGGCTGGATTCCTTTCCAGCAAGCACCAAGGTGTGCAATTCCGAGGGGGCGACGATCCCGTACTCTACCTCCGCAATCCGCCCGGCTTTGGCATCAAGCGGCGGCGGGCCTTTCTGGATAGCTTGAAATCGCTCAACTCGCAAAACGTAGATCGCGTGGGCGATCCGGAGATCGAGTCACGTATCGCGCAGTATGAGATGGCTTATCGAATGCAGACTAGTGTTCCTGATCTCGCCGACTTACGCGATGAGCCCGAATCGACGTACCAGCTTTATGGTGACGATGCTAGGACTCCCGGAACCTTCGCCGCCAACTGCCTAATGGCCCGTCGCCTGAGTGAACGCGGCGTGCGCTTCGTGCAACTGTACCATCGAGGCTGGGATCACCACGGCAGCCTGCACAAGCGCTTGCCGGTTTCCACGCGAGACACGGATCAAGCCAGCGCGGCCCTGGTCATGGACCTGAAGCGCCGAGGCTTGCTCGACGACACCCTCGTCATTTGGGGCGGCGAATTCGGCCGCACCGTTTACGGCCAAGGAGACGCGAAACCCGACGCCTACGGACGCGATCATCACGGGAAAACGTTCTCTCTCTGGATGGCTGGAGCGGGCATTAAGAAAGGACACGTTCATGGGCTCTCAGACGACTTCGGTTTCAATATCGCTCAAGGAGGCGTGCACATCCATGACATCCAAGCCACCATCCTACAGCAGCTTGGTATCGATCACGAGGCTCTCACCTACAAATTCCAGGGCCGACAATACCGGCTGACCGACGTGCATGGAAAAGTGATCAAGGAAATCCTTGCGTAGATGGGCATGAAATGTCTCTCCACCACGTGAACATTGTCCATGAATCGAAGTCAAATTCAAGCGACGAGGCCCTAATAGGTTTCGTTGCTCGCTATATCACTCCATCCATGATTCAAAGCGGATTTCAGCAACCCATTATTCTTGCTTGAGGAGAAGACAAGTATGGCAACTTTGAACACATAAAAGCGCGTCCTGAATCGAGCGTCCCCTCAGCAACCCTCGTAAAGCATTTCAATGCAGCGCATGAACACCCTACGGGAATAAGCAAAACCTCTGGAGCCTTTGAGGAGGCGGAGAAATAAGAGCCCATATCCATTCGTGTCCCAACCAATCGATACACTAGGCGCTAGCGATTCGCTGCTTTCCTACGAAGAAAAGGTATCCCTCGATAAGCTCGGATACGCATCAATCGGTAAGCTGCTAAGCGACGACGAACTTTATGCTATTCGTAACTGCGTCCAAGCAGTACTTAAAGACGAGGGCGATCAAGCGGGCCATGAGCTGTTCTCATCCAAACGAATCAAGCACCCCAAAGAAGCGGGAGCAGATCGACTGGCAAACTTGGCCAACAAAGGAGAGGCATTCGATATTCTATACACGCACCCAAAACTGCTTTCCGCCATTCGTCATGTTTTGGGAGACGAGTTCAAGCTTTCCTCGCTGAACTACCGCTCCGCCAAACCGGGACAGGGATTGCAGAAGTTGCATACCGATTGGCCCGATGCTGTAGAACCCGGACAATACAAGGTCTGCAACTCGATTTGGTTGCTGGATGATTTTACAGCTGCCAATGGCGCGACTCGCGTTGCGCCAGGCACTCATCTCTGCGGCAAGACGCCAGAAGAATCGATGGACGACCCATGGAAACATCACCCCGATGAAACGCTCATCGAAGCGAAAGCCGGAACGGTAGTTGTATTCAATTCTCACTGTTGGCATGGCGGAACAACAAATCAAACCGAGCATCCTCGCCGCGCCATTCACAGCTATTTTTGTGGACGCGATCAGATCCAGCAAACGCCGCAAAAAGACTGGATCCGCCAAGAAACGCTCGACCGGATATCGGATAAAGCGAAATGGCTCTTGGATGTATAGAGCATTCAAACCTAGTCCTGCTTTTGCAGGATGATAGTTCCGATCAGCAGGTCTGGGCTACCTCAACTTATTTTCTAGTATCAAGATTGGCGGGGCTTCGCTAGCCAAGGTCTCGAACCTATCCATATGCCGGTCCCGCATGCCCACGGGTACGTAAGCCGCCCCCAATACGATATCTACATCGCCATCTCCATCTGCATCGCCTGAATCCATGGAAAGCCATCGGCCGTTAAAAGTCGCTGGATGCGTACTTGGATTAAACGCCAGGGCCGACGTCTGCTCTAAAAATACGAAGTTCTCCGGGATATCCGCATCGAAATCCGGGTGAAAGGCGATAGCCGCGATATCCAGATCCCCATCTTGATTGAAGTCTTCCACCTCGGCTCCATAAACCCCATACATTGGATAAAAGTAAGCTTCTTCGAAATTCAACTCGCCCCGATTTAGATAGATGCGAATCCCATGGTCCCGCTTAAGGGTATTGTATGGATCCGAGTCTCCATTATCCCCATTCAAAGTAATAATATCTGGAGCTCCATCATCATTGAAATCGCGGACTTCAAATCCTATGTAACCAAATGATGGATGCTTTTCCCATAGAATCCTCTGCTCAAACCCGCCCTTTCCGTCATTGATGAATAGACTGACGTTTTCCCTAGCAG
Organism: Opitutaceae bacterium; assembly: GCA_002694885.1. Lineage (GTDB taxonomy): Bacteria > Verrucomicrobiota > Verrucomicrobiia > Opitutales > Opitutaceae > Pelagisphaera. The sequence goes on along the minus strand of NZNM01000148.1, from coordinate 6,659 downwards.
CGCTGGCCATTACTAGGATGTCCTGAAACCCGTCGCCATTGAAGTCATGGGCCTCCCCTTTTACAATTCCCGGCTGCTGGCTAAGGATGAGGGGGTCGTCCATAAACTCTTCTGTGTCTACATTTTTTCGGTACACTGAAAAATCGCCAGTATAGTCCCCGAAATTGCTCACCAGGAATTCTTCCATTCCATCATTGTCCAGATCGGCCAGGTCGAAATCCGCTGGACGATGCAAGCCTTTAACCAGGATTTCCAAGCCCATGAATACTCCGGATAGCACACGGGTTCGCTGCAATTCGCCAAACTTGCCTCCAATATTGGAAGCAAAGAGATCTCCGATGGAGAGCAAATAAAGCGATTCCCCATTGCTGCGAGCCTCCACCAAGGCGACTCCAGGCGAGGAATGGGCGTCGTGAAAATTGAAATTGCGATCAAGAACTGTCAGGCGCTCGGCTCCGCTATCGTGTGCGTAAAGCAGCTTATTCGTTTCGTCGATATGGACCATGGACGTAATGGCGGAATCCATACGGTATTGCGTTTCAGCTACCGTAAATAGATCCAGGTCCTCGGAAATCGCCGACTTGCTTGGCTGAGGAATCGCTTCTTCCGGAGCGGCCTCGATATAATAGCTCCTCAGTTGCTTCCAATCCGCCTCCGAAATCAGAGGTTGATCCGGGATCATTTTTGCATCGCGAACAAACTCCTCTCGCAAGTGGATGCTGTCCCAAGCGAATTCCTCTACCCCTTCCATCGCCTGATAGTCGACAATCCCCAAAAAGAATCCCATATAGGTGAGCGCGAACTCCCAACTTCGCTTGGTTAGCAAATCAGGCTCTGGGACCTGATGGCAAGCGATGCAGTGCTGGTAAGCGAGCAATCGGCCTGATTCAACCGCATTGATTCTGCCCGCCTCTCTTTCCGATTCGGGAGCGCAAGCCCCCAGAAGGAAAGACAATGTCAGCAATATATGTATCTGAGTCTGACGGAAGAGCTTCACAATTTAAGAGCAGTTCTAACAGTCCTTCTCATTCGATCCACTAAAAAGATCTCAAAACGGAATTGGAGGACCGTACTAGTCGAAAAGCTCAGGATGCTACGGGTCCCCCTGCCTTTCTTATTCCACGTCCTACGTTAGCAGGATCCTCGTGATGCGAAGCGTTATTTCGCGGCAGCGACTGTTGATAATGGATCGATTAACAGTGATTTCTGCGAATTCAAATTCCGCTTCGCGGAAGCAGGATGATCGGGCCGATCAGCAGGCCTGGGCAAACGAAATGCCGGCATTTCAGGGAAATGGGTCTATCTACGGTCGCAGTCTAAGGGCCGCGACTACTTAATCGAGGCCCTTGACGGTCCGCTCTTCCACAGGCCACCAGCGATCAATTTTGCGGGCCAAACGCTTGACGATGCGCGGGTTCGAATCGGCAAGATCGGTTCTCTCGTAAGGGTCAGATTTCAGGTTGAATAAAAGTGGAGCCGTTTCGTCCGGGGGATACCTCATTTTACCCGGCCGACCATCATAGCTGAGCAGCAATTTCCATTCATCTTCGATCACCCATCGATAAAGCAAGGAGGCTTCGGGATTGTGGATGTCCGCAATATCATGGGCAAATGATTCGCCGAATAGCGTGTTTCTTCGGATCTTCTTCCCGCTCTCTAAAACCGGCAACAAATTGAGTCCTGGCAAATTTTTCGGCCCGGTTACCTTTGCCGCCGCTAGTATTGTGGGCACAATATCGATACTGCTGCAAAGCTCCGGACGCTCTGAAGGAGCGATCTTGCCCGGCCAGGAAAACATGATTGGCGTGCGCGTTCCGGCTTCATAGGGACTGCGCTTGGAGTGACGGTCATAGCCATTGCGGTCTTCCCGCTGAATCCAGCCATTGTCCGTAACGTAGACCACCAGAGTATTGTCCCGAACACCTCGGTTTTCCAGGCCATCCAGGAGCTGCCCGCAAGTCTCGTCGAACCACTCGCACATAGCGTAGTACTTGGCCACGAATTCGCTATCCACTAATTCTTTGTATTTGTCGAACAAGCGCGCGGGCGGAGTGTGGGGCGTATGCGGGAGAAAGGGAGCATACCAAACGAAGAACGGCTTATCCTGCTCCTCGGCCTCGTCGATAAAGTCGAAAACCGGATCCAATCCTTCCCGCCCGATTTTGAGGCCATCATCCCCATGTCTGCCTCTCGGCTTAGGATACCCTCGGGTCATTCCATGGGTGAATCCACCACGCTGATACGAACCTTCCCACCATTTACCACTTTGATGACTGAGGTAGCCTGCTTCGCCAAGCAGTTGAGGCAAGGTGGGCAGCTCATCTATATGGGAAATCAACAGTTCTTTCGCGGTTTTGCCTGCCGCTCTAGCGTGAGTAGCATTCTGTTCTGTATCAGCGGGATCGTTACCGGACGTACGATTCTGATGCGTATACAATCCCGTAGCCAAGGTCATTAGCGCAGGTCGACAAAGGGCAGTGGGCACATAGCCCCGCCTGAAAGTGGCGCTTTCGGCAGCCAAACGATCCAAACGCGGGGTTTGAATATGCTCGTGCCCCATGAAGCTGTAGTCCGTCCAAGCTTGGTCATCCGAAATTATGAGGACAATATTAGGTCTGTCTTCCCCTGAGACTAAACTCGCAGCTAGAGTTAAAATAGATAACAGAATTAGTGATTTCTTCATAGGGTATCGGGTTTTCAGGGACGACTGACTAGCGACTCTCGATCGCTCCAATAAGTCTAGCTAGACAGGGAATACAGCTTCTGCGCTCTATCAAATAAATTTTAGGCTATAGCCGAATTCATACAATTGATTGCGGAAAACATGCTATTACCTTGAGCAATGATGGCGGATAATCTACCACGCCCACGATACTCGCCTTAATCGAGAATACTACTTTAAACATCGGCCTCGGAGAGCTGGTAAACACAGCCTTGAACGCGATCTTCCCAGACTCCCGTAGCTTCAACTACCCTTTTAAGCAAACCGACATCTAACTTAAGCTTTTATTGCCATGAACTACCGCAACCGTAAACCGCGATACCAGTCCAAGCTCCCCAGTATTTGGCTAGCCCTCACCTTGATCTGCTCGATCAGCCAAGCCCAATCCGGATTCGAGTCCCTATTCAACGGCAAGGATCTTTCTGGATGGGAAGGCCAAGATGAGCTTTGGAAAATCGAGAACGGGGCCATCGTTGGCTCAACTCATGGGGTTACCCTCGACGCGAACACCTTCCTGATTTGGAAAGGAGAGGACGCAGGAGACTTTCACCTAAAGATGACGCTCCGTCTCTCGGGAGAAAACAACTCGGGGATTATGTACCGGGCTCAGCCGATTGACGACGCTCCGTACGGTCTCTCTGGGAATCAATTGGATATTCACCCTAGACCGGAATATCTCGGAATGTACTACAGCGAGAAAACTGGTCGGGGAATCGTCGCTACCCGCGGTCAGAAAGCGATTGTTACTGACGCGGTGGATGAAAAAGCAAAGTCGATACCCGAGATAACGGGCGACCTCGGCATGACTCCCGAGATATCCCTCAAGGGCTGGAATGAATACGAAGTGATAGCAGTTGGGGATCGGGTCATTCATAAAGTCAATGGCATCGTCACCGTCGATGTTACCGATCGTTTTCCTGGCGTACCCCGCGAAGGAAAAATTGGTATCCAATTGCACCGAGGTCCTCCTATGATCGCCCGCGTTCGGGATGTTCAGTTAAAGCGACTGAAAGGCAACGCGGCCAAGAAAGCGCTTGAGGCCGCCTACTTCGAGCAAGGAGACTCGGTAAACGAAAACCGAGCCACCCCAACGGACCGAATAACCGTTGTAGAGGGATTCGAGGTCGAATTGCTCTACTCCGTTCCGCAAGCAACTCAAGGGTCCTGGGTGAATCTCTGTATGGATGACAAAGGTCGCTTCATCGCCAGCGACCAATTCGGCGGACTGTTCCGCTTTCCCGCTCCCGAGCCTGGGCAGGCTTTGGATCCCGGCGATATTGAAAAAGTGCCCGCCGACATCATTGCCGGCAACGGTCTGCTATGGGCATTCGATGCCCTCTATGTGGGCGTCAACAATTACGAAGACGGATCCAAATCAGGACTCTATCGCGTAACCGACTCGAATGGCGACGATCAGCTGGATAAAGTCGAATTGCTGCGGCAAATATCCGCCCGCGGGGACCATGGCGTGCACGCCGTTCGCCTTTCGCCCGATGGAGAATCGATTTTCCTGATTACCGGTAACAACACCGAACCCACCGAGTGGAGCTCCTCTCGGGTCAACACCAACTGGGGCGAGGACCATCTGCTCCCCCGCATGCCTGATGGCCGAGGGCACAATCGGGACCGCTTGGCTCCTGCCGGTATCATCTATAAGGTTTCTCCAGATGGGAAGGAGTTCGAAATCTACTCGCATGGATATCGCAACATCTTCGACGCCGACTTCAACGCAGACGGTGAGCTGTTCACCTACGATGCCGACATGGAGTATGACTTTAATACGCCATGGTACCGACCCACTCGCGTAAACCACGTCGTCAGCGGTTCCGACTACGGCTGGCGCAACGGCACGGGCAAATGGCCTGAATGGTACATCGATAGCGTTCCAGCAGCTGTCAACATAGGACCTGGATCTCCCACTGGTGTTGCCTTCGGCTACGGGGCCAAGTTTCCAGCCAAATACCAGAAGGCCTTCTTCATCCTCGATTGGAGCTGGGGTAAAATATACGCGACTCATTTAGAACCGGACGGCTCCAGCTATGGCGGCAACTTCGAACTCTTCTTGTCCGGCGCCCCACTCCCCGTGACTGACGCGGTCATTAACCCTCAGGATGGGGCAATGTACTTCACCATCGGTGGCAGGCGGGTTCAATCGGGTTTATACCGCGTTACCTATACAGGAGATGAGGACACGTCTCCCGTTAACGCCAAAACAAGTGGGCAACGGGCCCGCAATCTGCGCAAAAGCCTCGAGCAATACCATGGGGTGGTTGATGATAACGCCGTTAAGAAAGCCTGGCTCTACCTCGACCATGAAGACCCCTTTATTCGCTCGGCCGCCCGAATAGCCATTGAAAGCCAGCCTCCGAGGACCTGGGTTAATCGAGCTCTCAAAGAGCGTTCCGCAAGCCGGCAAATTCCCGCCCTGCTCGCTTTGGCTCGCGTTGAGGGAATCGATCCTTTCCACCGGAATGATAGCCATCCTCCCGTCAACAAAACGCTTGGCGAGGATATCCTAAACGCTCTCCTCAACATCGATTTCGACAAGCTGAGCGAAACCGATCGCCGAGGACTGGCGAGGACCTATCAAGTCGTATTCAATCGATTCGGACAACCCAGGCCCGCCTTGGCTATGAAAGTAACTGTTCAGCTGGACGCTCACTTTCCTGCTAGCACTATGGAATTAAACCAAGTCCTCTGCGAGACCTTGGTTTACCTGCAGTCGCCCACCGTTGCCAAGAAGTCCATCGCCCTGCTCAAAAGAGCTCCCACCCAAGAGGAGCAATTGGAGTATGCTCGGTCGCTACGCATGCTCACTACGGGCTGGACCAATGAGCTGCGGACCGACTATATCGAATGGTTCTTAAACGCAGCCAACTATCGGGGAGGCCGCTCATTCGAAATTTTCGTAGAAAACATCCGTAAAGATGCTCTGAATACGTTTACCGAGAAAGAGCAAAAGGACTTAGCCGAGGTTCTCGCTCGCAAGCCGGAAAAGAAATCGCCGATTGAAGCCTTGACCGCGGCAGCCATGAAAGGACGCTCCTTCGTCAAAAACTGGACCATGGAGGACATAGCCCCCTATCTGGACGAAAGCCTAGAAGGTCGCGATTTCGATAATGGGCGGGCCATGTTCGCAGCTGCCGCTTGCTACGCCTGCCACCGTTTCGGGAATGCAGGTGGATCCAACGGCCCTGACTTGACGGGATCTGGTGGCCGCTATTCCGCCGCGGATTTCATCGATCAGATTATCAATCCCAGCAAGTCCATCAACGAACAGTTCGCACCCCTAGAGGTCACGATGCTAGACGGAACCAAACACTATGGCAATGTCGTGAATCTAAACAAAGATGCGGTCGTCCTGAATACGGATCTATACGACCCCAATCAGCGAGTCTCCATTGACCGCAAGAAAGTAGCTAAAATGGGGACCTCCACAGTCTCGCCCATGCCTCCCGGCTTGCTGAATTTGCTGACCAAGGACGATATTCTGGACCTCACTGCCTACGTGTTGAGCGCGGGAAACCGGGAAGACAGAAGGTTCGCCTCTCGCTAGGCGGCCCGACCGCAAGCAAAGGATAGCAGAACCAATTGTAGGAGCGAGTTTATCCCGCGATTTCGATGAAGCCTAGCTGTACTATCGCGGGGTAAACCCGCTCCAACAAGACTTCAATTGATATTATTTTCTCCAACATCGCATCGAGCTGTCACAGTCAGCCGCCCAGGCAAATCTCTCCGAACTCGGCCGACTAGAGACGGTCCGCCCTACCACCTTCAAAGCGATCGGGCCGCTCTTTTATCGGACACTCAATCAAAAATACGTATCCACCTTGCTAACACCGCGGTCGCCCGGCTCCGGAGGGATGAATTTCAAGCCTTCGACCGGCTCGGTCGCTTCCGCAATCCGCTTGGCCAACTGGGACCGCAACAGTCGAAT